>CAZDWY010000015.1:0-41130 GCA_964509345.1 uncultured Alistipes sp.
TCTGGAACAGACCCCACGGACCTACACGGTTCGGGCCGAGACGGCACTGGAAATACGCACATATCTTACGCTCGTACAGGATATAGAAAAGCGCGAGCACTGTGTAGAGCAGAAGAATTCCGACACCTACCAGCAGACACTCTACTGTAGTGGCGAGCCAACCGGGCATGCACCCGTTGAGAAGATGGTCTAACCACTCGGTCATAGAGTGGAAGTTATCAATTGTGTAATTGTTCATAACGTGATATTCTGTAGTCGAATAACTCTTTGTCGTTATTTATCTGAAGAAACGTGATAGCTTATTGATATGCAAGTGCGGCATCAACGGTCCATGTCGGGAACGATATAGTCCATTGAGCCTCCGATTGTGATAAGGTCGGCAATCTTCTGACCGCGTGTAATGTGGTCGACAACAGCGGCTGCATTAAGGCTCGGAGTGGCGAGTTTCAGGCGGTAAGGCTTATTGCCGCCGTCGCTCTCGATATATACCCCGAATACGCCGCGGCATCCCTCAACAACCTGGAACCAGTGTCCCATAGGGAGTTTCAGCACCTTAGGCACCTTAGCAAGATAATCACCAGCCGGAATATTGTCAATCAGCTGTTCTATGATATGCTTGCTCTGCAGAATCTCATCGACACGATTCTTGAAACGTGCCATAGAATCGCCTTCTGTACGCACAACCTGCTCAAACTTCACCCGGTCATAAGCGCCATAAGGTTTTAGCTTACGCACATCGCAAGCCCAACCGGACGCACGCCCTGAAGGACCGGTAATGGCATATGAGACAGCATCCTTATGGCTCAGGATGCCGACACCTTCCAAACGGTTTTTGGCAATTACATTACCGGTGAAAAGTTTATTGTACTCAGCCACATTCTTGTCAAGAACTGCGAGCAACTCTTTAGTGTCTTTTACGAAATCCGGATCAAGGTCTGCCATAACGCCGCCAATGCAATCGTAGTTGAAAGTCATGCGCGCGCCGCATGTACGCTCCATAATGTCGAGAATTTGCTCGCGTACACGCAATGTATAGAACAACATGGTTGTTGCACCAAGATCCATACAGAACGTACCGATGAACAGGCAGTGCGACGCAATACGCGAAAGCTCATCCATTAGAGTGCGGATTACGACCGCACGCTCCGGAACCTCAATTCCGGCGGCTTTTTCGATACAGAGACAAAGACCATGATGGTAATTATGAGCGGAGAAATAGTCGAGACGATCCATATAATGGAGTGTCTGCATATAAGTCAGATCCTCGCAAAGTTTTTCTACACCGCGATGGATATAACCCATGTATACGTCGATCTTCTCTATCGTCTCACCATCGATGGCAGTGCGGAAACGAAGCACACCATGGGTCGCAGGGTGCTGCGGACCTATATTCACCACAAAATCCTCGGGCTTGAAAATCTCGATCTCTTTCTTTTCGATCTTACCGTCGGGAAGCTCAACCCAGCTCTGGGTGTAATCACTCTGACGCTCGTTCTCGATGCTGGGCTCATTTTCAGGAGTATTGATATCATAATCCTTCCTCAAGGGATATCCCTTCCAGTCGATACTGAGGAAGAGACGGCGCATATCGGGATTATCAATGAAAATGATTCCGAAGAAATCGTAAACCTCACGTTCGAGGATAACACCTATACGGTAAAGATCCGCGATACTATGGAGCATCGGATTGTCGACATTCTCAGTCTGAACCTTAACCGATACGAATTCGCTCATTTCGGTATTAGCAAGATAATAGATACAACCCATTGAGGTCTTCCAATCCATACCTACGATTGTCACCAGATAATCGAACCCGTGATCGTCGCGCAGGCTTTTCACCAGGTCGTGAAGCTGCGCATCGGCGATGTTGATGAGCAGAATCTCACCCTCCTCGAAGGTCGCTCCGGGGAATTGTTTAGAGATCTTGTTCTGCAATTCTGCCATATTATTGTTACTACTTTATTCCGTTTACAAGCGGCTGAACAGGTAGGACATTCATCGATGCCACACACTTCCTGTCCGGATGCCAGAATATTGATTATCGCTCCTTTCGGATGTTTGTCGCGCTGCAAATACCAACATGCATCGCCTGTTGACGGCTGGAGCTCACCGTTCGTTCACTCTGCTTCTTCGGGATGCTCGGCAAGATATTTCTTGAGGTTCATCTTTCGGTTGACCCCTCCGAAGAAACGCTCCACCTTCATCTTGCGGGATAGCTGCATTATACCGTAGATCATTGCCTCGGGACGAGGAGGACAACCCGGAACGAAAACATCTACCGGTACTATATCCTCAATACCTTTTGCCACATGATAGGACTTTCTGAACGGACCGCCGGAGATTGCGCAACTTCCGCAGGCTATGACATATTTTGGTTCAGCAAGCTGATCGTACAGACGGCGGAAAACGGGAACCATACGGTTGACTATCGTACCTGCCACCATCATAAAGTCAGCCTGTCTGGGCGACGAGCGGGCAACTTCCCATCCGAAACGCGCCATGTCGAAACGCGCGGCCCCGAGCGACACGAATTCAATGCCGCAGCAACTGGTTGCGAAAGTCAGAGGCCAGACAGAGTTTGAACGCCCCCAGTTGAAGATTTTGTCGAGAGTGCCCACAAGCACATTTGTTCCGCTGTCGCGGAGTTCTTGAACGAGCTTCTCGATATACTCATTGTCTTTCCATGCATCATAAGGCATGGACTTCGTAGTTACTTCTTTTATTTCCATTCAAGCGCTCCTTTCCGCCAGGCATAAACAAGCCCAAGCACTAAGATGGCGAAAAATACGGCCACACAAGCCACCCCTGCGCCGCCAAGTCCGCGAAGACACACTGCCCAGGGAAAAAGGAAGACCGTTTCCACATCAAACATTAAAAAGAGGATGGCGAAGAGATAGTAGCCTACATGGAAACGGGTCATCGAGACACCGCGGGTAGGAATACCACACTCATAAGCCTCCCCTTTCTGCGGGTTGAACGAACGGGGTGAGATAAGCCCCGCGAGCCACATTGCCAGCGCTACCAGGGCAGCGCCTGTAAGCAGCGCCACAAGGGCCATCACTGCATTGTCAATACCAAAAATACCTAATGATATCATAATGTTTTGAACTATTCGTATTTCGTGTCCTTGCCCATCCCTCTGTAATGGTGACGGTTACAATATGCTCACCATACTCTTTCATCCGTCGGCAAGCGCCGACAGACATACTATACCCTCAATTCGGGGACAAAGATAAGTTTTTTTTTTGAATTATAAGCCATTTTAACCATCAAAAATGCTCTATGACTTTTCCACACCCGTTGGTTCTGATAATTTCAAACCTCTGCAACCACCACCTCAAATACAGTATTCCCATCACTCCACACCGGTTGCGATCGGCGCACAGCTTCAACAGCTGATGCCATTTTAATCTGAAATGCATCTGGTGTGATAGCCAAATTTTCATTATTCACATCACTCTCACAACAGACTATCACCACACGATCAACACCCCTCCATCCACGCCATACCAGTCTCAGGCTGGTAATCAAAGCCTCTGTATCTGCTATCCAGTCAGCAGGATGATATTGTGCACCTGTACTGCGAGCCAACTCTGTACCCGACTTGTTGTCACACCCAGCAAACGCCACCCTCTTCCCCACACGCCTCAATCGGCTCACTACTTCCGCTAAGGCAGACACCCCGCAACCAAATCCCGCTACGACAACCCTCTCCTCAGCGCTATGATTATATCCCGGTCTGACGGTGCGCCCAGCCCGAAGATCTTCCATCTTCTTCTCCAGATAATTATCAGCCATAATTTATGTCGATTGATATTCTTTATCCCTAACTGCAGACCTCTTCCACTCTGCCAATTTTCGCCTGTATACACTTCATTTACGTTCCGGGGGCGCGACGCCTATGCATCGCGCCCCCGTGCGCATAATCTATAAAATTGGAGTTTATTCCTTAATACCAAGTTTTGCCTTCACCAACGGTGTCACATCCTGAACATCAGACGATGTAAACGCGGCCGCTCCCTCTGGAAAAATCATGGTGAAACCGTTTTCAGAACCTACAGCCTTTATAGCAGTCATAACCTTCTCCTGTATGGGCTGGAGAAGCTGAGCCTGCTGACGCTGAAGGTCAGCCTGTGCTGTCTGAGCAAACTGCTGTGCCTTCTTGTCAAGCTCCTGAATATCCTGAAGACGACGCTCTTTAATCGACTGCAGAGTGGTTGCGTCTTTTGAAAGCTCCTGGAACTCAGCATATTTCTTCTGAAGTTCTTCGTCAATTTTAGCATATTCGCTTTCGTAGGTCTTGGATGCCTCATTGATTTTTGCCTGAGCCTCTACGAATTCCGGCATGCTGGGGATAATGTTGTCAACGTCTACGGTTCCGAATTTGGGAGCCTGAGCCCAGCCACAGATCGGGAGTGCAACCGCGAGGGCTAAAAGAAATTTCTTAATCATTTGTTGTATATGTTTTTGATATTAAATTTTACTGTTTAATCAATTGCTGTAACCGAGCTTGGCGAGCACCTCGTTGCTGACATCGATCCTAGGAGACGCATAGATGATGTTTGCCGACGACGCGCGATCGAAAATCGCCTGATACCCACGCTCTTCCGATAGTTTCTTCACTGCGTTGTATACATCGTCCTGAATAGGCTTCATCAGTGTCTGACGCTTTTTATAAAGCTCACCCTCCGGACCGAAATACTTATAACGTAGCTCAGTGGCTTCCTGCTCTTTTGCCACAATCTCGCTCTCGCGCTTCTTTACCTGCTCCTCTGTCAGGAACACTTTATCGGCTAGATACTGCTTATACATCGTATCAGCCTCCGTACTGAGAGCTTCAACTTCCTTCTGCCAACGCATTGAAAGCTGATTAAGCTGCTCGTTGGCCATCTCATATGAAGGTACATTCTTGAGGATATACTCCATATCCACAAGAGCGAACTTCTGTGCATAACCTGAGAGGACAACCCCCATCAGGCAGAGAAGAGATAATAATATTTTTTTCATATCTGAATGTATCTAAAATAAATCTGACTATACCATTATAGACGTTTGAGCGTCCAAAAGGTTTAACAATCGGATCATTCCGTCAGAATTCCTGACCCAGCACAAAGTGGAAATGCGATCCACCTTTCTGTCCGTAGACTGTATCGAAACCATATGCCCAGTCAATACCCATCAGACCAACCATCGGCAGGAAGATACGAACACCGGCACCGGCGCTTCGTTTAAGATTGAAGGGAGAGAAATCTTTCACACTCGTCCATGCGTTGCCACCTTCAGCGAACACAAGACCATAGATTGTGGTAGTCGGCTGCAACAGGAACGGGAAGTGAAGTTCCATTCCGAATCTTGTATATGCATAGCCTTCCTTACCCCAGGGGGTCAGCGCGCCGTTCTCATAACCACGCAGGGCGATAGTCTCAGTAGCGTAAGTATACGAACCGCTCATACCGTCGCCACCTACATAGAAGGTTTCGAAGGGCGACTTCAACCACTTGTTATAACTTCCGAGAAGACCTATATCGGCACGCGTCATGAACACCAGTGTCCATTTTCCGTTCGGATCCGTAAGCGGAGTATAGGTACGAGATCTGAAACGAAGTTTCCAGTATTCGATCCAACGATACATCTCCTTCTTCGACGCAGTAGTATTCTCCTCCGCAAGTTTCTGCCAGTTCTTCTTCCCGAACAGCGAGGCAGGAGGTGTCATCTGCAAATTCAGCGAGAATGAAGATCCGCGACGTGTATAAAGAGGGTTGTCAAGAGAATTACGCTGCAATGTCAGCCCCAGCACAAGAGCGTTCGACGTACCGTTGTTCATATAATAAAGATACTCCCAGTTCTTGAGATAGTACCAGTTATAGGTAAGTTCGGTAGTAAAGGTGAAAAAGTCATCGGGCCAATTCAGACGCTTTCCGAACCCTACAGTCACACCCGCCATCTGAAGCACCTTATTGGGGTCGTAAGCGTTCTGGATAGAGTTTGAATAATAGTCATTATAATAATTGGAGCCATACCCGTAGCCGTAACCATATCCTCCATAGAGATAGGGATTTGACCAGTTGCTATTGTAATATGATGAGTTCACACCTGTCTGGCGGCTGTAGTAGGCCGATACCTGCAGCGAGTTCGGACGTTTACCCCCGAACCACGGATCGAGGAACGACACCGAGTACATCTGATAATAGCGTGCATTTGTCTGGGCGCTAATAGTGAATGTCTGACCTTCACCTTGAGGAATAAGCCCCCTGAACGAGCTCGGATTAAACAGATTGCGCATCGAGAAATTGGTGAACTTCAGAGCAACCTTTCCGATAAGACCGGTCTGCCCCCAGCCGAGCGAGAACTCTATCTGGTCATTGGCTTTAGACTCAAGATTGAAAATCACATCTACAGTTCCATTATCTTGATTCGGTTCAACCTTGGGATCGATTGTCTCAGGATTGAAATGACCGGTCTGAGCGATTTCACGAGCAGAACGGATAAGATCGCTCTTGCTGAACAGCTCACCCGGCTTCACGCGGAGCTCACGGCGCACAACTTTCTCATAAAGACGATCGTTACCATTGATTACGACCTTGTTCACCTTTGCCTGAGGACCCTCGATCATACGCAGCTCCAGATCTATCGAATCACCATGTATGTTCTTTTCAATAGGTATCAGGTCGAAGAACAGATATCCGTTGTCCATATAGGCACTCGAAACCGCATCCTCATCAGAATTGAGGCGCTTGTCGAGCTCTTTCTGATTATAAACCTGACCAGGCTTCATGCCCAGAATGTAGTTTAGCTCATCAGTAGAATAGATTGTATTACCAACCCACTGTATATCACTGATATAATATTTTTTACCTTCTTCAAGAGTTATATATACGTCAACTTTATTATCCTCATACGGAACAACGCTGTCGCTCAATATCTTCGCATCGCGGTAACCAAGCTCATTATACTTCTGGATAATACGGTTGAGGTCGTCCTGATAGTCCTGTTCAACAAACTTCCTCTGACTGAAAAGTTTCAGAAGATCGCCGCTTTCATTTGTCTTCTTGATTACGCGCTTCAGTTTACCATCTGACAGAACCTCGTTCCCCTCGATATATATTTTGTGAACTTTCATCTTGCCATGTTTATCAACATGAATGTTCACTATCATCTCGTTCTTCTTCGACAGGTCCTCTTCAAGTGTAACCCTTACATCAGCATTCCCATATCCCTTCTCGGAATAATACTGCTTTATGATAGCTGTAGCGCGGTTAACTATATTCTGAGTTATCTGGTTTCCGATCATCAACTGCAGACGTTTCTGTATATCCTCACGCTCGCCCTTCTTCATTCCGCTGTAACGCACCTCCGAGATACGAGGCTGTGTACGGAGATTTATATTGAGCCATACTTTATCACCGGCAATCTTGTCAACAAGAATCTGAGCCTGAGCGAACAGTCCCTGCCGCATAAGGCGCTTTACAGCAGTTGTGATCTCGTCACCGGGAATCTCCAGACGATCTCCCTTCTTAAGACCCGAATACCCGATAACTATATAATCTTCATAGTTGTCGGCACCCGTCACACGGATATCGGCGATCTCATACTCCGAAGGCATACCGGTGTAAACCACCGGAGGATTATATATGGTATCCGTGCGCTCCTGCGAGTGAAGAGCACCTGCCGTAAACACCAGAGAGACAAGAAGAACTAAAAGCAGTTTTATTCGCATAACGTAATGGATAACGTTTCGTTGATTCATTATTTGGTAGGAGAGCGAGTATGAGAAAAGGATCACATTATTGCCTTACGAGCCGCGGACCTGCTCCCCGGTGAGCCCGAAGCGCCGTTCGCGGTTTCCGAACTGAGCCAACGCCTCCAGGAAGTCCTCCTTTGAAAAGTCAGGCCAGAAAACCGGGGTCACGTATAACTCTGCATAGGCTATCTGCCATAACAGGAAATTGCTGACCCTCATGTCTCCCCCGGTACGGATGAGCAGATCTGGATCCGGAATGGATGAAGTTGAAAGATATTTCCCAAAGGTCGCCTCGTCAACCTCCGCCGGATCTATTTTCCCGGCAGCAGCGTCAACTGCCAGCCGGCGGGCAGCCTCCGTTATTTCCCAACGGGCAGAATAGCTCAGAGCAAGATTCAGATTCAGACCAGTACAATGCGAAGTTCTGGCAATACATCCGCGCAACCGTTCGAGAGCGTCATCAGGCATACGGTCCACATCACCTATCATCGTCAGACGAACATTGTTCTTTATCAAATCTGGTGTCTCCCGCTCAATAGCGATCCCGATAAGGTGCATCAAGGCATCAACCTCCTCTTTAGGGCGATTCCAGTTTTCAGTGGAGAACGCATACAGAGTCAAATAACCGACTCCCGCCTCAGAAGCAGCCTCGGTTATACGGCGCACGGTATTTACACCCTCCACATGACCCTCCGAGCGGTCAAGACCGCGGGTCTGCGCCCAGCGACCGTTCCCGTCCATGATTATGGCAACATGGCGCGGCACTTTCCGGTTGGTATTTGCGTTTGCGTTCATTTTCGTTCTGTTCAGTCAACATAATGGCAAGTAACACACCGTTTGCCGAATTCATATGTTAGCGATACGGAGATATTGGAATACCAGTCGGTATTTTTCAGGAAAGAGCTCTTTATCTGATTAAGATCAGAAAGTGCACCATCTACATGATCTGAAAACACTTTTGTCATAGTGAACTCCAGACCCAGATTCAATCTCTCCTTCAACTTATACTTTATCCCGGCTCCCATCGGAATATTGAATCCGACATTCGAGTCACCCTCACAGGTAGCAAGGGTAACACCGATTCCCAAAGTCAGATACGGGCTCCATCTACGCAGTTTCTTATACGTCTCCCCTATGCCGTAGCTGAAAAAATTGAATTCAATCCTTCCGCCAAGATCATAGGCTGTAGATTTGAAAGAATACTCTTTGTTCTCCGGCAGCACATCATCCATATCCGATGTAGTGCCACTTAGTGAATGTACGTTAAGCAGCGTTCTCACCGCCCATCGTGCATCCGGAAGATACCTGAACGACACCCCACCTGAAAAGCCGGGATGAGCAAAGATGCTCGGGGAAGCATCGCCAAGATAACCCGCCATGCCTATCTGACCGCCGATATCAAAACGGTAAGTCTCTTCCTGCGCCGAAAGCCTCGTGACCCCCAGAGCAAACAGAAGACATAGCATAACGAGTAAACGTTTCATCTAAATATTAATAAATTTCCTGCGCCAGAATTCTTTCTTATAAGCGCGCCATTACTGAAGCGGACGGAAGGTGAGGCTGTTCACTACACCGCGACGGATTTTCCTCTGAAGAATTCCGTAGCTGTCTACCCCTCCTATAAGATATAGATACGGGCAATCCCATGAAGTGATAGGTTTAACGGCGCGAGAGCCTGGAATACGCGGAAGTTCCACCGGCATTTCCGTCCAGCCACGCCCGTCTTGAACTCCATGATCACCCACACTATATGTGGTATCGAATACAAGAAGATCCGCATCGTACATTCCCGGAATATATCTCGGAAGTTGCAGAGCGTCATATGCCTTACGCCAGTTCATGCCGTAATCTCGCGACAGATACACATCGCGGCTTACTATCATACCATTCTTGGGATCATTCTGATAACCACCGATTGCAAGAATTACTTCCTTATGCTGAGTAGCCCATGAAAGAGTATCTGTCTCGGCTACCGTATATTTCGCAACGGCATATCCTTCGCCAGCTGGGAGACTGCCAGCAAGCCTAACCCAAGAATTTCCGTCGAAGGCCCAGGTTGCACCTGTCAGCTCTCCTGCCATATTTCTTCCACCGAAAGTCATTATCTGCGCCGAAGATGACCATTTGGAATCAAATCTCACACAAGCGGAATTGCCCGACACAGGAAAATCAGCATCAATCAGTTCCACCGGACAGTTTCTGTCAGGGAAGTACGCATGACAGAGGTTCCCGTCCGGAGACTCCTTCACACCCAGAAGAACATCTTCATAAGGCGCGGTTATGCTACGCCATATCTCGGTGCTTTCGTTCCAGTTCACACCATCTTCGCTCCAGAGCAGGTGCCCCCCGGCAAGAATATACAGGCGGTTGACCGTAGAAGTAAGACTGCGCACATCAGTGTCTGCCGGAAGGTCGACAGAGGTCTTGCTCCATTGATTTACAAACGGATTATCGCTTACAGCCATACAGAACGAATTGCCATCGGTAGTCAGACAATATGCCTTATCACCCATACGCACACTTTTCTGTGTTACAGCTGTTTCAAACGCAGTCGGTAATTGTGCCTCATCTACCGAAGCCCAATAGAGAGAGTCGGGCGACAGCTTATGAACATTCACATTAACCTTATAATTGCGGGTATAGGCGCCATCGCCTGAGACAATCTTTATATTTACATCACCGCGGGAAAAGTCAATTTTCTCATTCGGAGAAGTTAAATAGTCAATCTCCTTCTCGGTTCCACCTTCACCAGGAGCCGTGATTATTAGCTGATAGCAAATATCGGAAACAATCGTCACGGCAAGCTCGCTTACTTTTGTACCATAAGGGAGTGAATCAGCATTAAAAATCCTTGAATTCACAAGATCTATGGTAAAGAATACCGAATCAAGATTATTGAGAATCTCTCCGTCGCTCTGCAACGAAAATCCGGTTATAGCCACACCGCTGAAGTCAAGCATTTCATACTCGAATTCATCATCCGAGTTACAGGATACAAATGAAATCAGACTCGCGAGAAGCGGTATAAGAAATATACTTTTTTTCTTAATCATATCGGCAGCTTTGCCTTTAACTTAATTGTAATACGTGCCGCTTTAACGCAAAGGAGCGTAAAGCAACGGCTTTCAACCTGCAAAGTTAACAAGTTTTTGCCAACTTTCATCTAAAACCGCATGAAAATTGGCGCATTCGTCTCCGCTATGGCACGACAAAATTATAATTAATACCATTAAGCGCCAATTCCTGCGGACTATTTTAAATAATTTTTGGTTTATTTTCAATGGGTTTAGAGATTGGGGAAATCAATATTCCGCTTACGCAGATAGTAATTGACCCTGCTGTGCCCTACAATTGAACTCGATATCTGCAAATATCCCGGAAGCATAGGCGCTTTACCTACACCGTTACTTCCAAGTATCATTTCCTCTGCCACTTCTTCGCGTGCGGCGTCCCAAAGCCCGGTGTCGATCAGAGCATTGAGGAACCTCGGACCAGCCTCCACAAGCACTGAGCTAACACCCTTCTGAAGGTATAAATCTTCGAATATATCCCTAAGATTATCATGATTTCCAGCAGTAATCCTCTCTCCAGGACCAAGTCCAGCCAAATCCACCGCTATACCACTTTCCGCCACTCTGTTGTCCTCCACAGAGAGTGGTTGAAACACAGCATGATCTTTATTGCACCTGTCTCGCAGATCCAGAACATACCTTCTGGGCTGACGTCCATACCATCCCCTCACTGTAAGCCGGCAATCGTCAGCCTCAACTGTCGACGCTGTCGTGAGAACCGCATCATGAAACGAACGTAAACGCATGGTCATCAACCCGGTGAGAGTACCGGAAAACCTACAGGCATCGGGACACGTTTCAGTCCGTTTGTGATCCATATAACCATCGGCGCTGCACGCCCATTTAAGCGTAATCCACGGACGTCGCTGCAACTGTGATGTAAAGAACCGCCGGTTCAGATTGCGGGCCTCCTGCTGTAGAACACCGGTAACCACCTCTACACCCCCATCGCGGAGCATGGCGATCCCCTTACCGGCAACCTTCGGATTCGGATCGAGAGTTGCCACAACCACGCGAGGAATACCGGTTCGCAGTATTAGCTCTGCACATGGGGGCGTTTTCCCATAATGAGAGCAAGGTTCCAGTGTAACATACATCGTGCTTTGCGTCAGCAGCGGTCTATCTGCTTCACTCACAGAAGCGACAGCATTCACCTCCGCATGTCCTTGTCCGCGAACACGGTGCCACCCTTCACCTATCACTCTCCCATCACGAGCCGTTATCACAGCCCCTACCATCGGATTCGGTGATGCCCCTCCTCTGCCGTTAAGTGCAAGCTGCAAAGCCCGCCTCATATATACTGTGTCCATCTGATCATCTATCATTTACCGGGTTCAAGGACCGCCGCGTCCCATTCATTGCCAAAACGGTCGTAAAGAGCAACAGCATACCAGTGTTTACCTTTTTTATCGGGAGACAGTTCCATAGAGCTCCGATAAGTAACTCCTATGATATATTGTGGATCGAAATTACGTCCATCTTCAGCAAGCGCATCGAGAAGTGTCACATCTTCAGGAACGGCATATACTACATATCTCATATTCTCCACCGGTATCCAGCTAAGGATGCCGTCATGAAGTGCCACCTGCTTGACCGTACCGGGGTTAACCGCATCTTTCCATCTCATCGGGGGGAGAAGCGCCGGATATCTGTAGCAGCGCTCAATAAGATAATCACCCAGCCCCTTCATCTTTTTCCCCGTGAGATGTGCGGTAGAATAAAAGATACTTCCGGCATGTTCCGTAGCTGAATGCCTGCGGTTTATCCCAACCTGAAACCCCTGCTCCTCCCAAGCCTGTTCACACTCAGGAAGAACGCCAACATTCTGGCTCGGATAACAGTCACGACCGAAGCGCTCTGCCACCGTACCCCACCATCGCGAAAGCGGCTCATACGGATTCGTCGCATGATCAGATGCCCAATAAAGTTGAGGGGATACGTAATCCACACTCCCATCGGCAAGCCAACGGAGCGGATCGCAATAAATGCGGTCATACATCCAATCATTGCCGAAATCTGGTGCTTTCAGACCATACTTGCTGCACGCAACTCCGTTACCCCCTGCCACACCTGCCGGACTTATACCGAAACGGACCCATGGACGTTCGCTATCGATCATTCTCCTCACTTCGGCCACCGTCTGCGCCACATTATCGCGCCTCCAGTCGGCCTGCGACAGCAACTCTCCCCTACCCTTATGATTAAGCCTGTATCTCTCATATTCCGGAAAATCGAAACCTTTTCCGAGAGGAAGTCCGTCGGGATAGAAATAATCGTCGAACACAAGCCCGTCAACATCATACCCGGTCACAATCTCCCGGCATACATCAACAATATGTTTTCTCGCCGCCGGATTACCAGGATCGAGAACACTGACTGTCGTACTTTTCTGCCCCTTGGCGGCAGGTTTGCGCCATGTCATTGTCCATCCCTTGCCTGACGGATCGAAATACCCATTGCCAGAAGCAACCCTACAACGCACAGGCACAGGACCGTTAGCCAGACGATAGGGATTGACCCACGCATGAAGTTCCATCCCTCTTTTGTGAGCCTCATCAACGGCAAAAGCGAGCGGATCCCACCCCTTTGCAGGGTCTTCACCACGCACCCCCGTAAGATATTGGCTCCAAGGCTCAAGACGGGAGGCATACATAGCATCCCCCATCGATCTCACCTGAAACATCACGGCATTTATGCCGGCATTCTTCAGAATGTCAAGAATTCCTATCAGCTCTTTCCGCTGCTCATCGGCGACAGCTGCCGTAACACCCTGCTTGGAAGGCCAATCGATACCGTAGACAGACGCAAGCCAAGCGCCCCGCATCTCATGTTTTGGAGAATGACCAGTCTCCTCGGCTTTGGGGGCAGACTGAGCGGAGAGAGGGACACTGAACATCAGCATCACTCCAAACATCAAAGTTTTAATCAATTTCATTTCCGACCGTCGGTTCATATAACGGTTTACTTTCTTTTGATAGCAATAACAGCTCCACCTGAATGTGCGGCATTCAGAGGATTATAGTAGCTCTGAACTTGCGCTACTCCTGAGACGAACGAACCCTCCTGAGCGGCAAAGAGTTCATACTCCAACATGTAGCTACCTTTGGGCAGGAAGTCAATGAAAACACTTGTCTGCGAATCTCGGTTCTCACGATAGAAACATACTCCATCCGCATAGATCGGACCAGGAAGTTGCTCCACCGGCTCAAGACCAGCAGCACGTCGATCGTTAATCACCAGATAGCTCATATCTTTATCAGCCTTCACCGTAAGAGTGACCTTTATCCGGTCACCAACGGTAAAGTTCTCAGACGGAACCCATTCCGAGCCATTGAAAACAGTCATGTACTTTTCTATAGACAGTTCCCCGCTACCTGCCGACTTTATCTCCGACATAGGAAGAACACGCATAGAAACCACCCCTCCGAACGACGGATAATTACCCTGCCTGTCTATTACCAGATCACCACCAGTCTTAACCATAGAAGTTATCGGTTCCGTAAACGCGCCTGTGGCATATTCCTCCGACGGAGTCAGCAGAGTGTTGTTCACCCTCACAGCCGTAGCAGCACTGTTCACAGTCCATCGGCTACCGGAAGCAAGCAGCGATGTCACAACCTGAGTTGTAATTACAGCATTCCCCCAACTGTTATCGGTCTTGTTGAGCACAAGCCACTGACGGATCCTGTCAACTTCCGGAGCGGAAGGGGTTACCGCAGCATAAGCATCAAGTATCATACCGGTCGCCCCCACACGGTTCATCGACCAGAAGGAATAGCGGTTATCAAGCTGTGCCCACCACATACCGCGCTCAGGAGCATAGGTTGCATATTCTGTAAGCGATGCCAATATCTGGCGCGCGGTAGCAGCGTAACCATTGGCATTCAGTATCAGCGCGTCAACCGCCTTCATGGTTACCGTATGATCCTTCCATGAAGACACTATCCGCGCAACCTGCGCCGAAACCACACCCGAAGCTGCCGTTGAAAGTTTTATATCGCTGTATTTCATACGCATGTAACAATACCGCGTATAATCCCCTTTCGGATATTTCGCAAATTCTACAGCCGTCTGTTTGTCGGAATATTTCACGGCCTCTTCTATCATCCCCTTCAGCTGTTTGTTCTCCGGGAGCCAGCCCATACGGTTCAATCCTCCGAGAATATCCAGAATCTGCATCGTACACCATTCGGAATATTCCGGATAACTTGAAGTCCAGCACCATCCCTGACCGCTTACAAACATTTTGCGGAGCGCCGCTACAGCGCCGTTGACTACTTTTGATGTATTGCGTCGGTCAAGCAGCAACACGAGCCGCTGCATCCTTTCGGTCTCGCTCAAGGCATCGCTCACCCACGGCGTGGAATCCAGAAGCATATCCTTGAGCCCGCTGTTTTTCTCAAGCATTGATACCAGTGCGGAATCCGACGGATTATCTGCCCATTTACGGATTGTACGCGCAATCTCCGGATACCGGTTCATCAGCCCGTCGGCTACAGCCGCGGAATATAACTCCCCGGCCGCGCTCAACGATGAGCTGAAATCACTCTGGCGCAACCCTGGAAGCGCCGACACTACCTCCCATGCCGGATTACCTGTATATTTAAGATAAGTGCGGCCGTTGTCTACTGCAGCCAATGGCATAGTGAAATGATTCTCACCCGGCGCCAGATAGAAATTTGTTGTCTCAACCACATTCTGCTCCGACGGTAGAATCGGAATAAACACCTGTTCGCCATCTGTGAAACTGCCGGAAGTAGCACCTACCCGGAAAATCACACCACCGAGATCATCGGGCACGTCAAACTCTATCCCCGTCGCTGTACTTCCCATGGCATCTATAGTGTCGGTCGTTTCAGACACTGCAATGCGTTTTTCCCCATCTACTGTCAGCAATTCAACCACACTATGCGTTACCAGGGTGCTGTCGGTAGCATTCATCACCATTGCGGGCAGAAACACCTTGTCGCCGCAACGCAGGAAACGCGGAGCATTACCCGATACCATGACAGGTTTTGATGCCACGATCTCTACCTGATCAAATGCTGTCTGCAATTCACGGTTATACGCCAGCGAACGCAGAACCCACGTTGTGTTCGCATCGGGAACTGTATATGTTATTTCGAGGCTTCCATCCTTGTCGGTCATGAGCATCGGACGGAAAAATGCCAACGGAATCTCCGAGGGACGGTAAGAGATCTCTTGCTCAGTACCACCCCCTTCCGTACCATTCTCGGCGAGTACAGCTTCGTCTGCCATACCCCCCCCATCAGCGGCAGCCATCGTCACACTTCCGGATGCATAAGCCATTTTTTGCTCCGCCGAAAAGACCACCATATCCTCTGCGACTTCCTCCTCCACGGCACCATCCATCTCGGCAGCCTCTTTTTTCATTGCCATATTACGGGCACCTCTGATTCTTATACCAGACAAGTTAGAGATACCATCGCGGGTGAAACTGCGGCCGTACATCCTGAACAACGGTTCATCCACACTGACACTCTTGAATCTCTGAACTTTCGAAGCTCCGTAAATCCATCCCGTCGGAAAATCCGGATAGGATATATACGGCTTCTGCGCACCCAGCGTCGCCGTATTTATGGAGAAACTGTTTCCCCTGACAGCATCTACAGCTTTGCTGCTCATGTCAAGCATCAGAGCGCTCTCTGTCAAAGCTCCATGAGTACCGGTAACTTTAAGAGTCACCCGCTCCTCATCTCCGGGAACCACTTTGTCACGGAAAGTCGTCGTATGGATCGAGATCTTCTTTCCACTCGATGCCTGCCGCACAGTGAAAACCTCCGTCGCCATATCACACTCATGCACTGCCGACAGATAACCTGTCAGCATCTCCACGCCATTAGGAAGCTGAACATCGACCTGCTGCATACCCTGAGCCTCTATCCACTCCGACGTGACAACATTGCCCTTCTCATCAGACAGCAGCAACAGAATCCGGTTACCGGGCGCATTGCTACCCAGTGTTACCACTGCACGCCCTTTATCATCGGCTGTCAACGTCTGTTCCGGAACCCATAGCAATCTGTCGGCATAGCATACCTTGTCTGTCGGACGCCATACTGTCACATCAGCTATTCCTGTCGGATCGGCAAGCGATGGATCGGTGGTTGCAAGAATCACCCCATACCTTCCCGAAGGCAATCCCGACAATATCTTACCGAAATCACCTGGCTTGAACGTACCGTCCTTCACCAATTGGGGATAAGTCGTGACACCATTCTCCGTCACAGCCTTGTTTATCTTATATTTAAGCTCCGCTATCTGAGATTTGCCATCATAATCTAGCAGCTCCACCTTCACCTCACTTCCGCGCTCAGCGTTATATTCCCCCGGAATTGAGGCCTGGATATAATCGGGCTTACCCAAATTGAACCCGCCGTTCACGGCATGCGTTTCTCCATCCTGCGAAGTCACCGCAATTTCGGCTACGAAATATCCCTCAGTCATAGGAGCGGACGCGATCACATCGCCCGGAATGGTTATTTTGAACGCACCACTCGCATCGGTTGTTCCCGTGGTCTCGAAAAAAACGGGAGTTACCCGCGCGAACCACCAGCCGCCGACGCGCACCTTGAATTGCGCTCTCACCGTTGCGTTCTCCACCGGGAAACCTGCATACGTCTTTGCCTCACCTTCTATTACAGCAGCTTCACCGATACGCGCGGGGCGTTGGGTCGACGTTATCTTTGCCTCGAAAGTCGGAAGCTTGTAGTCGCTGACCATAAACGATCTGTGCCCGTTGCGGATATCCTCATCAGCTATTTCAAGCGAGAACATCCCGGTCAGTCCATCCTCCGGCAGATCGAACTCCCCTTGCGCACGCCCCCAGCCATCTGTCGTCAGCGTGGCAGTTGACACCTCCTGATAATTCGCATCGCGCAGACGCACAGTGAACTGACGCGATGCCACCGGCGACCGTCCGGAGCGGTCAAGATTATAAAGCACCGCCGCATATTCCATCTTGTCGCCAGGCTTATATACACCCAGCGATGTCACCAATGCCGCATACACTCCCCCCTCACGGGAAATGTAATTGCGTAGATACGCACTGACACTACGCGAGAAGATATCCTCACCGTGCGTTGCATACACTGTTCCGGATTTCTCAGTCTTGAAATCTATGAAACCGTCAATGTCCGTCACACCGGGAAGAGACGATGGAACCGAACGCCGGTCCCACGGCGAGAACACCAGAGAAGCCCCTTCCACCGGAGCGCCGTTACCGACATTAACCACTACCCCACGCTGACGCCCGCTGTTATCCTGAACCACACTCGTTGTTATATCGGAGCAGTCCAGAATCTGGTGACTGTTATCACCGCTTTTATTCTTCCCTTCGAAATCAGCCACTACAACATACCTCCCATAATCCGGAGCAATCAGCGAGCAATGCTTGGCACCCGTAAAAGGAACAGAGCCTTCAATATTCACGGTAATGGTCTGCACCGGCGACCCCAATGCTCCTGAATAGCGCGAAGCGTCACGTTTTACCGCGCTGTTATTCAGCTTGTAAAGTTTAAGCGTCAGTTCATTGATATTATTAACCGACACCGCGACGCCAAACTCCTTTCCCTTCTCTATCTGCTGAGGAACCTTCAAGGTCACATTGCTGATACCCAAATCGGAGAGTTTATCCTTTACTCCGCCGATATTGAAATATCCGGAATATTCCGCTGCAAAATCAGAAAGCGCCTTGTAATAAGCCTTGGCAACTCCCCACTCCGGATCCACACGCCGTACTGCAAGCAGAAGTTCCACCGCATACGGTGTCTCATCCATATACTTTTTATATGCATCCAGATACCGCTCAACCTCCGTCTCCTCGCTGTTATTCTCACGGGAATATGCGAAATCGAACACCGGACGCTCCACTGTGAACACTCTTGGAGCCACGAAACCCATTGCTCCTGAAAGCGCCAGCATACCAGGAGCGCCATCCATGCGTCCCTCTGCAAGAGTGCGGTATATGTAGAGTATCAACCCCGATGTGGTTCCGGGCTGATGAAGATACGTATCAAAAGGGTTCTCAAGCAACGCATACGGCAATGATGCTGAGTATGATGTGAAAATATTCAGACATGCTATACATCTCCACGCCACAAAATCAAACATCGTGGGATAAAATGTGCGCGCAGCTTCACCGTCAATCTCAACCGATTCCTTATAAGCATCTATCGGAGTAGCCAAAAGGACATCACGGTCTCTCAGTGCATCCTCCACAAGCGAACGCACCTTCCGTCCGAACAGCTCACCGTTCCACAGATTATAATCGTCGGTTACAGCCACTGCCGCTATAGCCGGACGCTGGTCTACTGTCCAGCGGTCTTTTGTATACAGATCACCATATATCTTTGCCTCCAGTACCGCAAGCACAGCCCGCATGACAGGATCCTTTTCCTCCATACGCACTTGGCTGATTTCCGACAGCACTACAGGGAGAGAATCCACAGACACGGCTGTCTGGGCGAGCCCCTTTCTTACAAGAGCGTTCACTACCCCATCACAGTTCCCGCTGCGGAGCGCATCGCGCAGATCGCGCTCTGCCTGCTGCTCAACCTTTTTCGGGAATGCAAAATCCGGAGCTGCGGATCTATTGTTGACGCGTGCGCCTGAAACAGAAATTATAGCCATGAGTGCCACAAATATCGACAGAACCCGTTTCATATCTTAAATATATCATTCGTTATGTAAGTCGCGGAAATTATTTTATATAATGCTGAATAATTTTCATGACTTGCTTATAAAAAATATCCGGACACATCTGCCGGGTTAATGACCGGTGTGTCCGGATTCTATTTCTTACAGCCCAGCCATAGGATGGGTTACTGCACCTTTTCACCCGCGGTTTTAAGGGTGCGCAGACGCTGATGTTGTTTCAGCATCTCACGCTGAAACTGACGTTCGGCGTTTTTCAACTCAAACAATTGTTTTGCGCTCAGTACACTTCTGAACTTATCCATATAGCTCTTCTCTATCTCCGCCTGTGTCAGCTTGGCATCATAAAGCGCCTCCGTAGCTTTCTCATACTCCAGATCCGTGGCATCAGGAGCCTCCGCTATGCGCCGCTCCATCACCCGCGCTTCCTCCTCTGCCTGAGCAGTGCGCTCCTCCATCTCTTCATAAATAGGGAAAAACCTGTTCTGCTGCTCACGCGTCAGGTTAAGCTCCTTGGTGAAATATGTGCGCCGATACTGCTTGATCTCGTTCATCCATTGATCGCGATCCTGCCTTTCCTGAGCAGCTGCGGGAACTGCAACCATCAGGAGCCCTATTAGAACCAGGGGTAAGTAAATCAATCTTTTCATAAGCTATCATTCAGCATAAAACTGTCTGACTCCAATATATCTATATCCTCTATATCTATACTGTCGTCATACATCGTGTCGAATATCTCGCGCTGATTGATCTCATCCATGAAATGGTCATAGATAAAATTATCATCGCTCAGAGCCTCGGTAAGAATCTCGTTGTTATCAATCGACAGATCCACATGCTGGTCACCCATGAGGGTAAACATCTTCAGCATGCACCATATCCCAGCGAACATCGCTGCCATATACACGAACGGACGGATCCGATCCCAGAAACTTCGGGGAAGATCCGTTGTCGCGGGGCGCTCGGCTTCAGGATTTTCCGGAAGCACACTCTGCATCCGTTCGGCAAAAGCGTCAAAGAAACCATCCGGCACTGTCATGCCGTCGCGGTGACCTGCGCTTTCAAGTATGTCATAGTTCCTTTCTTTCATCTTCAGATAAGTTGATGCCTTCTTGTTACTTTTTTTGACTTACCGCAACCGGTAAGGTTTAAACATGCCTGCAGTTTTTTCCGACCGGTTCCTTACGGACCTCTTATCCCGTCAAAGCTTTTTCAATCTTCTTTACCGCGAGATGGTACGAAGCCTTCAGAGCGCCTACCGAGGTTCCCAGAATCTCCGACATCCGCTCATATTTCATATCATCATAATATTTCATATTGAAGACTATACGTTGCTTTTCAGGAAGGGAAGCCACAGCCTTTCGCAGTTTCAGTGCTATCTCGTCACCGTCCGTCCATTCGTCCGCCTCGATTACGTTCACCAGATGGGCTGCCTCGTCATCCATGCTGAGATTAAGGCGTTTACGCTCGCGGGCAAGGTGACTGATACTCTCGTTTACGGCAATTTTGTAAAGCCAGGTTGAAAGTTTGGCCTCACCCCGGAAATTCTCTATACTCTGCCACGCCTTCAGAAATGTATTCTGAAGGACATCCGACGCATCGTCGTGGCTTTCCACCATACGGCGGATCTGCCAGTAGAGAGGCTCCGAATAACAGCGTATCACATCATTGAACGCAGCGCGGCAGCTCTCCGGCTGTCGCAGACGCTCAATAATATTACGGTCCTCTTTGGGAATCTCTCTGCTCATATCCGATTCAAAATTACCTATTTTTTTTGGAACTTCAGCCCCACCGTAACATTTTTTCCTTTTTTCATAACCTTTTTCATACCCTTCCACCCCATTATCACCCCGTTATTGCTATTTTTTTCGTAATTTTGCACCTCCTAATCAAGCCGACATATTTTGAACCGTACCCTTCACATAATAGCTGCCTTCACGCTGTCACTGGCTGTCTCGGCATCAGATATCAACGAGCAGTTGACGGAAGCGGTTCATGCCGAATATGCCGATACTGTGATGTCTCTTCCTCTGGTCTCGGTAACCGCTATAAAAGAAGGGAACTCCGGCCGAAGAATGGAAGCGGTTACAAATATCGGACGTTCCGATATTGAAAGACTCAATATCGTCAATATAAAGCAGGTAAGCGAAATTGTCCCCAACTTCTACATGCCCCAATACGGCTCAAGAATGACATCATCGGTTTATGTACGCGGACTGGGCACCAGAATTGATCAGCCTGTGGTCGGACTAAACATCGACAATGTTCCTTTCATTAACAAAGACAACTTTGACTTCGACCTCGCCGATATAGAACGGATCGAGATTCTCCGCGGACCGCAGAATATACTTTACGGCCGCAACACTATGGGTGGATTGATAAACCTCTACACCATTTCTCCCCTTTCATACGAAGGGATCAGGATACTCGCACAATACGCCACCCGCAATTCATACAAGGGTTCTCTCGGAATATACAGACGCCTGACCCCCACGCTCGGATCATCACTCAATCTTTATGCTACCGGAACAGATGGATTCTTCAGAAACTCATACAACAATTCCCATGTAGGACGCGAAAGACAATGGAGCGCCCGGTGGAAAACGGCATGGCGCCCGGCATCAAGTTTCATAATGGAAAACACCGCATCAGTATCCTCATCAATACAGAACGGCTATCCTTATGAATCGGTAGAGAACGCGACTATAGCCTATAACGACACGTGCTTCTACAAACGACTGACAGTTACCGACGGAATTACACTTAACGGACAGATCGGAGGAATAACCCTCTCGGCCATCGGCAGTTTCCAGTACATAAACGATAACATGACGCTCGATCAGGATTTTCTGCCGGAAGACTACTTCACATTGACACAGAAACGACACGAATGGGCCTTCACTGGCGATGTCGTTGCCAAAGGGAACGCCATCAAAGGCAGGTATCGGTGGCTTACCGGAGCATTCGGCTACCTGCGACGCACCGATATGTCAGCTCCCGTGACATTTTACGACTATGGAATGACCCGGCTGATCGAGAACAATGCAAACAAAATCAACCCCCTATACCCCATAATGTGGGATCAGCGCAGCCTGTATCTCGGCAGCCGCTTCACACTCCCCTCCGGAGGAGGATCATTTTACCATAGCAGTACATTCGACTTCGGGTCATGGACCGCGGTTCTCGGCCTCAGATGGGACTGGGAAAAAGTCAGCATAAGATACAACAGCGACTCTGAATCATCATACTCGATCTACGACAGAACTTCAGAAGCGATGATTCCATATATAACACAAATCCCGGTAAGCATCCACGACACAGGATCACTATCCAAAACATTCGCACAGCTCCTTCCCAAACTCTCCATCTCATACAACCTCCCCTCAGATAAAGGAAACATATTCGCTTCAATTACCAAAGGATACAAATCCGGAGGATACAACACCCAGATGTTCAGCGATGTACTGCAACAGCGCATCATGGGAAAAGTTGGTCTCGAACAGCGCTACAATGTCGACGACATTATCAGCTACGATCCGGAACAGACCTGGAACCTTGAAATCGGATCACACCTCTCGCTACTTGAGCACAGACTTTCCCTTGAGGCAGCCCTTTTCTGGATAGAATGCCGGAACCAGCAGCTCACCATGTTTCCCGAAGGGGCAATTACCGGACGAGTCATGGCTAACGCCGGTCGCTCCCGCTCAAAAGGAGCTGAATTATCAGCCATTTACAGTCTCACCAACAGATTGAGCGCTCGAGTCGCATACGGATACACCGATGCCCGGTTCGTTGATTTCAGCAACGGTAAGACTTCGTTCAACGGAAAGCATGTGCCCTATGCCCCCCTCAACACTCTCTTCACTGGAATAGCATACACACGCGACATTCCCGGAAAATTCATCGATCGTGTAAGCGCTGATATCAGCTGCCGTGCCATAGGAAAAATATTTTGGAACGAAGAGAATTCGCTGACACAGCCTTTCTACGCTATCGCAGATGCATCCATCCGAGTCTGGCACAAAAAACTTTCGGCGGAAATATGGGCAAACAATTTCACAGATACGCAATATGCGACCTTCTATTTCGTTTCTATAGGGAACGCTTTCCTGCAGAGAGGAAACGGATTTCAAACCGGAATCACACTCCGCTATGACATCCCCTTCATGTGACTTGAACACAACGTTAATTAATTCCAGCATCCACATTTTATAAATATATCTTGACATGAATTTGAAAACAATCCCTATCTGTTGCGGTTTTCTGGCAATACTTTCCTTATCTTCTTGCCACTCTACAGAGTTTAAAAATGAAATCCCGCCAAAACCGATCTATCAATTCGAACAAAATGCTTCGGATAATTTCGTCGCGGTACAGAATCTCAAGAATTATGACTGGAGCTATTATGATGGGTGCAATTATACCATAATTTTCGATGAAAATGACAACTCTTGCTCCATTCAAATTTCTGATATCCAATTTGACCAGAATCAGCGGACGACACTGACGTTTCTAAACCTACCTCAGACATCGTTCAAAGACCCTAACGTAAAAGGGACATCTTACGTAGGTTCATTCGCCACAAACTCTGAAGCTTCAATGTCGACATACTACATCAGCGACCTAAGTATTGAGTGCCTGCTCGATCAGGATCGCACTTTCGGCTACACAGAAAAAAATGGTGAACAGATACCTGCTCCTGTCGGTGTCCAGCCCTTCATATCATTCACGATCAATAACTCATACAAGATACGTATTATACAAAAGAAAAATTACTTTTACGGTCTGACGTCATCAGTATGCTCTGGCGGTGAATTCGATCCGTT
Organism: uncultured Alistipes sp.; assembly: GCA_964509345.1. Classification (GTDB taxonomy): domain Bacteria; phylum Bacteroidota; class Bacteroidia; order Bacteroidales; family Muribaculaceae; genus UBA7173. The sequence continues at coordinate 24,315 of CAZDWY010000015.1, forward strand.
CCACACACAGTCATCAAAATATCTGCTAAACCTGAATCCGACAATGAAAACGGCTCGCCTTACCATAGAGAATGCCCAATTCGTAAATGGAATGCCAAAAGGTATAACCATGGACTTCTCAGGAATTGATTTCACCATTACAGATACCGGTATACTTCTTGCATCCGCATCGCTTATTCCTACTGCAAATAACCGTCCGTTCCAGATGTATGAAGTGACCGACCTGCAAGGCATTGTATCATACGCAACCAAACTTGCCCTATCTTTCCATTGCCCGCACGTTCCTATTCCTATGGATTCTGACGACACCTACTCATTCTCAGTAACTGTCGACGCTCCCTATTCTCTTACTTCACGCTGAATATCAAGGCTGATTTTAAAGCCTCAGTAAACTGATCATATCAAGGCGCCGGTAGCCGCGACAGCGTGCGCCGGCGCCTTTCTTTTCACATTTTCATCCAATCCTCATGTGGATTTTATGCGCACTCGTCTCAGCCTTCTGCCTGGGATTCTATGATGTTTTCAAAAAACTGTCAGTTAAGGGAAACAATGTCACAGTAGTGCTGATGCTCAACACACTGTTTCAGACCCTCCTGATGTCACCGGTCCTTGTCAGCGAGCTTTCTTCCGGAAACTTCGGTCTCGGAAATACTGCAGTTGGACACATACTTATCCTTATAAAGGCCCTCATAGTGCTGACATCGTGGTTGCTGGGATATTTTGCAATCAAACATCTCCCGCTTACCATACAGGGGCCCATCAACGCCAGCCGCCCGGTAATGGTACTGGTCGGCGCACTGGTAATATTTGGAGAAAGACTCAATCTTATACAGTGGTGCGGAATAACAATCGGTTTTGCATCACTATATTTCATTTCGCGCATAGGAAGTAAAGAGGGATTCTCGTTTCGACATTCACGATGGTTATGGATGGCTATTGGAGCCACTGTATGCGGCGCTGTCAGCGCCCTATACGACAAATATCTTCTCCGCTCCTTCACCCCGCTTGACGTACAGGCATGGTATTCGCTATATCAATGCATCATCATGACAGCCACACTTTTCCTGATAAAAAAGCTCTACCCGGCATCCTCAGCTGAAGGAGGAAAATTCCATTGGACATGGACAATACCCTTCATCTCACTCTTCCTCACCGTTGCTGACCTCGCATACTTCTACTCCCTGTCTCTCGACGGCGCAATGATATCAATAGTATCAATGGTACGACGTGGAAGCGTAATGGTCCCCTTTATCTACGGAGTGTTTGTTCTCAGGGAGAAAAACGTAAAGGCCAAGGCTATTGACCTCGGCCTACTGTTTATATCGCTTCTGCTATTGATTCTAGGATCACACTGACAGCTTGTCAGCGCAGACGGTCAGCAGCCTTGAGCAGACGCTCGTCACTGCTGATACCACGATAAGCAAGAAAAGCAAACACCAGTGCGCCCAGAAGCAGGAAAATACTCCCGAACCAATCCACCACACCAATGTTACTGTTCCAGCTCCAGAGGATATAGATCTCGGTTGCCATTAGAAGCACGATAAGCAACATCGAGATTTTGGTTACGGTTTTCTGACGCCGCATATTCCGGAAAAGGAATATGGAAATAAACAATAAAGCCGCCACCAGAATATTGACTACCATGAAAACCGGAACATCAGCCGGACGCAACAGAGTTATCGACGCCGCATCATCAGGAATACTGCTCTGAACGGCAGCCATTGGAGTGCAACAGAACACAATAACTAAAATTCCTGCAATCAGCAACCATACCGACTGCCATCTCTGAATCACCATACTTTTTAATTATGTTTATATGTTTCTTAAATAGGGATAATTCTACTGGAAAATCTCCTGTCACAGATTCTCATTATAAAGAATCGAATCCGTCAATAGAGGAACAAGTTCCGGATCCACACCGATCCGCTTAAGATACTTCGCATCGTCACGCATATCCTTTATAAAGCCATCAACAGCTTCCTGACGGGAACTTCCGGTAGCATTATCAGCTCCGCGCGACGCAATGTTCAGCGAATAGAAATTCATCGCCTCCTGAAACTTGCCTTCCGCCAGACTCAGATGCCCCATATTCAGATAATCGTCGCCTGTCGGTTCTGTCTCCTTCAGAATACGTTCATAATATTTTCGGCTCTGAGCAAGGTCACCCGTCAGAAGCAGACACCATGCCAACGGGCGAAGCGCCTTCGTTGAACGGCTGTCGAGATACTCACTCTTGAAATACGCCGCTACAGCCTCATCATACCGCCCGAGTTCAACCAGACACCTTCCGATATTCAGAGCCGTCGCCGCATTGTCGGGCTTCCTATGGTCGAGAATCCTGAGACGTTTAAGCGCCTCCTCCGGACGATGGAGTGCCATATAGCAGCGTGCAAGCCTACGGAGCGTCCAGTCACTGCCTGAATCAAGCATCTCCGCACGCTCATAATAATCAGTTGCCGCGGAAAAATCCCCAAGTTTCTGGCTCGCATACCCCATCTTCTGATATACATCCGCACCCGGAACCGCCAGTTGACCCAACAGACAAAAGCTACTCAAAGCCTGCTCATAATAACCATGCGAAAAATAAAACTCAGCTATCAACGATAGAGCCTCAGCATCACGCAGGTCTGGAGCGAGAATCCCTGATGCGGCAAGATTCACACCCCTCGCGAACGGATTGGGCATCTCACCTTTTCGGCGGAAAAGTCTGAAAAATCTGAAGAGATTCTGTATCTGCTTGTTGATAATGGCGCGCCGGTCATCGGATACAACCGTAAGCGATGCTGCGCGAATTTCAGCCAGCTGGTCGCCATGCATCTTAAACTGCTGCAACATAAGTTTACGCTGATCAGATGGAACATGATCCAACGACAACATGAACGAATATTTATCACTGTCACAGAGGAAAGGCGCACCGGCTATGATATCGGCAACCGTCCGCGTATCAGCCTGCGAACCATTATCGGAAAAAGCAGAGTAGTCTGAATGGAAAGGCAAGAACCAATTGGCCACCTCATTGAAAAATGGGAAACTCTTCAGATGCGAGAAAGTCCCCATCATTACATCTCCCCCCTCCTGCTGTATCTCGCTCATTTCTTTAAGCTTGTCAGCCAACCCGGAGTTGTGGAGCATCTCCTGCCATTCCGGATTCTCCTCTACCTCAGCAGGATCTATCTCCTCTATATTTATTTTCAACTTCTTATCTATCTCCGGCTTCAACTTCATCATTCCCGGCACCACTTCATCGCGTATTTTAGCAGTAATACGATCTGTATCAATGGTTTTTACAAGCTCCATATTCACCATCCGCAAATCCTTGCCCCAATCGGGGCTATCACGCAGAGCCTCGAGCTGCAATCCAACCCGACGGCTCAATCTACGGCTCGGAAAAGCATTGAGAATCAAACATGCTCCTATCAATCCCACCCCGGAAGCACGCATCATTTTACCAGAATAAAGCCCAAGAAGAAGACCCACTCTGCGGCTATCGAAATATTGCAGACCACCCAGAGCGAGACCCCAACCGAACAACTCCTTAGCGTATTCGGGCACCCTTTCATCAGCTAAAACTGTTGCCAATGCCTCCTCATCCGAGGCTGATAGTGGATGCGTCACCCATATACGGTTAAATATCCTGCGTTCAAGCGCTTCACGGTCAAGCATCACACGCCTGTCATCTGAAGTAGAACTACCGCTGCTTACAACATTGAAAATCGAACCATCGGAAAGCAATTTCACATATCCGTCAAGCAAGCTCTCAATCGAATCACAGCTCTGCATGCGTTCATAACGCAATGTATTATAATACAAAGTCGGTTCAGCGGCCACAAGGTTCTCGCGTTCAAGCCTGTCCGTCAGTTCAAGAATCGTGTTGCCTATGGTCGCCACCATATCCGGGCGCCCCGGATCATCAGCGCCGCGAGAAGCATAAGAAAGCATCATCCGGTAATTTTCCTCCGCCTGAGCAAGTTCACGCGAAAGCTCCCAGTTCATCATACCCTGCGACAGGGAGCGGGCATAACCGAATGCATCGCGAAGACGGTGTTCCGCAACATATCTGTAAATCCGTTTTTTAGTATCGGCAAAGACTTTTTTATCCATTTGATTCTAAGAGAGGTTCATGAAAAATATTGGAAACATACATGTAAAACAACAAATTTCCACACCGTATGTACTACCCGATCATATGAAATAATGCAAAAATCTTGCCAGAATGCACCGTCAGTCACATTCCGACGCAACATAATGATGCTTAGCCCGACACTCGTGCAATGTATGGTCAACAATCAGATGACGGGTTGCCATTGTAGAAATCACACTCATCTCATGGCTCACCAGCAAAATAGTTGTCGACCACGACAAATCCCTCAATATCGAATAAATATGCTCCTCGAAATGCTTGTCGAGATAACTCAGCGGCTCGTCGAGCACAAGCACCTCCGGCGACGATATTATAGCCCTTCCAAGCAACGCCCGCTGAAGCTGTCCACCCGACAGAATACCGATCGGAGAATCAGCATGAGCATGCAGCTCAACCAGACGCAATGTTTCTTCCACTATACCCGGAAGTGCATTACACTCCTTCTTATGCACCCCTTTACCCAAAAGCCCCGACGATACCACCTCGCGAACCGTAATGGGGAAACGTGCGTCAATCATATTTTTCTGCGGGAGATACCCTATCGAAAGACGCTCGGTAATCCCGCCCGCGTTATCGAAATACTCCACTCTACCTGAAGTCGGTCTCAGTAACTTGAGTATCACACGCAGCAACGTTGACTTCCCCCCCCCATTTGGTCCGGTGATAGCCAGAAAATCTCCGCGTCTCACAGTCATATCAATCCCCGATAACACCTCCTTGACATCCCATCGCATCGAGATATCCGACAGTTTTATAAGATCACTCCCCATCGCCTGTATTATTTGAAGTAAGCGCATCCACCACTGCATTCAGCTGACGCTCCAAGTCCGGATCCATAAAATTTACCTCCGTAGGCTCAACACCGATAGCATCGGAAAGCGTAGCCACACGGTTACGCGCGAAACCTTCCGGAATAAAAAAAGCACCCACCGTATGTCTCTGCGCATGTTCTGCAGCCTCTTTCAACCTCAGCGGCGAAGTCTCCTTATTCTCAAGATTTAAAGCTATCTGCTCCAACCCATAGTCGCGGGCAAAATAACTCAGTGACGGATGCCAGATCACAAAAGCATCAACACCATTCAGACGCCTGCCAAACTCTCGGTCTATACTATCGAGCCTGACATGAAACGCCGCATATCTGACATCAAAATAATCCGACAGATTAGGAAAGGCATCTTTAAGAAACTCAAGCGTATTACCCGCCAATTTCTTCGCATTCCTTATAGACCCCCATATGTGCGGATCGGGATCACCATCACCCTCGCATACATCCCCATCATGATCATGACCACCATCATGAGAATGGGTTCCGTACATATATTCTATTCCGTTTCCGGCCACCCCTACCTTCATTCGCGCAGCATTCTGTTCAATATCAGCAACCATCTCCTTCTCAAAAGGTATTACCCCGGTAACAAGCAGATTACCCGACCGGTTAAGTTCCCTCATCACACCCATTCCCGGCTGAAAAGTCTCCGGATCAGCACCAGCACCCATCAAAGTCCTGACCGAAACGCTATCCCCACCGATATTGGTCACAAAATATTCAAGAGGAGCCACCGAAACAGTCACAACCCTTACATCTTCAGCCCCATCAGAACAGCCGACCGCCATACAACTGCAAACAACCGCCACCCCCGACACTACTATTCTGTCAATCAAACTTTTAAGCATATTCATTTACTCAAATCTTCTCTCTTACCACTGTTTTCAGAAACTGAGAGCACTCAAAACATGTTTAAAAACATAAAATCGCACAATCTAACCAACTCCTACTACTTCACTGAAATATTCATTGAATTTCAAACCCGCAGGCAACTTAACTTACCTACAATAACATTTCCCTGATACTCCGAAAGTTACCTCGTCAATATTTTTATTTTATTATACTTATCCACATCAACGACAGAAGCTTTCTTTCTACAAAATTAACAAAAAAATATCAATTTCAGCCTCTTTGTTATTTTTCAAGCCCCTAAAAAATTCATTTCAATTTTCGTAATTAAAAAACTTTTTTCTAATTTTGTGGTGAACTAATACCACAACAAGCGCTAAACTGAAACCTAAAACAAAATTGTTGGGTATTACAGTCACTTCAAAAAGGGAATATTAAACAACAACTAAACTAAAGAAAAAAGTAACAGTATGGCACGCTTACACATTGACAATCTCGACACCAAAATTCTTCAGATGCTCGTTGACAACGGTCGCAAACCATTCCTCGAAATCGCACGCGAATGTGGAGTTTCAGGAGCAGCTATACACCAGCGCATAGCTAAACTGCAGGCTACCAACATACTCGAAGGATCGCGAGCTCTCATCAAGCCCACCACACTCGGCTATGACACATGTGCGTTCGTTGGAATTTTCCTTAAGGAACCTGACAAATTCAACGAAGTTGTTGAGAAACTCAAAGAAGTACCTGAAGTTGTGGAATGCCACTTCACTACAGGTGAATACGACATGCTCATTAAACTATACGCACGCGACAACGAACACCTCCTCCACCTAATCCACGAGAAGCTCCAGCCACTCGGACTGCTCCGCACAGAAACTCTCGTTTCATTCCGCGAAGTGTTCAGCCGTGCACTTCCCGTTAACCCCACTAACAAAAAATAAAAGCAGCATCCCCTGCTTCCTGCACTTTTTACCGATGGTGTGTCAAAAAGACCTGACACACCATCGTTTTTATAAGAATAGTCAGGGGGCTGTCTGAATAGTTCAGCTGGTAGAAGCTGAAACCGAGGTTGAGGGGAACGATCTGACCATCGTGACAGAAGCCGAATGTCGATAGCGACGACCCAGATAATCCATTATGTCACACCCTCGGTATGCTTGTGCAGCCGCATCATTACCCCCGTTCCCCAACGAATCTTGAGATCAATCAAAAAAACCATCACAATTATTTGGCTGTTATTAATGGAAATTTTTACCTTTGCGCAGGAGTAGAGCCACGTTATGACATCCAACTCCCCCTCCACATATAAGAATAAAAAAATCAGATAATTTACATATGGTTTACAATTTCAGGATTGTCTCTGACGAAGTCGAAAACTTCAAAAGAGAAATTAAAATTGACGCCGACGCCACATTCCTCGACCTCAAAAACGCTATTTGCGACGCTGTAGACTTCGATAAAAACCAGCTCTCGTCATTCTTCATCTGCGACGACAACTGGGAAAAACGGCAGGAAGTAACGCTCGAAGATATGGATACTTCATCCGATCAGGATGTATATCTGATGGAAGACACCCTCCTCTCCGACCTCATCGACGATGAAGGACAACACCTCATGTTCACATTCGATTACATGACTGACCGCTCCTTCTTCATGGAAATGAAAGAACTCATTCCCGGATCAAGCCTAAAAGACCCTATCTGCTCACTTTCACTCGGCAAAGCACCGCAGCAGACTGTTGATCTTGACGAATTCGTTGCAAAAGTTGATGCCAAGGCTGCCGCCGCTTCAGAAGACTTTGATGAAGAATTCTATGGATCAGACTCATTTAACGACGATGAATTCGATGCCGCAGGATTCGATGAAATGACCTTTGACCAGTAACTCTTCCCACACATAATCAAACATTGATGACCCATAACCCCGAACTCCACCTTGCTTGGGAATTTGTGGAACATACCGGCATGAGCATTTTTCTCACAGGAAAAGCCGGAACCGGAAAAACAACCTTCCTCCACACACTCCGTAGCAAGAGCGCAAAATCTATCGTTGTCGTTGCGCCAACTGGAGTCGCCGCCATCAATGCCGGAGGAGTTACGATACATTCATTTTTTCAACTCCCCCTCTCCCCATACCTTCCCGGATCGGAATACCGAGATAAATTCTCATTCAGCAAAGACAAGCTCCGCATCATTCGCGCCCTTGATCTGCTCGTGATAGACGAAATTTCGATGGTACGGTCCGACCTGCTCGACGCAATCGACAACGCACTCCGCAAATACAGACGCTCATCCCTCCCATTCGGAGGGGTGCAGCTACTCATGATAGGCGATCTCCAGCAACTTGCACCCGTACTCACACCGCAAGACGAGATCCTACTCCGCCCCCACTACGACACCCCCTACTTCTTCGGAAGCCGCGCCCTCGCCCAGATACCATACGTCACCATTGAACTCACCAAAGTCTACCGACAGCAAAACGCCACATTCGTCAACCTCCTCAACAACATACGCGACAACGCACTCACACAAGCAGACATCTCATTACTGCGAACGCGTCTCGCCCCATCTTTCCGCCCCGCACCCGACAGCGACTTCATACGCCTCACAACCCACAATCACATGGCCGACAGCTACAACAGCTCCGAACTGTCACGCCTCAAGACACCGGCCATGCATTATACTGCACAAATAAAAGGCACATTCCCAGAATACTCCTACCCCACCCCCCTTACTCTCGAACTCAAAACAGGAGCACAGGTAATGTTCATCAAAAACGACTCCTCCGGCAACTCCCGCTACTTCAACGGGAAAATCGGACACATCGTTTACGCCGATCCAACCACAGTCAAAGTACTTTGCCCCGGCGACGACCAACCCATCATCGTCGAACCAGAAATTTGGGAAAATGCAAAATACACCGTCAACGATGCAACCAATACCATAGAAACCGAAGTACAGGGAACATTCACTCAGCTACCACTCCGCCTCGCCTGGGCTATCACAATACACAAAAGCCAGGGACTGACATTCGACCACGTCATCATCGATGCCGGAGCTTCATTCGCCCCCGGACAAGTCTACGTTGCTCTCAGCCGTTGCAAAACTCTTGAAGGACTCGTACTCGCAACCGACCTCGGAAACGCCCGGCTCGGATGCGATCCAGGAGTCATGGCTTACATCGGCAACCAGGAACAGGATGCACGAAGAAGCGCCGAACAACTCCCCGACATCAAGCGCGCATACTATCGCCATACACTCGTCGAACTCTTCAGCTTCCGCGACATAGTCAACCTCCAGAACTCGCTCTCACGTCTGCTCTCATCCACCTTCCGCCTCTCATTCCCCACCGAGACAGCCCTCCAGCAACAACTCTCTGTCGAGATACGAGAGAAAGTTGTGGAAATTGCCGATAAATGGATACGCCTCATCAGCGCCTCACCCGACGAGACACTCACATCACCCCCATTCCTCGACCGTGTAAAAAAGGGAGCCGACTACTTCGCCATAACCCTTGCCGACATTTTCGGATCCACACTCTCGGTCGCCTATAAAGTCCAGACCGACAACAAGAAAGCCTCACAACGCGTGCGGGAAATCGTCAACGACCTACGTCAGACCATCGATACATCCGTAGCAACCCTCCGCGCCGTTGCCACCCATGGCTTCACAGTACCTGCATACCTCAAATTCAAACAGACAGCCGCACTCGACGCCACAAAAGAATCAACCCTCAAACGCGTAGCCCGAGGAGGCAGATACGCCGGTGCCGACAAACCTGCCAAAAAAAAAACCAAGAAAACCAAAGAACCGAAACTACCAAAAAAACCAAGCCACGAAATCAGCTACGAACTCTTTCAGCGAGGAATGACACGCGAGGAAATAGCTCAGGAACGATCACTCGTCGTAGGAACAATCACAAACCACCTCATGCACTACGTCGACAACGGAACCATCACCCTTGCCGACATATTCACCCCTACCACTGTCAACGCCGTCACCTCCGCCATCGCCCAGCTACCACCCGAAGCCAATTCACTCGAAATCAAAGCCCTCCTCCCATCCTCAATCACCCTATCCGACATAGTGACCATCCGCTCCATCCTCCGCTCCTCCCGCTGACGCGTCATTCACCCCGCTCTTTTCCCCTCCTCTCTCCACCTGTCAGTTCAGTTACCGCATGAGGTCGCCCGGTACCACCGTACATGATTAAAACAACAGCGGCGCATTACTGCGCCGCTCTCTTCATAAAAACCTAATAATCTTTCCTCAGGGAAACCTTTATTATATAATTTACTCTTTATGTTCCAAATTAATATTTGTTCTTCACCGAACCACCGCTACTTGTTTTTGAATTGCATCTGACTGCATTCACTGTAGCCGACCCACCGGTCGAGGCCTTTACAGTCGCATCCTGAACCAACAGTTTGCCACCATTGAAATCACCACTCGTATCAGCACTGACCCCAAGTTTCACAGCCGTCCCGGCTACATCCACATCACTGCTTGTATTCACCGACACATCCATCATATCACAACTCAGATTCTTACATGAAAAATCGCCGCTCGTCGCCGCATCTATCACTACACTCTTCGCTGCAATACTCCCCACCGCCACATCTCCACTCGTCGAAACCCCGGCTGAAACCTTTTCCGTAGCCTCAATCTTCTCAATCTTCACATCACCGCTTGTACTCGCGTTAAGCTCAACCACCTCAGCTCCAACATGTCCCAGTTTAACATCACCGGAAGTGGAAGCGTTAACATTAAGCTTGTTCAACCCGGTAAGCGCCGACTTACACACGATATCAGCCGAAGTACTCGCCGAAAACGAACATACATCCGGAGCCGTCACATAAACCTTAACCTTCTCATTCTTACCGGGAAATTTCTTGCGCTCGCGTGTATACTCATTCTTCATACCCACCTTCAGCACACCCTTCTTTACCTCGACCGTAACATACGGAAGCACACGCTCACTCGCCACAACCTTCACCGGAGACAATCTGCCACGCGTATACTCCACATCAACAGACAATGACGCATCAATCCCCTTGAAATCGCCAGTAGTCACCGTATGCGCGTACTCTGTCAGCGTTCCCTTGCCCGAACCGCTATCACCCTTGAAATTTTTCTCCACTGCAAAAGAGATACCCACCCCCGCGATGGCGACAGTTACTAAAACAAGAAGTGTTAAGGCTACCTTATTCATATCACTGCAAATTTCTTTGTTTACAATGATTAGACGCAGCCATATACCCGAAAGTTGCATTTGGAGAAAAGAAAAAACTAAAAAAATCGTCAGCCGGACTGTAAGCCGGGTTCTGTCAGCGCTTTAGATCTTGCGCCGGTCCGTCATTTATCTATGCCGCATGTCGCCATACGGCTAAAGCAGTCTACCCCCCGGCAATGGGCGAGCAACCCTTGAATACCGGTATACTTGACCTTGCAACCCATAAGACGTGCGGCACACCGCCTCACGACGGTGTCCGGTGGGCTCTTACCCCACCTTTTCACCCTTGCCCCGGGGGGTGATAACGCCGCGTCGCGGCTCCCCCGCCTTATGATAGGGGGCGGTTATTCTCTGTCACGTTGTCTCTGCGGTCACCCGCGGCTTCCCGTTAAGAAGTATGGTGCTCTGCGTTGCCCGGACTTTCCTCACGTCGGACCCGCAATGCGGAACCAACCCGCGACGGACCGCCCGGCTGACGAAGTTTTTTTCTTTTTTACATTGCAAAGTTAAGCACTTTTTTCCACTTTTTTCGTACCTTTGAACAAAAGTTTGTTTATGCCTCAACCCATTACAGCTACCCAGCGGAAACTCATCGCATCCCTCAAGCAGAGCCGTAACAGGCGGGAACAAGGGCTATTTGTCCTTGAAGGAACACGCTCTGTGCTTGATACCGCTGACGCTTTCAGCATACAATGGATCGTGGCTACCGACAAGTGGCTGAGCGAATATGCCGGTCGGCTTCCTAAAAACTGCACTAAAGTTCTAACCGCCCGGCCCGACGAACTGCGCCAGATCTCATCTATGGTAACACCCCAAGGTGTGCTCGCTGTTTGCCGTATCCCGGCTACACCATCCCACTTCCACATACATCCAGGCGAACTCATCCTCGCCCTCGACTGCATACAGGATCCCGGAAATCTCGGAACCATAATGCGGATCGCCGACTGGTTCGGAATACGGCGCATAATCGCCTCACCCGATACAGTCGACATATACAATCCTAAAGTTATTAACGCTACGATGGGAGCCATCGCCCGCGTTCAGGTAATATACCTCCCCCTCCCAGAAACTCTTCGAGACGCATCTGCCTCAGGTATAGAAATATACGGCACCTTCCTCAATGGCGAACCTCTCCCTTCCGCACAGCTCACACCCGGCGGCATCATTGTCATGGGTAACGAAGGAAACGGCATTTCACCTGCCACAGCCGCTCAGGTAACTAAACGCATTACAATACCTTCATATCCGCCGGACCATCCCACGGTGGAGTCACTCAACGTCGGGGTCGCAACCGCCATTACCGTTGCCGAATTCCGGACAAGACTATTCACAAATGGCCAAGACTAAAGAAAAAACACGATGGTTCTGCACCGAATGTGGAGCTGACAGCCCCAAATGGGAAGGGCGATGTCCGGCGTGCGGAGCGTGGAACTCGATGGTCGAGGAACGCATACCGGCACGGACACAGCCGCGCACCGCTCGATCCGGAGCGGCAGCCCCAGTGCGCAGCGTTCCTCAGAAAGTTTCCGACATAAAAGCATCCGAAGAAGCCCGAATACACATGCCGTCCGAAGAGCTAAACCGTGTCCTCGGAGGCGGACTTGTGAGCGGATCAATGGTCCTCATCGGAGGCGAACCGGGCATAGGCAAAAGCACACTCGTCCTGCAGAACATACTCTCCATCAAGAGCCGACGCATCCTCTACGTGTCCGGTGAAGAGAGCGCCATGCAGATCAAACTGCGCGCCGACCGCCTGGGGCGCATCAGCGACAATTGCTATATCGTCACTGAAACATCTCTCGAAACCATCTTCGGACATATAGCCGATATCGAGCCACAGCTCCTCATCGTCGACTCCATACAGACTATCGCATCTGATGCCATAGAATCAGCCGCCGGTAGCGTAAGTCAGGTCCGCGAATGCGCCGCCCAACTGCTCCGCTTCGCAAAAGAACAGAACGTTCCGGTCCTCCTCATCGGACACATCAACAAGGAAGGCTCACTGGCCGGCCCCAAAGTGCTCGAACACATCGTCGACGCCGTCCTGCAATTCGAAGGAGACCGCCAATACATGTACCGCATCCTTCGCGCCACCAAAAACCGCTTCGGCAACACATCCGAAATCGGGGTTTACGAAATGTGCCAGCGCGGACTCCGCGAAGTTTCAAATCCGTCAGAGATGCTTCTCAGTCGCCAGGGCGATGAGCTCCTCTCGGGATGCGCCGTCGGAGTGGCGGTCGAAGGGCAGCGCCCATTCCTCATTGAAGCCCAAGCCCTTGTCAGCACCGCCGCCTATGGAACCCCCCAGAGATCCGTTACCGGATTCGACTCCAAGCGCATGAACATGCTCCTCGCCGTCCTCGAAAAGCGCGTCGGATTCAAACTCGCGCAGAAAGACGTGTTCCTCAACATTGCCGGCGGTCTTAAAGTGTCAGACCCCGCTCTCGACCTCGCTGTCATAGCCGCCATCCTCTCCTCTAACGTCGACATGGCTATACCCCACGGAATATGCATGTCCGGAGAAGTCGGGCTCAGCGGAGAGATACGCCCCGCGGCACGCATGGAGCAACGCGTACGCGAAGCCGAAAAACTCGGGATGGAAACCATCATCATTCCCCGCGGATCGCTCAAGGGGGTCGACACCTCCCGCATGGCTATTAAAATAGTGGAAGTTAGCAAGGTAGAGGAGGCGTTCCGCCATCTTTTCGGATAGCCCAAGACCTCTTGTTAACAAATATTAACCCCTCTAAATACAACTTTCCACCCTTTTTTACGTCAAACCATAGTTTGAAAACTCATTTAACATTAAAATAAAATGAAAAAAATCTTCCGCATGGCATTGCTCGCCATCGTTGCGCTCACCGGCTTCAAGGCCGCCGCACAGATGGATCAGCCACTGCCTACAGATCAAAATGTCCGCATGGGCACACTCCCCAACGGACTCACCTACTACATTCGTCATAACGAAACACCCGAGGGACAGGCCGATTTCTACATCGCCCAGAAAGTTGGCTCGATCCTCGAAAACGACGAGCAGCGTGGTCTCGCACACTTCCTCGAACACATGTGCTTCAACGGAACCCAGAACTTTCCCGGCAACGATCTCATCGCCTGGCTTGAGACCGTAGGTGTGAAATTCGGCGAGAACCTCAACGCATACACATCTATCGACGAGACTGTCTACAACATCAGCAACGTACCCACTGCCCGTGAAAGCGTTCAGGACTCTTGCCTTCTCATTCTTCACGACTGGGCCGACGGACTCCTCCTCGACCCCGCGGAAATTGATAAGGAACGTGGAGTGATCCATGAGGAATGGCGCTCACGCAACGTCGGGCAGCAGCGCCTCATCGAACAGTTGCTCCCCACAATGTACCCCGACTCAAAATACGGATACCGCATGCCGATCGGAACCATGGAGGTTGTCGACAACTTCCCCCCACAGGTGCTCCGCGACTACTATGAGACATGGTATCGTCCCGACCAGCAGGGTATCATCGTCGTTGGCGACATCGATGTAGACCGCATCGAAAACAAGATCAAGGAGATATTCTCACCCATCCAGATGCCTGCAGATCCTAAAGAGCGCGAATACGAGGAAGTTCCCGATACCGAGGGAACCATCTACGCCGTCGGCGCCGACCCTGAGATGCAGTATTCAATCTTCAACATCTACTTCAAGAACGAAGTCGTTCCACGCGAGCAGCGCAACTCCATGATCTACATGGTTACAAGCTACGTTACCGACATGATCGCAAGCATGCTCTCTGCCCGTTACAACGAACTCGCCTCCAACCCCGACGCTGAATATGCCGCTGCCTTCGCAAGCTACGGCAACTACCTCGTTTCATCTACCGAAGATGCCCTCAGCATCGGTGGTGTAGGCAAGGGCGACGACATCATGCCTGCCTTCAAGAGCGTTTACCGCGAGCTGCTCCGCGCTGTCCGTGGAGGATTCACAATGTCGGAGTACGACCGCGCACGCAGCGAGTATCTTTCACGCCTCGAAACCGCATACAACAACCGCGAACACACCGAAAGCGAGAAATATTCGCGCGAGATCGTCCGCCACTTCGTTGACAACGTACCCATGCCTGGCATCGAGTTCGAATACCAGATGATGAACGGAATCGCCAACCAGGTTCCCGTCGAAGCTATCAACCAGACCATCCAGCAGATGGTTACCGACGACAACCGCGTCGTACTGATGATGCTCCCCGAAAAACCCGGCATCACTGTTCCGACCCCCGAACAGCTCGCAGCTGCCATGGCTGAAGTCAACGCTGAAAACATCGAGGCCTTCGTTGATGAGGTCAAGGCTGAACCCCTCATCCCCACACTCCCCGCACCCGGCAAGATTGTCAGTGAGGAGAAACTCGACAAATGGGACGCTGTGAAGCTCACACTCAGCAACGGCGTTACCGTAGTTGTAAAAACCACCGACTTCAAAGCCGACGAAATTCTGTTCGACGCACAGGCTCTCGGCGGTACATCAGTATTCCCCGACAGCTATGCCAACTCGCTCATAGCCTTCCCCGCCTTCGCAGAGCAGAGCGGACTTGGAGAATACACCTATAAGGACATGCAGAAATATCTCCAGGGCAAGCAGGTAAGCATTCAGCCTTCGTTCGAGGCCTATGTCCGCGACGTTGCCGGCTCTACCACACCCAAGGATCTCCCCACTGCAATGGAGCTCATCTACATGACCTTCACCAACTTCAACATTACCCCCGACGAATTCCTCGCCTCGCAGAAGCAGTACGAAGGCATCCTCAAGAACCAGGAATCAAATCCCCAGTTCATATTCCAGCGCGATCTCAACAAAGCCCTCTTCAACAGCCCCCGCAAGCAGGCGCTGAGCGCAGAAGTGGTTGAAAGCGCTACACTTGAGCAGACTCTCGACATCGCTCACAAGATGACTGCCAACGCCGCCGACTATACATTCTTCTTCGTCGGCAACATCAACATGGACACCTTCCGTCCTCTTGCCGAGCAGTATCTTGCCACACTCCCCGCCGACAAAGCTACAGCAACAACCGCACCTGAGTTCCTGAAATCCCTTAACATCGTTCCCGGCGACAAGGAAATCACCTTCACAACCCAGATGCAGCAGCCTCAGACCTTCGTTGCCGTTCTCGACTACGGCAAGATCCCCTTCACCAAGGAGAGCCGCGCAGCAGCCAGCGTAGCCGGTCAGATCCTCACCAACCGCCTTCTCACCAAAGTTCGCGAGGATATGGGCGCAGTCTACTCGATCTGGGCAGGCGGCAGAATGGAGCGCGTTGCCGACAGCGACAACACCATGATCCAAAGCATATTCCCAATGAAACCAGAGCTCCGCAAGGAAGTGCTCGATGTTATCGCACAGGAATTCAAGAACATGGAGACCGACGTAACCCCCGAGGAACTCGCCAAAGTTGTTGAATATTCCGTCAAGAGCGTTGAGGAAGCCCAAAAGCAAAACAACGCATGGCTCAGCGCAATGGCAGGCGAAGCCCTCAACAACGTCGACACCTTCCACGGCGCAGCCGAGATGTATAAAGCCATGACCCCCGCCGACATCTGCAACTTCATGAAGCAGCTCAACGCCCAGGGCAACTACCGCGTCGTCCTCCTCGAGCCCGCCAACTGATCCCCCGCCCCCCTGCCCGGGAACCCTCACCGGGAATCCTTCCCCCAGAGCCCCCCTCCCCGCCGAGGCTCACCCCATAAATTAAAAGAGAGCGTAACAACAAACTGATACCCTCTCTTTTTATCTGCATGGC
>CAZDWY010000016.1:0-38377 GCA_964509345.1 uncultured Alistipes sp.
CGACCCCGAGATTACAAATCACGTGCTCTGGCCAACTGAGCTAAAGAGGCATTCTTTTCAAAGTTCTATAAAGATTCTCCGCTGTTTTATCAGCGTTTCCTCTCATTTGCGGTTGCAAAGTTAAGCACTTATTTTGAATCCCGCAAACAATCAGCAAAAAAAATTGCATAAAATTTCAGCAACCGCCGAAATTAATGTCACAATCGACTTATTGTCAACGAATTTCCACAAAATACGCATCAAGAAAAGAGGGCGTCGGCCGGACAGAAATCCACGACGCCCTCAGGAAACAATACGCTGTTATGATGAAATCACTTTACTACGACTTTCGTAACATTCTCCGAAACTTTCACCATATACACTCCGGCACCCGCAACAATTTTCAGATCGCCCGAAACAGAACCATCAAACAGAACTGTTCCTGATGCAGACACGACAGAAACATTGTCCCCTTTCGCTCCGCGAACCAATACTGAGCCATCGAGAGCTGTCACACAACAGTCTGCGGCATCGGTTGCCGCTACACCTGTTGTATTATGGTCAACCTCGCAAGGTTCGCCCGGGCGTGCCTCACCGTAATTATACACCGCCGTCACATGATAAGTATGTAACCCGTTTTCAACACCAATATCGGTATGCGACGGTTCTGCCAGGAGATCTTCGTTAATTTTCTCACCATTGCGATAGACATTATATCCATTCAAAGTGAAATCCAATGGCAATGCTCCCGATGCTTCAAATTCGAAATCATCAAGATAAATGGCATAAGTATCATACGCGGTATGACGCAGGGCGAAATAACGGGACCCTTCTGGCACATCGAAACTAAACTCTGTCCATTCCTCGGGAACAATACCGTTTGCAGGATAATTCACCACATTATCAACCCTCACGAATTCATCCGGATCCTTACCACCGGTAGAATAAAGTATCTCGAATTCCTCAGGGAAAGCCACAGAGAAACTGCGCCCCCAGAAGGTCACCGTCTGACCACGTCCGGAAAGCTCGGGTGAGATAAGCCAGTTGTCATTCTGTCCGTTCGTGCTCCATCCTACAAGCAGATTATCGCCACTATGAGGCGGAATATCTTCCAGATAATTATCGGGAATACCAGCGGTCAAAGGATTGATAAGCTGGAAAGCCATAGGCTGGGTCCGGTAAGGATTATTGACATCGCTGAGGAAAGTATAGGTTTTGCCGCCGTCAAGGTCAAGCAATGTCCAACCTCCAAACGAACGGTTGACAAACGGCTCATAATCGTCGCTCTCAAAATCTTCCCTACGGTTGACCGGTGCAGTCAGATCGTCAAACTCTGGTTCATTCCACTCCAGAACGACATTTCCTTCCGACGACACAGCTTTCACTCCTTCAACAACCGGATAGGTATTGAACCCAACTCCCACATTCACCGAAGCGTCATTATCGCCTTCATCCATATCACCTTCACACTGCAGATGAACCACAAATTCCAAAGTCTCGTCGTCAAACATACCTGTCGCACGGCTGAAAGCCACCACATTGGTGGCATCCGGAGCGAGCTCCCCGATTTCACGATCATCCACAAACCTGCCGTTGCAGTAAAGCAGAGCCTTTACCCCGTCAACCTTCTGCAAGCCACTGTTCTCAACGGTTACTGCGATAGCAACATCCTCACCTGCCACAACCTTTAGCGGAGCCTGAACAGAAACCACACTCACATTACAATCCACAAGATTACGGATTCTGATATTATCTATTGGCACACTCCAGGTAGTCTCGTCGGTATTATGGATCGCACGCACGCGTAACTCAACCTGTACAGCGCCACTATCCTTATATCCATCAAGAGGCACCCGACACCGCGTCCAGCCGTCTGTCGGTTCCTCCTTCATGTCGATGCTGCGCACCGTCTCAAAATTGCAATCGCCGCGCGCAAGCATGGCATCTATAACACTACCCTTACCCTGATACCAGAACTCCAATACCGGATTCGAAGCAGCCGAAATATCCACGCGTCCTGAGAACAGGCCATACTGAACATCCTTTTCATAGGGCATCACGAAGAAAAATCCGTTATCACCATCCTGAGAGTTGAGATATTCCGGTTCTGCCTCATAATCGTCGGCATTCGTCTGCAGCTCATTGTCATAAACAGTGCCACACATCACACCGCTGTAGCTCGACTCAGGATCCACAGCCCACACCTGCTCATACAATGCATCAGCAAAACTCTCTTTCCAGGGCATTGCATCCGGTTCACCGACCACACCTATTGAAGTTGACACAGCATCGGAGTAATAATATCCAACTCCCGCTGTCACCTGAAACGCCACGAAATCCTGACCCTTCATATCCGTATAATCAAACGTCGCCGTAGTCTCAGTCGTTTCCATCAGAGCCGGATCATAATAACTACCGAAAGCGTCGAATATATAATAAACAGCTTGCGACGCATCCACCCATCCACCGTGGCTTCCGGTTTCGCTTACAGGATCCCAACTCAGGGTCACACGACGGTAATCGTCGCTGACAGTCATTTTTAAGCCGGTCACGGGCTGAGGATCGTCGGGTCCAGCAAAAATGCGGTCTACGACAACACTTTCACCAGGAATGTCATAGCGGTAAGCTATCGCCTCAATCTTGTTATTCCCATTATTATAAAGAGTTGTCTCGAAATCAACGGTTTCTCCCGGAGCCACATCGGTAAGCTCATGGCTTTTCACCCAGTTGGTTATGATTTCAACTTTACTGATAGCATCGATCGGCTCGCCATCTATATCAACTGCAGGAGCTGTATAATGACAAGTGAAAGTTAGCGACCCATTCGCACCCGGTTCATAAGTTAGGGTTCCTGCTGCAGCAGGCGTCACACGCGGAGTTGCCTCCCTAACGCTGAAATTGCACACCTTGAGATTGCCCGACTTCACTTTTTCCGACAGACAATGGAGACCGAAATAATAATACCCCTCATCGTCTACAGAGAAGTCCGCATCAACCGTCTCAAAATCTTTGTTAGTTATGCGGGCAACCGGAAGCGCCACTTCTGTCATAGCCTCGGCCGTCTGTGCATTTCCGAATCTGACTTCCAGAGCTTCCTCCTCACCCGACGACAAAGTTCTTCCGCAATCTATAGCCACACGATAGATTTTACCGCTCTCGAGATGAACCGCCGGAGAAATCAGCCAGTCGTCGTTAGTGGCAACATTATCCGCCGTAGGTTTCATGCATACGGAATAACCGGTAAATCCTCCCGGCTTCCAGGTCTTTGTGTCCTCATCAGCATCTACTACAACATAAAGGTCCGTTACCGCCGACTCACTCTTCCCAAGCAAATGAGTAAAGGGAACCTCTTGCAAATTAGCCGGAACTTCACCGGAAATCAGTGCGGGAACCTTCATAACCGGAATTTCGGCAAACACGCTCTTCGGAGTCGCAGCATGAACTGCATCTGGGTGCACTCTTCTGGGAGCCTGCGACAACGAACGCACCGGCAGAGCACCATTAAGCAACATCACAGTGCCAATACCAGCAAGCAAACTGAGCATTCTTCTGTTCATCGTATAGAATATTTTAAAAATAAATAACTTCGATTAGCTAATAATCTCATTTATATTCCTATTTATCGCCAAATCGGAATAGAGCGGCAAAATTACGCAAATTTTACAGATTCCAACACATTATGCCGGGATATTTTCAAATTATTTCACTCCTGCATGCACGGGTTCCGCAGATTTTTTTAATTTTGCAATCTCGAAAACAACTTTGAATTCTTACCATAATGAAAGAAACGATAATCGCACGCCTCACAGCATTGCGCGCTCTGATGGCTGATGCCAAGGTAAACGCCACACTAATACCCCAGACAGATCCGCATCACAGCGAATATATCGCCGACCACTGGCAAGTACGCCGCTGGCTAAGCGGATTTACCGGTTCAGCAGGAACTCTTGTCGTAACGGCCGACAAAGCGCTCCTCTGGACAGATTCGCGCTATTTCCTCCAGGCTGCGCAGCAACTTGAAGGCACTGGCATAGAACTGATGAAAGACGGGCTGCCCGACACACCGTCAATCAACTCGTTCCTCACCCACAACCTTCATAAGGGCGATACAGTTGGAATCGACGGCAATCTATTCTCAATCGCCGAAACCGACGAACTGGCTTCCACTCTTGCAAAAGCGGGCATGAAGCTCGATCCGGAGTTCGACGTGATAGACCGGATATGGACAGACCGTCCCGGCCTCCCCGACGCACCCGTGTTTACCCACGACCTTAAATTCGCAGGAGAGACCGCAACTTCAAAAATCGGAAAAATACTGGCCGGAGCTGCCGAACAGGGAGCTACCGCCATACTCATATCAGCGCTCGACGAAATTGCATGGACGCTCAACATCCGATCACGCGATGTAAACTGCAACCCCGTAGCAACCGCATTCCTCTACCTCTCCCCCACCGGCTCAACCCTATTTATAAAGGAAGAGAAACTCACCGGTGAAATCAAGGCATACCTTAACGACAACGGTGTCAGCGCAGCCCCATACGACACCCTGCATACATTCCTTGCGGCTCTCCCGGCCGACGCGCGCGTACTCGTGGAAGCGCCCCGCACCTCTGTCGCAGTGCTCCATACGCTTGGCGAACGCGCCCTTCAGGGAGCATCACCTATCCCCATGCTTAAAGCTATCAAAAACGATGTGCAGATAGCAGGCATACGCTCATCGATGGAGCATGACGGAGCCGCACTCGTAGGAGCATTCATGGAAATAGAGCGCATGCTTCAGGCCGGCGAAGAACTGACCGAGCTCGCCGTTTCCGACATCCTTACACGTTTCCGCTCGCAGCAGCCCTACTACTTTGACGAAAGTTTCGAGACTATCGCCGGCTACGGCCCCCATGGCGCCATCGTTCATTATTCAGCCACACCCGAATCGTCGTCGACTGTCGAGCCCCACGGACTCCTGCTCATCGACTCCGGCGCACAATATCTCACCGGCACTACCGATATCACCCGCACCATAGCCGTTGGCACTCCTACCGATCAGGAGCGCCGCGACTTTACCCTCGTGATGAAGGGGCACATCGCACTCGGAACAGCCATCTTCCCCGAAGGCACGTGCGGCATGCAGCTCGATGCCCTCGCACGCCAGTTCCTCTGGAAAGAAGGGCTCAGCTACCTCCACGGCACCGGTCACGGAGTAGGTCATTTCCTCAACGTGCACGAAGGTCCGCAGAGCATCCGCCTCAACTACATGCCCGCTCCCCTCACCCCCGGCATGCTTACATCGAACGAGCCCGGCCTGTACCGCGCAGGTGTCCACGGCATCCGCTGCGAGAACCTCGTTCTTACCGTACCAGCCTTCACAACCGAGTTCGGACGCTTCTTCCGCTTCGAGACCATGACCCTCTTCCCATTCGACCGCTCCCTGTTCGACACCGCCATCATGACACCGCAGGAAATCGAATGGGTCAACGCCTATCATGCCGAAGTCTACAGCCGCCTGTTGCCGCTGCTCACACCCGAGCAGGGCGAATGGCTCCGCGACAAGACTCTTCCACTTTGATTTATCATATACAACTGATATATAATCGAATAATATATGGCACTTATAGTTCCCGTCAGGGGATTCACACCCGAGATAGGCAAAGACTGCTTTCTTGCAGAAAACGCCACCGTTGTAGGCGACGTGGTAATGGGCGATGAATGCAGCATATGGTTCAACACCGTGCTACGCGGCGATGTCAACTCCATCCGCATCGGCAACCGCGTCAACATCCAGGACGGCTCAGTTCTCCATACCCTCTACCAGAAATCCACTATCGAGATAGGCAATGATGTTTCTATCGGTCACAATGTAACTGTTCATGGCGCCAAAATCCACGACTATGCCCTCATCGGCATGGGTGCGATCGTGATGGACGACGCAGAAGTAGGCGAAGGTGCACTCGTGGCAGCAGGATCGGTAGTCCTTTCAAAAACCAAGATCGGACCTCACGAACTCTGGGGGGGATGCCCCGCAAAATTCATCAAGATGATGGAGCCGGAAAAGAGCCGCGAACTCAACGAAAAAATCGCCCACAACTACCTGTTCTATTCCAAGTGGTATACTGAGGAGTAGAAGTCAAGAAGTAGAGAAGTAAAGAAGTAAAGCAAGAATACCTTGGTGGAGAGAGGCCTTATTTATAGGGCTCCAATCAACACCGGTATTCTTGCTTTACTTCTTTACTTCTCTACTTCTACCCCCACATAATCCATACGGCTGGCATCGAAGGTCACGGCACGTCCGGCGAACAAGCGGTCGAGCGGACTTGTCGAAGGATCGGAGGAATGAGCTGCAAGAAGTTCCGAGGGGGTGGCGTCTATAAGTTTGCCGTCGCCAGGGAGCAACCATACCCTTGTCGACTGCTCGAGAGCCTGCGCTACATCGTGGGAACTCATCACTACAGCCTTTCCCTGTTCGCGGACAAGAGAAGCAAGCAACGCATTCAGCTCCACACGACTTGCCACATCAAGGAAAGCTGTCGGTTCGTCGAGGATAACAACTGGTGTATCCTGAGCCAAAGCCCTCGCCACCATCACCTTTTGACGCTCACCATCTGACAAGGATGCAATGCTGCGATTCATATACCCGGTCATCCCGACAGCAGCGAGCGCCTCATCCACTATCCGATTATCATCACGATCCAGACGCCCGAAAAAACCAGTGTACGGATAGCGTCCCATCGCAACCACATCGCGCACTGACAGCCCCTCTTGCACAACACGGTCGGTAGTCACCATGCTTAACACTCTCGCGAGGCGAGCCCTTCCTCCGCTATGCGTATCTATTCCGCACACCGATACTGTACCACCCAATGGAGCGAGTTCACCACAAATAGTTCGGAGAAGCGTAGACTTACCCGCCCCGTTGGCGCCAAGCATCGTCACCATTTCTCCTCCACCTACAGTAAGAGTTACGCCCCTCAACAAACATTTATCCCCGTATCCAGCGTTAACATCCCTTAATTCCATCAGTGCGTCTTTCATGCCTATTTCCTCCCCTTTAGAATCACATATATTATAATAGGTACACTGATTACCGGAGTTATAGCATTTACCGGAATAATCTGTCCGCCACCGCAAACCACACTCAGCCAAGCGCACAACAATGCACCAGCCCCACCGACCAGAGCGGTTGCAGGAAGCAACACCCCATGATTTGCTGTACCGGTGGCCATGCGGGCGACATGCGGCATCACCAACCCCAGAAAACCTATAGGTCCACAGAAGGCTGTAACCAGAGCGGCAAGCACACCGGCTGCCGTCATTAGATTGTTCCGCACGCTGCGCACATTCATACCCATACTTTCTGCATAACGTCTACCGAGCAACAGCGCATTAAGAGGTTTTATAAACAGCATCGCCCACATAACAGCAACCGCCGTAAGGATTGCAAATACCCACAGCCTATCCCAGGTAAGTCCACCGAAATTGCCCATTCCCCATATCACATACGAGTGCACACCCTGCTGCGTGGAGAAAAAATTCAGCAACGAGATAGCACTCGATGCAAGATAGCCGATCAGAATACCTATGATCAGAAGCATAGCGTTGCTTTTTACAAACGAGGAAAATAAAAGCAACACACATATTACAACTGCAGCCCCCACAGCAGCCCCACCTAAAATACCGGCATAATAACCTATCCCACCTCCAAGCCAGCCCCCAAACGAGAGCATCACGACAGCGACACCAAGCGACGCGCCGGTAGAGACGCCGAGAATCGACGGTCCCGCAAGCGGGTTGTCGAATGTGGTCTGAAACAGCAGGCCCGACACCGACAGAGCCATTCCACACAAAAGTGCCGTTAGCGCCATCGGCAATCTCACATCCCTCACTATCACGCGTGCTACTGCCGGGCACTCCCCTCCGGTTACCGCACGCCACACATCTCCCCCGTCAATCCCGGTAGTGCCGCATACCAACACCCCTCCGGTAAGCGCGCATATCAGCAATACCGACAGAATGAAAGTCCACTTAATTCTTGCTTCACATGCAATCTTGCTCATATCATCAATGGGATTTCCGGTAATAGCGCAAGTCTGAACGATCGCCCGGGTGGAATATCAGGCTATATTCCTTCAGCAGCATATCCGGATGGAAAGGAAACTCCTCGAAAAGCGGAACATCAGCAGTATTAGCCACCCATACATTTCCATCTTTGAAAGCCTTTATCTGCCCGTTGAGCAGATAAACCGACTGAACGTCGTCGAGCGTCAGATCCCGTCCATAACTTCTTATCAGCCATACATCCGCATCGGCAGCCCGAGCGTAAACCGACGAAAAATCGAGCTGCAGCGACCCTCGGCTCTTATCCGCCGCCCAAGGATATTCCCCTCCGGCATCCTGAATCAGATGAGCCATATAGCTTTGTCCTCCCGGAACAAACCAATATCCATCAGTAAGCATCTCGGTAAGTACCAGAGGTTTCTGCACATGGTTCGAAGTAGCATTCTTCACCTTGTCATATCGCTCCTTAACCTCTGAATAAAGCGAATCAGCCGTCGCACCCTTGCCATAGAGCCTGCCGATGAACCGCATCCATTCCGCCCGCCCCAACGGAGTGTTTTCCATATAATCAGCACATTCTATAACCGTTGCTCCCGTACTGTCAAGAACTCCGTGCCCTGCATTTTCAAACGGCGACACCAGAGCCGCGTCCGGTCCGAGAGCCACGATTGCCTCGAGCGACGGAGCCTGCGACGATCCGACATCCACTATCTCGCCATTCTTCAGACGGGTTGCATATGGTTCGGTCTTGAAATACTCCCCCTCTGCAACGCCTGCAACAGCATCGGCCCCACCCAACTCTGCAATAAGACCGCCATGCACAGCTGAATAAACCAGACTTCGCGTGAGCGGAACGTCGATGTGCACATATCCCTCGGGCAATGAATCTGGTGTCGCGCCACGATCCACCAGTACATATTGTCCGAGCATTGAGACCGTATCCCATGGATTCACAACATCGACCTTCACGAAATCCCCATAGTCGCGCATCGAGAGCAATTGTGCATCACTGATCATATCTGGCACTGTATCGTTAGCAACCGCAACCCTATCGCCACCACCATGACACCCGTTCCCGAGAATCCCCACCACTAAAATCAGCCACACACCGGCAACCAATCTTATAACTCTACCTATTTCCAATTTATCCATACATCTTTTTTGATTCAATACCCGCCGTCCGGCATCTCCGAAGCCGGTCCGTCGTTCCACCTAAACCCCACGCCTCGCCTGTCGGCTCGGAGCGGGGCTACTACTATCAGCAGTCTCCGACTGCTCCCCCTGGATTTCCACCTCTACCCGACTCAATTATCAGACCTATGTCCATTATTTAATCTCAGTCGATCCACCGCGAAATGATAACTTCAAGCAAGTTCATTACCCAAGGATTTCAAATCTGACTCACCGGCAAGCAGTCGAAGACTGCGCTCCAATAGTAGCCCCACCCCGAGCCCTTAGGCGAGGTGTGGGGTAAAGCGATTCTATCAGATTTCCGGCTTCGGAGATGCCGGATAAGTATCAGACACCTCTTTCCCTGTATAAAAATGCAGCCCGGCTTTCACAACAAGTCGTTTATATTCCTCTTCCGACGAACATAGCGAATGATGACTTCTCTGATTCAAAATATAATTATAAACTGCATCCCGATGAGTCGATGACAATGAAAATGCCCCATATTCACGTTCCCAGCCTTTGAATAAAGGAAAGAGACCACATAGCTTCATCCATCTTGAAGACTGTGATTTCAAATATCTCATAAGCTGCGACAGAGCAATATCCGGACTAATACTCACCAACATATGCACATGATCCTGAGTACCGTTTATGATATATGCCTTGCTTTTACACTTCATCAATTCCGCATTTAAAACGGCATACAAGGTGCCGGAATTCTCTAACGCAATTGTCGGCTGCCTCATTTTCGTAGAGAATACGATGTGGAACAGTGTCGAAACATAGCTCATAGGCATCAATATTATATATTTTAATTCAGAGGTAGTGCCGTCGAAGGAATCACTCTGCGGAGAGAACGCGGGCTATGGCGAAATCGAGCATCGTATCCACTCCATCCAGAGCCATAACCGGATCAAGATTCACACTACACCCCTCGGTCGGCTCCACACCGAACTCTGTCAGGTTCCCCTCCGGATCGCGAACCGGGGATGCCGAAAAACGAATGCTCCAACCATTGGGAAGCTCCGACGAGAAAGGCATTCCGGACCCGCCGCCGGTTGTCGCCCCAACGACCGACACCTGAGGTAGACACTTCATTATAGACACGAAATTATTCGCTGCCGAGAATGTGGAGCGGTTACACAACACCGCCACAGGTTTACCCCAGCAGATACGCCCCACAGGAGCTGGATTGTAATAGAACGGGAACGGCTCGGAGAACTCATCGTGCCCCGGACCGCTCTTATGGCATATCGTACCTGCGCATAAGCGTTCCGTAATAAAGCGGCTAACCAAAGTTTCCACATTCGAGATCGCTCCTCCGCCGTTATCGCGGACGTCGATTATCAGTCCTGAAGCCGTAGCCAGATATGCGAGCACCATATCGAGGTTCCCTTCCCCTATTCCATAACTGAAACTGGAATAGTGGATATAACCCACATTCTGGGGCAGCATGGCATAGGTAAGCCCACCTATGGTGCGGAAATTATAATTCAAGTAATACTGTTCAACCAGACGCTTGTCGTAGTTCTGTGGATAAAGCGTCCACCAGTCGCGGTAGTACGACACATCGAATGGAGCGCTCAGGTTCGTGTGACCGTCGCGTAATTCCGCAAGCATGCGTGAACACACACCGAAAAGCTCTTCTTCTGTCATCTGCGGCGAAATTTGTGGAGCATATCTGCGATGAACCTCATTCCAATCTATATCTTTTTGAGCAAAAAAGCAATAATGCTGGTCAATTATGCTCCACAGCTGCTCAAAATTACCACGCGGATCATCGGCATACTCCTTTATTTCATGACACGACGACATCCCGGCAAGAACCACAAGCAGCAGCGCGGTCAGTTTAAATATAGTCTTCATCGGCTTAGTAAGTCGCGGATAATATATAGCCCTGTTGAATATGTTATGCGTAATAATTTTCATGGCTTACTTATCAGTATGCATATATGAAATCGGTGGTGTCACCGCTTATTCCACGACGTGGGTTTACAGATAACCAGTCGCCGGTAACGCCAAGCACGAAAGAATATGAAAATATACGGGTGGTGATATTGCTCACCTCAGTTGAGAAAATCCTTGACCGGAATCCGACCCTTAGACGTGTCGCAGCAAAATCAAGATCGGCGGTCACAAGATTGTCCCACCTGAAGAAGTTTCCTGGCCATGCCCAGTGCACGAGCCCGCTGCGGTTTCCCAGATATATCTCATAGTACAATTCGTCGTAATCCGGAGAGAAGAAAATCCCCGTCAGCGGCAAAGTTGTCTGCCAACGGAAAAGCACCGGCATACGCCCTACGTCGAGTTTCCAGGTCAACCACCCGGTTAAATTGGCTGTTATATCAGCTTTGGCCGATACCGGATTATTACCGTTACGGCGTGCATATATTCCACCGATGTCACCGCCTGCCGAGCCACCTACGGCTGCCGACAATCGCCAGGGAAGCTGCCACACGCGCATCATTCCCCAGCGGGCATAGAGATTGCCGTACAGCATGGAGCTGTTGCGCGCCGGATTTTTGGCATTACTCAGCTCCACACCTATATGAAGCTGCTGACGCCAGATGCGCGGACTGAACTTCATCGCCTGCAAACGCTCATATTCAAGCGAGCTGTCCCATCCGGTATATTTGAGTGGACTGAGATATGTATCGGCCATATGCGAAGTTCCCGCATCTACCATCCACGATGAATTGACGGGACGCACTACCTCTGCGTATGGTTCACTTCCGACCGCTTTCTGCGTCGCGAATAAAGCGACAGTGAGAGCCCACAGTACCGTAACCGCTGTCTTTATATATCTCATCGGTAAGTTTCCTATTTAATTAATTCTCAGAACAGACGTTCCTGTCCCGTAATCTGGTCGCGGATCTCATCATCGGAAAGATCCTCGGCCACTTCTGCCGGCGATGCGGTCTGTCCATCCGGTTCATCAGCGGCAGCCTCTTCGCGCTGGTCGCCTGCTGCCGCCTCCGGATTCGGTTCTATCTCAGTCACTTCTGCAACGGACCATGTTGTCAGACGCTTGCCGCGTGCCTTGAACGATTTAGTACCTATGAAGGAAGCGGCATCCACATCCATCGGTTCGCGGAAACTGTCGGCGCCACCGAATGTGACACGGAAGCGTGCCCCCGGGGTATCGCTGAGCAGGATAAGCGTCGAGGCATCTGTCTCACCCACATAGCGCTGTTTTTTAGCCGTAGGTTCAAAGGTAAAGCGTTTGATATATGGGTAACCCTGATCGGCATCGTTGAGTATGGCAGTCCACACATGTCCAGGTCTGAACTTTTCGATGCGCATGATGTTGTCGTCGTAATGATTGGCGGCATCAAACGTCGTGAGATAGTATTCACCGCCACGCGTTATCACCAACACTTTGTCATCACCCTGGAATTCACCAAGATAGTCGCCACGCCCGTCATAGTTCAGTCGTAACACATCCGGATCGAACCACACTTTGCGCCCGCCGAGTGTCGACGTACCCTTCTCCTTCAACGAGAACCGGTGAACCTCATTGCGCGTCACGATATTACCCTGGCTCTGCTTCCCTTTTATGGCGAGCTCACCGAAATCGACATCAAGCTGCAGGGTCTTCAGACGGGGTTTCGGCTTGAGCGTCACCTTCACTATCTCGGCTTCCCCGTTGGGATTGGCTGAGAACCATACGATCTTCGACCCCGGTTTCCCCTGGGTAAGATTATACATCTTGTCGCGCGTCATTCCGGTAACGGCAAAACGCTTCATAAAGTACGTTCCCCCCTTGCCGTCCTGATATATCACGTTGTAGATAGTGCGCGTATCGTTCTTGGTAAACAGACCTATATGTCGGATAGTCTTTCCTTTTTCTCCAATGAAGAGTTTCTCGGCGACTCGCACTATCTTGTAGCACCCGTCGCTGTAGAAGATTATCACATCGTCGAGCATCGAGCAGTTGAACAGTGGCTCATCCTTCTTGAGCGAAGTGCCGATGAAGCCCTCCTCGCGGTTGATGTAGAGTTTCTCATTAGCTTCTGCCACGCGCGAGGCTTCGATACTGTCGAATCCACGTATCACCGTGCGCCTGGGATATTTCTCGCCATATGTATCCTTGAGGTGACGGAACCAATCGATAGTAACCTCGGTAATCGAAGCGAGTTTACGCTCGAAATCAGCTATCCGCTCGTTGTAGAGGGCTATCTGGCGGTCAGCCTCGTCTGCGCTGAACTTGAGTATCCGCTTCATGCGTATCTCGAACAGACGTTTTAGATCGTCGTCGGTAATAGGGCGCACGAGCTGTTCGGCAAAAGGCTCGAAACGGTGGTAAAGATGCTCCATGACAGCTTCCATGCTCTCACCTTGCTCGAACTCGCGGTCCTTATAAATCCTCTCCTCGATAAATATGCGCTCGAGCGATGCGAAGTGGAGCTGCTCGCGCACCTCGCCGAGCTTTATCTGAAGCTCACGGCGCAACAGTTCGCGGGTGCGGTCGGCACTGTGGCGTAACAGTTCGCTCACTGTGAGGAACTGAGGTTTGTCATCGCGGATCACACAGCAGTTGGGCGAGATCGAGACCTCACAGTCGGTGAAGGCATAGAGCGCATCGATAGTCTTGTCGCTCGATGTTCCGGGGAGCAGATGCACCACTATATTTGCGCTTTCAGCTGTGTTGTCGTCGACCTTGCGTATCTTTATCTTACCCTTCTCGAATGCTTTCAGTATCGAGGCGATAACCACACTGGTAGTCTTACCGAAAGGGATCTCGGTGATGGCGAGGGTCTTGTTGTCGATCTTCTCGATTTTGGCACGTACCCTTACCATACCGCCCCGCTCTCCGTCGTTGTAGCGGCTTACATCTATATACCCACCGGTAGAGAAATCCGGGTAAAGTGCGAATTCTTCCCCGCTCAGGTAGGCTATCGCGGCATCGAGAATCTCGTTGAAATTATGCGGAAGTATCTTGGAGGAAAGACCTACGGCTATACCCTCCACCCCCTGAAAGAGCAGAAGCGGGAACTTTACGGGGAGGGTGACAGGCTCATTGTTGCGCCCGTCGTAGGATGGCACCCAGTCGGTGATTTTGGCATTGTATAGAGTGTCGAGGGCGAAAGCCGACAGGCGCGCCTCTATGTATCGGGCGGCCGCGGCATCATCACCGGTAAGAATGTTACCCCAGTTCCCTTGCGTATCCACCAGAAGCTCCTTCTGCCCTAACTGCACGAGCGCATCCTTGATCGAGGCGTCGCCGTGGGGGTGATATTGCATCGTGTGACCCACGATATTGGCGACCTTGTTGAAGCGGCGGTCGTCGAGACTCTTCATGGCATGGAGAATGCGACGCTGCACCGGCTTGAGACCATCGTCGATATGCGGAACGGCTCGCTCCAGAATCACATACGATGCGTAGTCGAGAAACCAGTTGCGATACATTCCGCCCAACCGCAGCCGGGCTGCCTCTGTGCCTATCGTCGGAGGAAGCACTTCGGCGGCTTCCTCCTCTACTTCGGAAGCTATCTCATCAGTGGTTTCCTCTTCTCCGGCGGCAGCCTCATCGGAAAGATCCATACGGTTCTGCTCTTCTGCGGAGGGTCCCCCTGCCGGTTGTCCGGATTTCTGTTTTTCGGTATCCTGCGGGTTATTGTTCTGCTCCTGTGTCATTGCGGTAAATCAAGGTATCTTAGCCAAAATTCGTCTGTTCCTGCAAAGATAGCAAAAAACAGCGGTTTTTCAATCCTCACCACATATTTATAAAGAGACGCCGCATCAAACAGTGCCATAGAGAAGCGGAACTCTAAAAATGCACATCCCCTACATCGCCGCAAAAACTCTCTCCGGAAGATCAGGGAGATCCTCAGGTGTGGCGACGGTACGAGGATGGCGTCACATCAATGTGGGAACCCTCTCGCTTTATCACCGGAACGCCCCATAAACCACGTTCCAAGGTCAGAGACAGAACGGTTCCTTTGTGAAGGCGCCGGCTTTCATCGCTGTTCACCGACAGCTCTTTCAAACGCCCGTCAGCAAGAGTTACCTCCATATAGTAGACCTTGTAGGGTTCTCCGCGCACATAGCGTCCCCGCCCTACGCGGCGCGAGTGGTAACGTGTCTTCGAATATACCCGCTCTACGGTCACTTCCTCCACATGCTTCGATGCCTCACGCGCAAAACAGTAGTTGGTGAGATAGAAACCGAACAGCAGTAATGCCCAGGCAAACGCCGTCTGACATAAGAAATTAAGCAGAAACCTCCCGGAACCTGTCAGCTGACACCATACACGCCAGAGAACACACCCCGACACAACCGACAGCACACCGCATACAGACAGCGGCATCCACCACTCCACAATCGTATTCTCATGAAAACCGATTGTCCCCCCTACAAATATAATAAACAGGAAAACAATCAGCCCTACCCGCAACCCCTTAAACTTATGTTTTGACATTCCACACATAATCTATCTTACATCACTACCGCCACATTTGACAGCAAGCAGTGTTTTTTCACGCTACAAATTTATCGTTTTCAGTGAAAACCGACGCTAAACCGCATGAAAATAGCGTTAAAAAATTTGCGCACTCCGAAAAATATCTGTAATTTTGCCGCGCTAAATAGGTGGATTATGCCCTGACCCATTGACTACGGGGACTGCAACCATCCTGACAGACAAAGAATTTAATAAAAAAATAAAAAATAACAACCCACAAAAATGATCATCGTACAAGTTAAAGAAGGCGACAACATCGAAAAAGCGCTCAAGAAATTCAAACGTAAATTCGAAAAAACCGGTATCGTAAAAGAACTCCGCAGCCGTCAGGCATTCGAAAAGCCCTCAGTCACCAACCGCAAGAAGATGATGAAGGCTGTTTACGTTCAGAAGCTCCGCCTCGTAGAGGAATAATCTCACCTCCGAAGAAGCGATCGCTTTCAAGAGAGCGCCAGACTACCATATGGCGATACCCTCTTGGCTCAGCCTTTGTAAACAAAAACGAAACATAACCGACAGACGCGACACATTATCTGATGCCGCGTCTGTTGTTTACATCCGTCTTCCTACCGTCAGCAATCCATTCTTTACCATCTGATCTAAATGCAAACTTCTGTCGACAGATCCCTTGTCCCATCGCAGCTCACCGTGATCGTAGCCGCTTACAACCATTTCGAATGGTTGCGCCTCGTGCTGGAAGGTCTGCGCAACCAGACCGTTAAGGGATTCCAGATTGTAATAGCCGACGATGGTTCCGGCTGCGACACCGTGAGACTGATTAAAGATTATATCGCGGCACACCCGGAGATGAATATCGTTCATGTATGGCAGGAAGATGATGGATGGAGAAAAAATTTAGCCTTAAATAAAGCCGTATCTACCGCCACAGGCGATTACATCTGCTTCCTCGACGCCGACTGCATACCCGCTCCCCGATGGGCTGCCGACCACCTTGCACTCGCAACACCCGGAACCATAATTGCCGGCAGACGCGCCACCCTCAAGCCAGAATGGAACTCCGACATGGAGGCTCTTGCCACTCTACCTCCCGACTGGTTTACAAACCTCAGAAACCGATTTATCAGAAACTTCACATCATTTCCTCCCCACTGCCACCCTTCGAGGGTAATCCGTCTCCCCATAATCAACGGCAAAGGTATCCTGCAAAAACAGACCGGCAACCTTCTGGGATGTAATTTCGGAGTTTACCGCCGGGAACTGCTTGCTGTCAACGGCTTCGACGAACGGTATCTCGGACCCGGTCTGGGTGAGGACATTGATCTCGCCTGGCGCATGCGCTTTAATGGAGCGAAAATACAGAAAGTTTCGCATCAGGCCATCACCATCCATCGCAACCATCCCACCGCGACATTCTCCCTCCCGACACGTAGCGACAATGTCGGTATCCTCGAGGGAAACAAGCGCCAACGCATGACCTTCACCCCCTACGGAATCCATAAAAGCAACTGAAAACAGTGCCATGCAAAGGGCGCTATAAAAAGCATGCGTCCCTTTATGTTAATTTGTGTAGTTTTTTTAAATTTACATAAAATACTGCCTTAAATTTGCTTTTACACACAGAAGCCACTATCTTGCGCAAAATTTTTCCATAATCTTTTTTTATAAAAACTATTTCCTTATGAACCGGAAATCATACCATCGAACGACAATCATCCTTTCGTTACTGATTCTTCTCTGTAGCTCCTGCGGGACTAAGTCAAAACCGGTTCCGGGGTTCGAGGAGTATCTGAAGAGTTTCCCAGCCGTGACCGGAGATCTCAGTTGGGAGCAGATATACCGGGCAGATTATCACCACCCACACGATTCTTTCTGGATAACCGACAGCACCTTTGTCGAGCCGATGCTTAAGCCTGCTTCGGAAGATATACACGGTTACCGCATATATGGATGCGGATTGGAGAGGCAAGGAGATTATTATGTCGCCTTTCTGAGCCGCGATCGCGATTCCAAATTTTACATGGAACCTCAGGATTTTGACGAGATCATAGCAGTATATTCTCCGGAGGGGCAATTGGTCGACTGGCAGACGGTTGCAACCGACGGCACAGCATTTCATGCGGAAATAGAGCATTTCAGCGCCGATCCGTTTGAACTTACCGTGGAGCAGTCAAGCCTGCAGGATATGAACATGCTCGACGCTCCCGGCGATCTTGTATACGACGTGGTGACGAAGCGCTATTCAATCTCCGCAAAAGGGGAAATCATATGTGAAGTCATAGGTGAGCCACGCATTGCGACAGAAGCCCGCGCGAATGCTGCATCTTCCGACGCCACTTTCAACGATCTGCTGAAACTTTTTCCGGTATGGAACAAAAAGGATGTCACCGCTGAAATACTTGATCTTCCCGATAACGGTGTGAACAACAATCAGATTGACGGGGAGCTCGTGAGGACCTTTGCCCCGGGAGCTGTCGACGACTGCAACTGCGGATCCAGAGGAATGTGGTGGCGCTCAGGCTACCGGATTAACTGCGAGGGATTTCTGATTCTGCTCATTACTCTCGACTGCGACAATCCGCTGAAAGAGCGCTGCCAGTATGCCGATAATATGATACTGACATTCACCCCCGACGGCCGTCAGATCGACTGCACGACCCTTTACCGCGCGGGCGATTACTACGAGCACCGCTTTATCAAAGGTGAGCTGAACCCATTTACTCTCGTTATAGAGCAGACAGTCATCGACGGTGACCTGACCGACAAGTCAAACCAGACCGTCACCACTACCGTCAACACCTTTAAAGTTGACAATCAGGGTAAAATACATCAGAGCCAGGAATAGAAGGATTAACGACTGCGGGTAAAACACGCAGCCCGAGCTTTATCGCACCCGAGCTTCCTACCGCCCCTTTACTTCGCGGCGGTAAGAAGCTCGATCACCATCACCGGTTCACCTTCGGTGGCGTCGGGCAACTGCAGTTGCACCCCGTGCTTCCACTGGTCGAACTTCACCGGTGTGCCATCGATGAACATCTTTGCCGATTTCACCTTACAGTCGAGAGGCAGATAAAGTTCGTTGCCGGGACGTGAAGTAATATGCACGAACAGACGGTCCCCCTTGCGGGTCGATGAGCCCCAGCTCCCCGACACATCCCCTTTGTCAGTCTCATAGATTGTATCCCCATATTTTTCGAGCCACCTGCCCACTCCCCGCAGAGCCTCGGCAGCCGGACCGGGAATAGATCCGTTGGGGCGCGGACCGATGTTGAGCAGCAGATTGGCGCCTTTGCCTGCCGTGGCAACGAGGGTGGCGATGAGTTCGGCAGGCGACTTGCAGTCCATCTTGTTCACATGATAGCCCCACGAGCCGTTCACGATCTGCTGACAGGTTTCGAGCGGGAGATCGCTCACACCCCCGGCTGTGCCGAATCCCGATCTGTTCTCTCCCGGAAGGTCACGCTCAAATATCTGGAAATCCTCGCCATACTGAATCTGACGATGATGATTGTTGGCGATCAGACACTGAGGCTGCAACCTGTGGACGAGGTCAAACTGCTCGGGGAAATGCCAGTCCATACTGTCGCGGCGATGGTCGAACACGCCGTCAAACCAGATCGCGCCGATCTTGCCGTAGTTTGTAAGAAGCTCGGTCAGCTGGTTGTTCATGAAATTGAAGTAAGGCTCATATGGCACATCGTCGTGCTTCTTGAGGTTGGGATATTCCCCTGCGCTCCATCCTGTGGGATAGTCGTCGCGATACCAGTCGACATGCGAGTAGTAGAGATTAAGTCCGAAATCCTGTCTGCCACATTCATCTGCAAGCTCCTTGAGCACATCGCGCTTGAAAGGGGTTGCATCGACAATATCGTAGTCGGTATATTTGCTGTCGAACATCGAGAAACCATCGTGATGGCGCGTGGTGAACACCATATACCTGGCACCGGCTTCCTTAAAAAGATCGATCCACTCCCGTGCATCGAACTTCGACGGGTAGAAACCCGACGCGAGCTCCACATACTCGTCGAAAGGCACATTGCTGCGTGTCAGCACCCATTCCCCCTGACCGGGCATACTGTAGAAACCCCAGTGAATGAAAATTCCGAAACGTTTTTTCTCAAATTCCTTGCGCGCCTCAAGATTCTCTTTTGTAGGGATATATTCCCGTTGCTTGCCACTGTCAATCGCTTTTTTCGCAAACTCAGTCTGGAGATTGCTTTCTACATTCTGCGCGGGCGCGGTTGCAGGAACCAGCGTAGCGGCCGCCGCCACACACCGAAAAACAAAACGGTTGATTGTCATTGCCATCGTCAAAAAATGTTTTTTCATGGATTAAATCATTCTACACTACAAAAATACAAAATTATCGCTTTATTATAAAACTCACACAGATCAAGCATCCGAACAACAACCCGCAGAATATTTGCAAATCCAAAAATTTTATGTTAACTTCGTGAGCATATATCGGACCAGGCGTAAAAAGAACATATGATAAACGCATTTTTGACATACATGCGGTGTGAGCTGAACCGTTCGGCTCACACCGTTCTGTCTTACGGCACCGATCTTCACCAGTTTGCCGACTTCATTACCGGAGGTAAACCAGAGCGGCTCGACCCCGCGAGTATCACCACATCCGATATCCGCAGCTGGGTGCTTTCGCTCGCCGACAGCAAAGTCTCTCCCCGCTCCATCCGGCGCAAGGTGAGCGCGCTGAGCTCCCTGTTCAGCTACATGATGCGTCACCACGGGCTTAGCGAAAACCCCGCCACCGATATCACCCTTCCCAAAACTCCGAAAAAACTTCCCGTATTCGTGCGCCCTCAGGAAATGGAAGAGATCCTTGGCGCGGAACCCGCCGATGAGCATAATCTTCCGCAGGCCTTCATACCCCTGCGCAACCATCTGATTGTGCTCATGCTATACTCCACAGGAATACGACGAGCCGAACTGATCGGACTTAAAGATTTAGATGTCGATACCCGCCGCGGCGAACTAAAAGTGCTCGGTAAGCGTAATAAAGAAAGACTGATACCTTTCGGCAACGAACTGGCTACGGTAATCGAAGCATACCGCCGGGCGCGCGCCAGAACCGTCGGCACCCCGTCGACCCAAACCCTCTTCGTGATGCCCGACGGCACCCCGCTTAAGCCCCACACTGTGGTAAGAGTTGTGAAGCAGGCACTCACAGGCCATACACTCGCCTCGCGCCTCTCCCCCCACGTGCTCCGCCACTCCTTCGCCACCGATATGCTCAACAACGGTGCCGACCTGCCCGGAGTTCAGCAGCTTTTAGGTCACAGTTCATTGGAGACAACACAGGTATATACACATATAACCTATCGCGAACTTAAACAGAATTATCAACTCGCGCATCCACGCGCACAAAAAAACAAGGAGGATAAAATCATGGATGTAAGAATTCAGGCTATCAACTTCGACGCCACCGACAAACTCGTAGCATTCGCCAACAAGAAAGCCGAACGCCTCGCCCGACATAACACCACCATCAGCACCGTCGACATAAAGCTCACCGTAGTGAAACCGGAGACCGTGCGCAACAAGGAAGCCGTGATCCGCGTAACCCTTCCTCAGGGTGAGCATGTGGCAAACAAGGTTGCCGATACCTTCGAGGAAGCTATCGATCTCTGCTTCGAGGCTCTCGAACATCAGCTTGACCGCAAAAAAGACTGACCACAATCGAATATAGCTCATTCTCCTCTCCTCCACAATCATAAGTTGATCCAGGCGGCTGTGTCGAAAATAATGTCCGACACAGCCGTCTTTGTATGCTGAGGGCGATGGTGCTGTCAAAGAATGGCTTACTTTGCATATATTTTCGTAAATTTGTCGGTTGAACTGTTACATGACTTTTCGGATGATGAATCACCCCGGTTTCAAGCATCCACCAAAGCAGCTACTCAATTATGCGCCATATACTTTTTGTGTTCACTCTGATTCTTTTGATTGTCATGCCGGGCATTGCCGATGCCGCCGTTGTCAGAGGCAAGGTGGTTGAAGCAACGACTAATGAACCAGCCGCCGGGGCTCTGGCGATATTGTTTGACAACGACAGCGTGGCAGCAGCGATGACGACAGTAGGCGATACAGGAGATTTTTCAATCAATGTTCAATCCGGCGGTCACTATACTCTCAGAGCGACATTGGTAGGTTACGGCACACTGTCACGCAGCGATATTGTTTGCGGCATCAATGACACCATAGATTTTGGTGTATTGGAACTTCAGATGAAAGATATAGGGCTTGACGAGGTGGTGGTTACTGCCGAACGTGGCAAAGTGGTCTATAAACTTGACAGACAGAAAATCAACGCACAGTCGGTACTCACAGCCGCTACAGGCACTGCTGCAGATGTGCTCAAGTCGATTCCGTCGGTCAGGGTCGATTCCGACGGTGAGATTTCGTTTCGGGGAAGCACCGGATTTCTTGTATATGTCGATGGTAAAAAAAGTATGCTCGATGGCACTGAGGCGCTCGAACAGATCCCTGCGGCCACAATTGAGAATGTGGAGATCATCACAACTCCCTCTGCCCGCTACCACACCGACGGAGATGTTGGCATTATAAATATCACCACACTGCGCCAGACACAGCGGGGTCTCTCCGCATCGGCTTCCGCAAGCGGCAGCACTATGGGAGCCTATGATTTCGATCTAAATCTGGCATATGTTACCGGTACCAACCGCTGGTATGTAGGAGCGATAGCAAACCGGCTGAAAAACAAAAGTGATTTCAAACAGACGAAAACCACCCTCGTAGATGGCTTCCTGACAACATCGAAGGCCGACGGAATCCGCTACACGGCCCCCGCCAACTATATAGCCATTGCCGGATGGGAGATGGACCACAGTCACCACCACCTGAATCTGGAAGCCCAATATGGACTGACCCGGACAGAACGTGGCGGCAACATGTCGTACGACGAGCACCGCGAACATGAAGGCAACCTTATCAACGACAATATCTACGATGCTCACGACGTAATAAGAAACACCAAGCATCTCGCACAGATTTCAACAACCTATGCCTGGACCCTCAACGACCGTGGCGACCGCGTAGATGTCAACGGACGTCTGCGCTACGACTGGGACTGCCTCGAATACACAGAAAGCAACCTCTTCGATGCCGCTGGGATAAGATACGAAGGAACCCGCGGATATGAGGACGAGCACCACTGGGACTTTGACGGGACGGTCTCCTACCTGCTCAACTACAGCAGCGACAGCCATTTTGAAGCCGGGTATCAATATGTGTCCTACAGCGAGCATGGCGACTACTCCATAAAATACTGGGACCGAGCCTTGACTGATTTCGTATGGCAGACCGACCTCTACGCGCCCTTCTTCTATCGCCGTCAGATCCATTCGCTCTACGCTATGGTTAATCATCGGGCAGGTCAGCTCGAAATCGATGCGGGATTGCGGGGCGACCATACGATCGACGAGCTCACCATCGATGTGGCTGGCGCCGACCGCTACATCAAGCGATGGAATCTGTTTCCGTCGGCTCATATCCTGTACCACATCGGTGACAAGGGTAATCTGACAGGGGGCTACTCCTACCGCACCGTACGCCCGGGCATATGGCAACTCGAACCTTACATAACCTATGAGGACTATTACACGAAACTGATAGGCAACCCCGACATTCGCCCTGCTTACGTCAATTCAGCCGAAATCGGCTACAACCACAATTTCGGCAACGACAATTCATTGAATACAACTATCTTCTGGCGAAGCCGCAAGGATGTGGCGCAGCGCGTGCGCGTCCCCTATGAACCTGGGGTAACGCTCGACTCACTTGTCAATGCCGGCGACGACCGCACTGTCGGAATGGAGATCTCCTCACGTTTGAGATTCGCTTCATGGTGGACAGCCAATATCAACGGCAGTCTGTTCAGCTATCGTTTCCGGGGGAAATATGAGGGGTGCACCTCTGCATCAAACATAAGCTATTCGGCATCGATGATCAATAATTTCACAATCGGTCCATCGACTAAACTCCAGTTCGATGCAAACTTCATCGGACCTACGGTGCTGAGCCAGGGACGCGAACGGGCTTACTGCTATTTCGATCTCGCCGTTCGCCAGCAGCTGGTGAAGAACACCCTCTGGGGATCGCTCGTGGTTCACAACGTGTTACATACAGCCCGCTACTACAGCTCGCGCATAACCGATGGGCTCGAATCCTACACCGATGTCAGACCGCAGTTCCCCAACATAGCCCTGTCGCTCACTTTCAACTTCAACTCCCGGATGAAAGAAAAACAGGGAGCTGTTTCGGGGGGAGCCCAGTTCACCGGCTCCGATTTCTAATCACCCGATGATTCCCCCCACCTGTTCCTTATATGTCCCTATGGCGGGTAATACAGCCCGATTGTATTCGTTTTAGCGACAATCAACAGCCATTATGCCCCTGTCTGACCGGAATAGAATATTTTTTGAACACTTTTTTTCAAATATATCAATAACAATGTTTAATTTTGTAGACCGATAGCGGGAGAACTGACTTCTTACCGCATCGTTACAACCAAAATCAGGTATCACACAAACCGGCAATCAATATACCGGTTCGCGAATCTTACCGCTAAATTTTAATACCAATTCCAAAATACAACTCAAGTATGAATGTAACAAAAATGCTGATTCCCTGCCGCTTGTGTGGCAGCATTGTCAGCGCCTATTGCATGCTATGCCGATCAGGGTTATACCATCGACATGGATTTTCAGCTTACCGACGGCAAAACCGCCTCTGTGATGTTCGGTGGTAAAGATGATGGCAAATTCTTCTACATGTGGCAAATCAACCCCGACAAACTCAATCCCCACGATCACACCGACAACGATTTCTGGGTATTCCCTATCCCCAGCTACGACATTCCCAACAACGTGAACGACGGCGAGTTCCACCATCTCAAGATACAGGTAAGCGACAACTATACCAAAGCGACAACCTGGATCGACGGCAATCTGATCGAAGAAAACCATAATGGCGACTACACCGGCAAGATGTTCGGCTTCCGCCAGTATCGCGACAAATCGGCATACGACAATATCGTCATCACCGACCTTGAGACCGGCGAACAGCTTTATGCCGAGGATTTCGAGACCGATTACGGATCGCCAGTTTTAAACAAGCGCTTCAGCCAGGGATGGCTCGAGGATGGCAAGTGGTATTGCAGCCACGATGGAGATGGCGAAACCCGTGCATGGTTCGCCTTCGATAAAGCAACCGAAGAGAACGTTCATTTCTCGCTGGAGTTCGATATGAATCTCCAGAAAGACAACCTTGGAGTAGTATTCTCTGCAGACGATGACGCCAACATGTATCTGTGGGCAATCAACTTCTTCGATAATCCCCAAGGTCGCATCCGCCACCATAAAATGAGCAACGGCGGATGGGCATGGTGGAACGACCAGGACATACGCGGCTACTTCCTGCCCGAAGATATTTTCGGATACGATATCCCCGTCAAAATCGAAGTAAATAATTATTGGATCGAGACATGGCTCGACGGAGTATTGGTAGACCGTTACTTCAGCTACGACGCGAACCTGGTTCCCAAAAAAGTAGGTTTCCGCATCGACAACAGCGCTGTGCAGGATGAAGACTGCTACGTCGACAACGTGGTTTACAAGACCTACGATGCCGAAGGCAACGAAACCATCGTTCTTTCCGACGACTTCGAGCCCGAATCGCCCCGATGGTTCACAACAGCCATCGTTGAAGAATATGAAGGCAGCAACCGTCTCCATATCTACGGTGACGGAGCGAAATTATTCTGGATAAACGCTGACGAACCCCGCATGCCGGAGGAAGAGGTTGTTGACAACGGCTACACCATCGACTTTGACTTCGAGATCGATCAGGTTTCCGCAGGCTTCTGCTTCGGCGTAAGAAACAGTGGCAACTTCTACCTCTGGCAGATCAACGCCGAACTCGAAACCACCCGCCTGCGCCCCCACAGCTGGTCGAACGGCAACCCCGCTCTCCTTGGTGAAATCGACATACCCGACGAACTCAATGTGCGCCCCGGAACAACCCACCATATGCACATTGTTGTAGAGAACAACCAGAAGTGCGACACATACATCGACGACACACTGATTGATAGCCGTCTTGGTGACTTCGCCGCAGGAACAATCGGTCTGCGCCACTCATTTGCCGGCAACCTAACCGAAAACGCATACTTCGACAAC
Organism: uncultured Alistipes sp.; assembly: GCA_964509345.1. Classification (GTDB taxonomy): domain Bacteria; phylum Bacteroidota; class Bacteroidia; order Bacteroidales; family Muribaculaceae; genus UBA7173. Next base: position 25,840 of record CAZDWY010000016.1, read on the forward strand.
ATCGTAATGAAATCGAACCTCGACGGAGAAGTTCTCTTCTCAGCCGACTTCGATGAAACCAACCCCTTCAGCTCCGGCACAATCGTTGACGGACGCCTTTTTGAGACTGGTGTCATCAACGGAACGGTATTTGCCTGGGACACTACCATAATCAACGACGTATGGTACACATACGAACTTGATATGGAACTCGTCAACGACGACCTCGGTCTCGTGTTCTCCGAGCTCAACGACAACGACTACTACGTATGGGCAATCAACTGCTTCGACCGCAAGGGAGATAACATCCCCCTGATCCGCCGTCATGTCTGGGACAACAACAACGTTCGTTTCAACGACGACCACTTCAACCATTATTTCTCTGTCGACGATATGCTCAACACCGTGCACCATGTCACCATCGAAGTACGCGGTTCGCAGATCAAGACATTCATCGACGACCAGCTCGTCAACGCCGGTATGTTCGAATCTGAGAAACTCGCTTTCGGCAAAGTCGGCTTCCGCCTTGACTCTACATCCGAACAGGACGACCAGGCATACGTCGACAACGTCAAAGTCACCAGATTCAACGCCGACGGCACATCGGAGGTAGTTCTTTCCGACGACTTCGAGCCCGGATCTGCACGCTGGTTCGACACCGCTGACCTCAACAATGCAGAAATCGTCACCGAAGAAGATGGCAACAACCGCATGCGTCTCGGCGAGAACGGAACCTTCCTGAAACTCATGCAGCTCGATACCCCCACCTCAGCAGCCGTTATCGAGCTCGACAAAGCTGAAGGAGCCGTTGAATACTACAACATGCAGGGCATGCGCATCGCCCGTCCCGCCGAAGGTCTCTACATCGAGAGCCGTGGCGGAAAGGCAGTCAAGAAACTCGCCCGCTGATCCATCCCCCGATCCATTAACATAAAAGATGGTGTGTCAACTGACACACCATCTTTTTTCTTTTCTTCCGTAAGAGCACATCGGCTGAAGCTATCTCACCGCGTGACAGGGATACCTCATCGCGTTCGCCACTACATCGTCCATGTCGTAATAACGGTATTCTGCCAGTCTGCCACCGAATATAACTCCTGATTCTTTCTCAGCCATAGCTGCATAACGATTGTATATGGAAGTATTACGGTCATCGTTCACCGGATAACAGCGCTCGGCTCCCTCCTCCCACTCCTGCGGGTATTCACGGCTTATCACCGTAAGCGGTGTGCGGTAAACCTCATCGCCACGCATGGCGAAATGCTTGTGCTCTATGATACGTGTGAACGGTACGTCGGCTGCCGTATAGTTCACAACGGCATTCCCCTGCCAGTTGGCAACCTGAAGTATCTCACTCTCAAACCTTACCGAACGATAGTCCAGACGTCCGTGGCAATACCCGAAATACTCATCTATCGCCCCGGTATAGACAACCGTAGTGGCTTTCGGGCGCAATTCCTCACGATGGTAGGCGTAGTCGCATCCCGTCCAGACTTCCGCCCCCTCAAGCATCCGGTCGATCAGGCGGTTGTAACCACCCTCCGGTATCCCCTGATACGTGTCGTTGAAATAATTGTTGTCGAAAGTCAGGCGCACAGGCAGACGGCGGATTATAAAAGCCGGTAGCGCTGCGCATGGTCTCCCCCACTGCTTTTCGGTGTACCCCTTTATCAGTTTTTCATAAATGTCGCGTCCCACGAGCCGAAGCGCCTGCTCCTCGAGGTTGGCGGGTTCGCTATGTCCGGCAGCCATCTGTCGTGCAATCTCTGCTTCCCTCTGACGTGTGAGAATCGCCTGAGCCTCGGCGGGCGACGTGCACCCCCACATCCGGCAGAATGTGTTCATATTGAACGGGAGGTTATACAGTTCGTCACCATAGCGGGCGAGCGGTGAGTTGATGAAGTTGCGGAACGGGACGATGCTGTTGACCGCCTCCCACACCTCACGGTCTGAGGTATGAAAGATATGCGCCCCATAGCGGTGAACCACTATATCCTCCACATACTCGCACCGCAGGTTACCGCCGGTATGGCGCCGGCGTTCTACCACCAGACATCTCTTCCCCTCCCTGGCGGCGCGCCAGGCGAACGTAGCCCCATAGAGCCCGCTCCCCACTATAAGGTAGTCATATTCCGGTTTCATTTCCTGCCTGTTCTTATTGTCATGAGCAATGCGAGGCGTAGGGCATCCGCCACATTCGCGACATCAAACATAGTGTTGTTCGCGAACTCCATAGCCCTCTCGAAGAGCGCTTCATCGCTTGTAACATGATACAGACGCCACATCGCCGTCAGGCGTTCGATATTCCCCACCGCCTCATCCTCCACAACCGTGCGTATAGCCTCCACCAGCCGGGGATCCGACATAGCGTGACGTTCAAGGAGCTCTGCGGCGCCACACGCCACCAGAAGCGTCTCCCCCCGCCCCGGCATCATATCTCTTCCACGCAATGCCCCGGCAGCCTCGCGGCTTAAATCCAGATGGCGACCGCTATGCGTGCGGTCATACTTTTTAAGGAAATAGAGCCCGACACTCACGAGCTCTTCAGTTGTCAGTACATCCCGATGCGTAGAGAAGCGCTCCGCTATGTGTCGGTCGGCTTCATCAAGAATACGATCCGCATCATCAGCCTCCACCGCTCCCTGCCCTGTCATCAGCTCTATCGCGTAGCAGCAACCCGTTATACCGTGAGCTATCGTCAGGTCATCCTTTATAGTACCGAGATGGCGGTCATGCTCCATAAAATCTATCGCGAGGTCAGCATATTTCCTTGCTTCGGTAATCCTCCAGAGCGTCGAGGCGAACAGCACGTAGCCGAAACGTCCGTCAAGTCCTGGCGCGCCGGCATATGGAGTAGCCTTGCGCGACATCCAGTTCACAAGCCCCCATTTAAGCTCGAAATACACCTTGTGATTGAAAATCGACCTCTTCGCCTGCGGATCTGCGATATAATCATACAGATGAGCCTCCGCCTTCAGGTCGTATTTTTTGAGGTATGCATCCAGATCCCTGAAATTCTGCGGAGAACCGGACTGCACAGGACGCGTGTGCACCACCTTCACCTCATCTATTATCGCTATATCGTGGCGGTTGGTGTCAATCAGCAGAGGCCAGTGCGATTCCGTGCCCCATCCGCAATCGTTCTCGTTGAAAGTGAACAGAACCTTACGTAGCGCCTCGCGCGAAAAGCACGGAATCATCACCTCCACGAAATTAGTATAACGCAGACGGCAGAATTCGTCGTGCAGCGTGTGATACCACGAATAATATGAATTGACAAGCGATGGCTGACCGATCTGAAGCCCGTAGCGGCTCATCGCATCGAATATGGCGTTTACGTCCGCGCTCGTCATCGAAATATCGTCGTCGGCGAGCAGGAAATAATCATATTGCTCTAAAATTTCCGGATTTCGGGTAAGATAGGCATAAGTCATCTTAAGCTTGTACCCGTGGAGCTTGCAGATATGCTCCGTGTCGCCTCTCCATTTTTCCGCCGACCCGTCATATACGAGCAGGTGAAGATCGAAATCACAATCCCCCTGAATCCATTCACGGTGACGGCTCCCTTCACCCGCCGCCACTATCAGACAGTTCCTGCTCATAATTCTAATTGTATTTTAGAAGTTCATATATACGTAATCATCAATCGAATAAGGAGGGCGTATTTCGTGACCGTTCAATAGAACTACAGGGGTACCGGCGAACCGATTTTCCTCACACCATTTCCTATGACGTTCAATTTCCCTCTGCACCTCCTCTGTTGTGACATCAAGTCCAAAATCTTTAAAGTATAGCTCTCCCTTTTCTTTTCCGCCTTCAAACCATCCGGATATTATCTCCCAGGCTTTATCCTGTCCGAGTTGATGATAGGCTGCAATAAAATAGCTATTAATAACCTCTCGCTCAGGAGATACTGAAATAAACACGCATTGTATTTTCTTATCTTCACCAGGCCAATCCTTTATATGCCGGTGCATCATCGCACACGGCCAGCAATAAGGATTACTCAAAATCGTGAAAGTTCTCCGTGCATCGGGGTTCCCGAATATCAATGTACTGCATACTTCCGGGCTGGTTTCTATCAGTGGCGAACCCATTTCATACGTGCGTAGGACGGCAGGTTGAGTTTTAAGATTGTTGTAAGCCCGTTCACAATATCTGAGCGACATTGACCGACCTATTGTCCGCATAAGATAATGAACACCTACCGCCACAGCTGCGCATGAAGCTACCATAACCGCACCTTTCACAATAAATTCCATAAATGGGATGTGCCATTCGTTCCATCCCACAGCCACTGCGCAACCTTCAATCCAAAGCAACGCAACCGTACACAGACACAACGCGCACCATGCATGCACTCTGAATTTCTGATACCATACACTCCAGAGTGTAAAAGGCAGCGCACAGAGCGAAATAGCGAAAACCGCATTCCACACGTGCGGCATAAATAACATCACAAGAAGATTCACACTGAAATATGCCGCTCCTATTTCGCTGAGATGCAGGGCACCGAACAGTTCCGCGCCCTTTGATTGCGTCACATCATTGCAACTGTTCTCCTTTATTATTCCGCAAATACGGTCTGCCACACGGTTGGGTATATCCAGATCTTTCTGTAAGAGCATATACGATATATAGACACCGGCAACACTCAATAATCCGATCACATACCTGAGCCATCCTCCACCGGGAATATATACGACGGCTGCCACTGCAATCACGGCGCACGCCACAACAGCAACAAACTTTAATATTTTGGAAATTCTTTCATCATGTTGATGTTGCTGCAACTCCGGTTCGTGAGACTTTTCCGATGGCGTGCCGACAAGAACCACTCGGCTCCATCCTTCTATAAAATCCGCGCAGGAAATCACTTCAGACTTGCCGCCACTATCCATTACCGTCACTTCCCCGTTTTCCGCAGGTCGAACCACTAAAAAATCTCCGTTTCTTATGGTAATAAACGGACTATCGAGGCGCACCAAATCCTCATCCGACACCCTCACGCACCGATTGGATATATTGTACTCGCTAAGCATAGCTGCAAGTCCGAGCATGGAATCCGCAAACGGAATCACCTCCATCCGTTTTTTAAGATACGGGATAGTAAATGGCACTCTGAGCAGCTGCAAGTAACTTTTTATAACCATCAAATTATCCATACAAGTACTCCAATCTTAATTCTTATGAAATTTTGTCTTTCATTGATTTTACGGAGTGCAATTTCAGACAAAAACTATTTACATGCAAATTTCAACTATTAAATCATGTTAATTACTCAAATTTAATTTGGAATTAAGTTTTAAATATCTACATTTGCAGCAGATAAAATGCTCCCGTACCATTTGTCTACACTACAATTTCTGATCGGTTCAGCACCCTCTAAATTTGAATCAAATACCCACAATCAACAATTAATAAAATATCAACTTATGAAGAAACCTAAACCTTTAGACCTCTCCTCATGCGAAGAGATGTCACGTGAAGAAATGTTAAACATGGTTGCAGGTGCGACAAGTGATCTTGACAACGTCAAAAGCAAATTCTTTGATTCTGGATATCAATGGGTTGATTCCGGAACTCATTTGATGGAATTGAGTAAGAGAGCTTGTATTGGACTAAGAGTTGGCGCTAAATGCCATATTGGTGAACTCGGAGCTTATATTTTTAGTGGGAAATGCCAATATATTCACGATCAGAATGGACAGCAAGTTTTAGCTTGCTCCAGCTCAGATGTTGGAGGGGCTAATTGGTGGGACAATTTTTGGAATAGTGACCTTGAACCGCAAAGGAGCGGTTGCAATGGCAAAGATGCAGGAGATTCGTGTTCATGGATGGACAAAGGTTCCACGTTCCGTGGTGTCTGCGGTTACGACTATACTACTCATTACCTATTATGTGCCGAACCTGCCTACTCAGGATGGAGTTCCGCAACGGGTGCACTATCAGCGCGCCAGGCTGCTTGTTTAAACAGAAGCCCTGGGGAACGTTGTTGGTTTGTTGGAGACATGCGTAACGAGAGTGGATTCTGTAGAATTGACAGTTTCTCTTGGTATAAGAAACTTTTAGCTTGCTATACAGATATCGGAAGTTCCGGCGATTCCGGAAGTAACTCCGGAAACTATTAATCATTACCCTACATTTTATAGAAATTTTTCATGAAGAAGAGATATATCTTTATGCTCTTAAGCATACTGATTCTATCACATGCTTGCATTACAGCATCGCCGGACGTTACTGACCAAAATGGCAATGCGATTCAGCTTGGCAAAGCGAAAGTTGGGGTTGCTATAGGTTTCATTAATTGGTTCAAAGACCCTGATGATAACTTTGGCAGCTATATAGACTCGATCGATATATATTGCAACACACGATCGCTTTTTGATTCAGATAGAGATGGCACATTAATTCCCCTATCGAAGTTAAGAAACGAGCTTGTCACATATCAACAGGACATCACTTTGGAATGCAAAGAGGAAGTCGTTGGATTAAGTGTATATATGAATTCAGAATTCATAGGTGGAACTGAATGTATCATCAGGCAAGATTCACCCACTGCATTTATAATAGCTGTCAGACCAACAGGTGAAATCGACGTATGCAAATATCCAGAAGGAACGATGCTCGAATGGATGAATATCGGTGCGGTCGGTTACAACAGCGAGATGGTTGACCCTTCTGTGTTCTATCCCCGTGACAGATCATTGTACGACAAATCGTGGGAGGCAGTAACAGATAACCTGGTAAATACCCGATGGCCGGAATTTCTTAAACAATCTATTGACACCATTACACTCCCGAATTTTGCGGAAGATTGGGTAATAAACACACTCAAAAAACGTTTCGCAGCGGCAAGCATACTTCCCTATGTAAGCAATGCTGACAAGCTGCTCGACAAATCCATACCGGCACCCCCGATGGAGGCATATTATTTTCTTGACAGCATCAATTACAACCCCGATGTCTTTTTGAAAAATGAAATGAATTTTCCGCAGGCATGGCTTCTCAACAGCATCCTGAAATATCCCGACGGAGGATTCGAAAGCATAGGAGAAACCCCTGTCGCGCAGTGGCAGGAGTATGCCGACAAAAAACTTGCCCCAGCAATGAAAGAGCGCCCCAAGCTCCTTCTTGACCTTCTCTCAGGCATGTCATATGTAAATCAGATTGATGAGGGCACACCGCTTACCGATACCCAGATTAAAAATATCCAGGAAGGCTACACCGACGACATCGGGAAGATAATACTCGCCCGTAACAAAAAGCTACTCTCCGCTAAAAACGATAGCAAGAACCCCTAACACATATCGTAAACAAAAATACAAGCCTACTTCTCAATACAGTGACATGATTTCACACTGTTTTTGGCTTTAATACCAACTTTCAACATTTCAATCCGTAACACATTGATTATGCATAGATTGAGAACCCCACGCAAGCCATTCCGCTTGAGCGTCAGAACCCTCATGCTACCAGCTTTATACATCATAACCTGTATGCTTTTTAATAATTGCAGACAAAAAACCAGCGCTTCGGTAATGGATAGTGTCAGAACCATGATAGCTGCCGGAGATACAATTCCCGAATCCGGACTTTTCAACCAATTCGTTATCAATGGCGGCCAAATCACTCCAGAGATTATGAATTGTGATCTGTTTACATACTGTGAAGATGAGCCAACCGGAGCTCCGGACAGTGAACTTGGCATAATCATGCATTACGATAGTTCTGTATTGGCTTGCAAGAAACGCTACATATCACATCTGTTCCCAAATTTTACAAACGTAATTGTGAACGGAGAAAAGCTGACACCTTCTCAATTCGACTCCATACCCGCCGCGCTATTGATTAGTGTCGATGGCAAGGACAACGGACAGACATTAGTTGTAACGCTTCGCAACAATCCCAATGATCCCAATCCGGAGATTGAGAAAAAGATGAATGAAGAGTACCAGTGGGCTATAAAGAACGGACTGATTAACGAAGCTGAACGAGAATCTCAAGCTGCGGAAATGATGAATGCAATTCAGGAACAGCTTGACGAACTTAATAAGTAGTTAGTAGAAAATCAACAAATTCATCCGCCATTTTAATATGAAAAAAAATCTCAAAACGCTATTGGTACAAGCAAGCGTAGCGGCAGGATTAACATTCGGTGTAATATCTTGTAATAACCGGAACACGCAATTAGAGGACCAAAATGCGAATCAGATTATCAGTTTAGATCTATCCGAATGTCTTAACACTACTACCAATGATAGATTACAATTCACAATTGACCCTGCCGATATAATTGAACTTCAGGGATCCGAAGAATTTTACCCCGACAGTTGTTACCTTATCACAGAGATATGCGATGACATAATGGTAGCGGCTAATTCTAAAGTAGCGAAGGCATTTAGACTTCCTACGGGTGAAATAGTTGCATCTGTATCCCATTGCGGTAAAAACGAAGATGAATACACGCATATTGGAGATGCGACAGTGACCGGTGCGGAAGAAAGCAACTTGATAATATTGTCAGGTGATTGGACTACAGATAGTGCTGAGATACGATGCTATGACCATAATAACATGACGCGATTCAGCCATACCAAACTTTACGGAGACATTCGCAACGAGTCTGACAGTACATTCATTGCCACAAACGCACTTGGATTTTCCGGTGGACAAAGAAAACTATATCGTCTGAACAGTAATTTTGAGAAAATAGATTCAGTGAATCTCCCTGAGTTTATGGAGCCACAAGAAGCGTATTTCTATCTTGAATGCCCGATAAAGTATGATGGGAAAGAGCTGTACGTTTTCCTCAATGACACAATCTTTACCTTATCCAACACCTATGACGCCACCCCGATAATAGCTTTAAACTACGGAGATAAACGTATACCGTATGATGTAGAAGCTAAAAGATATAAAACAAGAGCGGAACGCCTAAAAGCTCTTGAGCCATACATTAATATGATGTATATAGATAAATTTGGAAACTATCTCATCACTCTATATGAAACCGATGGCAATACGTATAAGACAATCTTAGATACGGAATCAGGGAATGTTGTATGGAATAAAAAATTAGAGGCGGATGATGCGTATGGAGTTGAATTGCAAATCAATGGTACCACAGTCAAATCGTTCCCATATACCATTTGGAATGACAATATATTGTTTGGTCTCACAGGTAAAGAAATGGGCGAAATTTATGGAAAACCAACCAAAAATTCCGGAATTGTTCTATTGCCACTTTCCACCTTTAAAAATAAATTTTCCGGAATATAACTCGTTATGAAATGCAGAGACCGCGAATCAGCCCCGAAACCCTACTGAACCGCATGGTGCTCCACAGCATGGATAATCCTAACGCTGTGGGGTTGCTTGCAGGTCAGACCGGCGTGCTTATCACTATTGCCCGATACGCACGCGCAGCAGGAGCTGAGGAACTGGAGACTGTTGCTGACGCGCTGTTTGAAAACGTCAGGGAGAAAGCCGCGCGGATGCGCGACATAAGTTTCGCATACGGGTTGAGCGGCATATGCTGGGGAGTGGAATATCTGGTTCAGAAAGGGATAATGCCGGGTCCGGCAGACGAGATCTGCAGTGCCATAGATGAGCATATCGTTAAGTTTCCACTCACCGCCATTGAGGGTTTCAGCCTTGAAACCGGACTGACAGGGCTGTGGCAATATGTGTGGATGCGCATTCAGGGGAATTTGAAGGGAGGGCTCCCACTCCCCTTCCCCACGGAATATCTCGCCGCATGGCTGGAGATTCTTGAAACAAATGCCGATAAATTCCCGCCGGGAAGCGGCGGGAGACTACAGCGCGCCATCGATGGAGAAACTTTGGAGTTTACCGAGCCGGAGATCTCGGAATTCATAAAATTACCGCGCAAGACCGATCCACGCGACCTGTCGCTGCGCACAGGGATAGCCGGACAACTTGAACTGCGCTACCTCAGCAGCGGAAAAACGCTGCGCAAAGCCGCCGCTATCAGGAAGCAGAGAGGACGCAGACCGCATCTGATTTTCGTTGACGAAAACAACAGCTCACGGCAGAACGGCATCGGTACTTTCCGCGACATCCTGCTGCCGCGGCTCGCAGAGAGTGAGGCGGTGGACATCACTCTGGTTTCTTTTAACTCAGACGTGGAAAACCTTACCGTAAACCGACGCGACTTCGGCACGGAGTTTTCGCTGCCCCATGTGGCAGGGGGGCACTGGCGCGAAAACGGCGACATCATCTGGCCGCTGTTAAGGTTGTATCTCGCCGATAGCCGAAAGAATGTAGCGATGTTCAACCACTCTCCGTCTGCCCGGAATATCGCCGCAATGAAGCAAGCGTTTCCACTGACGAAAACGGCATTTGTGATTCACGATCAGGGATGGTGCGCACGTCTATTCGGCGACGGCTCCATCCTCGCCGCCATTGAACGGGGAGAGCCACCCGCGGCAGTCTCGAAAAGCACATCTGAGTTCATCAGAGGCTACTGCACCTCGGAGCGGGAGATTTACGATATTACGGACGCCGTGGTATGCCTCTCGGAATCAACGCGGAAACTACTACGTGAGGTCTACCGGGTTCCTGAAAGCAAGGTAACCCTGATAAGCAACGGTTACCCAACTGACCGCAAGGGATTTGTAAAAAGAGAAGCAGCCCGGCGGCGGCTCGGACTACACCCCGACGACGAGCTGTTGCTGTTCGTGGCACGCCCGGCTCCTCACAAAGGGATAAGAGCCATATTAGCGGCATTGGAAAAGGTCAGAAAGCGCCATCCGAGGGTGAGGTGCGCGCTGGCAGGCAATCCTAAAGGATTTACCGATCATTGGGATCTTGGAAGCGCCGTGGCTGCAAACCTTATCCTGCCGGGATACCTTACCAAAGAGGAACTACGCGTGTGGTATTCGGCTGCGGACGCGGGAGTTCTGTCATCATACACAGAACAATGCAGCTATGCCGCCCTTGAAATGATGAACGCCGGAATACCTATCGTAAGTTCCGACGGCAACGGTCTGTGCGACATGTTTACAGACGGTAAGGACGCATATGTGGCTCACATCGGCGATATCACCGACCTCGACAGTTACAGCTCGACTCTCGCGGATAAGATATGCGAGGCGCTTGATCTCTTCCCCTCCGACAGCAAGCGGATGGGAGCGGCGGCGCGGCGGCTGCTGAGAAAAAAATATTCCGACACCGCGATGGCATCGGAATATATATCGCTGATCGCCCGGTTGGGCGGATAAGCTCTGGATAAGAATGGATCAATGGCAGCAGCCACCGTCGGAGCAACCGCCGCCGCAACCCTGGTCGCTGCAGCCTTCGTGGTCGCAACCACAACCGCAACCTCCCTGGAAGGGCTTGATCTCCTCAGGGGTAGCCTCACGGACAGTGATGATCTTACCGTCGAAACGAACAGGTTTGTCGGCGAGAGGATGGTTGAAATCCATCTTCACATGGCTGTCGGTAACCTCCTTCACGATACCTGTGATGCGGAAGCCGTCGGCTGTCATCATAGGCACAGGGGCGCCAACCTTGATCATCTCTTCGTCGAATTTGCCATCTACCATGAATACGTCGCGCTCGAGCTCCACAACCTGATCGGGGTCATATTTTCCGAACGCTTCCTCGGCGGTGGCGGTAACGTTGAACTTGCCGCCTGCCTCAAGTCCCTCGATAGCTTTCTCGAGGGGTACGATCATGCCGCGTGTAACGCCGAACACGATCTTCTCGGGATCCTCAGCGTTGGTCTGGTGAACCAACTTTTCAGTGCCATCGGGCTCAATGGCGTAGAGGTCATATCCGAGTTCTACATATTTGCCCGGTTCAATCTTTTCCATAATTTTCTATCTTCTATCGTTTCTTGTTGAGTTATATTGTCTAAGTTATAACACCCGGAGAGGAAGGATAGTTGTGTCATTTCCCGGTGAGTATGGCGCGTATGTCCGACAGCTTGTTGAGAGCCTGCAGCGGCGAGAGATTGTTGATATCAAGATGCAGAATCTCGTCGCGTATCTGCGACAGAACCGGATCATCGAGCTGAAAGAAGGTCATCTGCATCCCGCCAGCCGAAGCTTTTGCCTCCTTGAGCGCACCGGCAGCACTCTTCTTGCGGCGGCACGCCGGTTCCTGCTTGCCATCGGAAGAACCACCCTCCCCATCAAGAGGCGAATGGCGGTTGAGCTGTTCGAGCTGCGCAAGCACTTCGGTGGCACGGCTTACGATAGAGCGCGGCATACCGGCGAGCTTGGCGACATGGATACCGAAACTATGCTCGCTTCCCCCTCGCGCGAGAGTGCGAAGGAACACCACCTTCCCGTCGATCTCCTTCACCGCCACATTGAAATTCACCACACCGGGATATGATTCCTCCATCTCATTAAGCTCATGGTAGTGGGTGGCGAAAAGTGTTTTGGGCTTGAGGGGCGAGGAGTTGATATGCTCCACTATAGCCCAGGCGATGGAAATGCCGTCGTATGTGGAGGTGCCGCGGCCGAGCTCATCGAAAAGTATCAGCGACCGGCGGCTCATATTGTTAAGGATCGACGCAGCCTCATTC
>CAZDWY010000017.1:0-38196 GCA_964509345.1 uncultured Alistipes sp.
GCGTATATGGTAGCTCTTGCTCTGGGCTTCATGCCTGACCAGGCAGGTGCCATCGCCATCATCGGTGGTGCCGACGGTCCAACCGCAATCTTCCTATCGTCGAAACTGGCTCCAAACCTGATGGGTGCCATCGCAGTATCGGCTTACTCTTACATGGCTCTCGTTCCGGTTATCCAGCCGCCGCTGATGCGCCTGCTTACCACCAAGCATGAGCGTGTGATAAAGATGAAACCGGCGCGTGCGGTTGCCCAAAGCGAGAAGATCATTTTCCCGATCGTAGGTATGCTTCTTACCTGCTTTGTTGTTCCCTCGGGTCTGCCTCTGCTTGGCATGCTCTTCTTCGGTAACCTTCTTCGCGAGTGTGGTGTGACCAACCGTCTTGCCAAAACAGCGTCGAATGCGCTTACTGATATAGTAACTATTCTCCTGGGTATGACCGTAGGCGCTTCCACTCAGGCAAGCTCGTTCCTCACCAAAGAGACAATCTTCATCTTCATGCTGGGCTTCATGGCGTTCATCATCGCATCAGCATCGGGTGTGATCTTCGTGAAGATTTTCAACCTGGTTCTGCCGAAAGACAAGAAGATCAATCCGCTTATCGGCAACGCCGGTGTATCGGCAGTGCCTATGTCTGCCCGTATATCGAATAACCTCGGTCTGGAATACGATCCCTCGAACTATCTTCTCATGCACGCCATGGGTCCGAATGTAGCAGGTGTGATCGGTTCGGCAGTCGCAGCAGGCGCGTTGCTCGGTTTCTTGGCTTAAAATGGTTGACACCGCGAACCTACCGCGGTATCAGACAACTGTTTAAAAATATCTCCGGAGCGTATACGGGTCTATCCCGGTGCTCCGGAGATATTTTATTTTGATTTTTTTTGACAAAACATACAACCTTTAGCCATCTGGATTGTTCTACATATAGACACGGGATACCGCACTGTGTGATTCCGGATGTCTCATCCCCCATCGTCACCCAGATAAGTAAGTCATAAAAATTCTTATAAGAAATATTTAAGAAAATGATCCAGAAGAAAGTTATCGATGCCATATATAAAAAATGCAGTAAACGGCCCGCATCTCCCGACGAACTCGATATTCCTTTGCTGTTTGAGAAACTCCCCGAAGAGACGATGATAGAAATCGACGGGAACGATATCATAATAGGCAGTATTGACTCCCGCTCTCCCTTTTACCGGGTGCCGGTAAATCATATCCATGCTATTCTCGAATTTGATGAGGCAATAGCAATAGTTCTGCATTCATCGATACTTTTCCTGTCGAAGGATGATGGTAGCCTCCACGTTCATCTCCGCGATCTCCGTCCGTCGCTTATAGATCGTATCCGCGATGTTATCCCGGGAATGTGATAAGTAAGTCCTGAAAAAAAATAATTAGGCAAGTTGTCCGCAAGTTTGTAAAAAAAATATTAACTTTGCATAGTCAAACCGACAAAGCGAGGCGCAAGTGGCGTAATTGGTAGCCGCGCCAGACTTAGGATCTGGTGACTTCGGTCGTGGGGGTTCGAGTCCCCCCCTGCGCACAGTATCAGTGAAGAGGAAAATCCGATCGGATTTTCCTCTTCTTCATTATCCCACGTAAATGGAAACAATCAAGAATCTCTACAAGATAGGTAACGGTCCGTCGAGTTCACACACCATGGGTCCACGTAAGGCTGCCATCAACTTTCTGCAACAGACACCCGGAGCCATGCGCTATGAGGTGACGCTGTTCGGAGCTCTGGCAGCTACAGGTCGCGGTCACCTTACAGACCGCGCAATTCTCGACGTTCTGTCACCTGTGGCACCTACCGAAATACATTGGGAACCCGACATTGTGTTGCCCTTCCATACAAACGGTATGGAATTCAAGGCATTCGACATAAATGACAAAGAACTCAGAAGGTGGCGTGTATATTCCATTGGCGGTGGCGATATTCTCGAAGAGGGTCAGGAGCGGAGACCTGAAAAATCGATATATTCCATGACCAAGATCAAAGATATCCTGAAATGGTGTATTGAGACCGGTCATAGCTACTGGGAGTATGTGGAGATGGCTGAAGGGCCCGAGATATGGGACTATCTGGGAGAGGTGTGGAAGGTGATGAAAGAGGCTGTAGAACGCGGCATCGAAGCTGAGGGAGTTCTTCCCGGTGGTCTTGGAGTTCGCCGTAAAGCTGTAAGCTATCATGTGCACGCGGCAGGATACAACAGTTCGCTGAAGAGCCGCGGTCTGGTGTATGCCTACGCGCTGGCAGTCTCTGAGGAGAATGCTGCCGGGGGCAAGATAGTCACCGCTCCGACCTGCGGATCGTGTGGAATCGTTCCGGCGGTGCTCTACCATCTGCATACTTCCAAGGGATTCTCAGAGCAACGGATCCTGCGTGCGCTTGCCACTGCCGGACTGTTCGGCAACGTTGTAAAACACAATGCCTCAGTAAGCGGCGCGGAGGTTGGATGTCAAGGTGAGGTTGGAGTGGCATGTGCCATGGCGGCAGCGGCAGCTTCGCAGCTTTTCGGAGGGACGCCGGCACAGATAGAATATTCTGCCGAGATGGGACTTGAACATCACCTCGGGCTGACTTGCGATCCGGTCTGCGGACTGGTTCAGATCCCCTGCATCGAACGCAATGCTTATGCAGCGGCGCGTGCACTCGATGCCAACCTCTACGCAGCGTTCTCGGACGGTCACCACAGTGTGGACTTCGACCGCATTGTAGAGGTGATGAAGCAGACCGGTCATGATATCCCGTCGCTCTATAAAGAAACCGCAAAGGGTGGGCTTGCCGTAATCAAATAGCCCGGTAAAATTGTTATCTTATCAGATAAGTGAGTCATGAAAATTATTACGCATGATATAAAATAATTTTCACGACTTACATATGAACTAAAAACAGACATCAAATATGGAAATCGGAGACAGAATACCGGAAGTTCTCGGCAAGAACGCTGAGGGTGAGATCGTGAAGAGCGACATGTTCGCCGGAAAACCTATGATCATTTATTTTTATCCTAAGGACAACACTCCCGGATGTACGGCAGAGGCATGTTCGATCCGCGACGGTTACAGCGCCCTTACCTCCAAGGGATATGTGGTAATCGGAATCAGTAAGGATTCGCCCGCAAGCCATGTGAAGTTCGCCCAGAAATACGATCTTCCATTCCTTCTGCTAAGCGATGAAGACACCACCGTAAACCAAGCGTTCGGAGTATGGCAAAAAAAGAAAATGGCAGGTAGGGAATATATGGGTACGGTGCGCACTACGTTTATTACCGATGCCGACCACCGTGTTACCCACATTATCAATAAGGTAGATACTAAAAATGCCGCTGCACAGCTTGAAAAGGCAATTGGCTGAGAGGCGGTAGTAACCTTAAGCTAGATCTGCGATAGTGTGTCGGACACACTACCTGTCCGCAATAGCGATCAGGGTGCAGTTCATAATGGCTCATCCGGGTGGTCGCTATCGACATTCGGTTTCAGTCACGATAGTAAGATCGCTTCCATCAGCCTCAGTCTCAGCTCCTACCATCTGAACCATTCTGACAGCACCCTCACCATCAGGATACAAATGAGTGCGTATCAGTTTAATCTGATACGCACTCATCGTTTTAGGCATTGTATATTAGGCGGAAAGATGTTAACTTTGCATGAAATTAAAGATCTGATGAAATTACAGACACTAAATAAACTTCTGCTCTCTGCGGCAACGGCAGCCGCAATGCTGTTTACGGTTCCGGTAACGTCGGCCGAAGTCAGCGATCTCCCTCTCATCTCCGTAAAGGGTGAAAAATGCTATTATTATGATGTGCAGTCGAAAGAGACTATCTATCAGGTAGCCCAGAAGCTCGGTGTAAGCCGCGAACGGATCATAGAGTTCAATCCGTCTGCGGCCGACGGCCTCAAGCCCAAAATGCGGTTGTTTTTCCCGATGAAGGCATTTTCGGGTGAAGAACCGCAACCGGAGCACCGCAAGCCAGTTTATGCTAACGCCGCCGGTGTGAAGCAACATGTAGTGAAAAAGGGTGAGAGCCTCTATGGAATCGCCCGGATGTATGGGATGACCCCGGATGAACTTGCACTTATGAATCCGTCGGCAGCCGACGGACTGAAAACAGGTGATGTGCTGATAATCAACGAAGGGGAAGTCACTTCCGATGTTACTGAGACCACCGGTGAGATTATTGAGACAGGAACAGCGCAGCAGCCCGATGAACACGGAATGGTTCACCACACGATAAAGAAAGGGGAAACTCTGTTCGGAATAGCCAATTCATATGATATAGCTCTGGAGGCGATGCTGGAGGCAAACCCGTCGCTCGATCCGTTGAACTATAAGGTTGGGCAGACCATAAATGTTCCAGTCGGCAAACTTGCCGAAGACTATGCGGCGCATGTCACAGCCAATGCCGCTCCCACTTTGGTAGTGCCATCGAAGGCAGCTGCACCTGACGAGGATGTTACAGAGAAAACTGAAGAAGATGAAATAACAGCCAGGTATCCAGGAGCTTACGACAGTACTACTGTAATTGTGGCCGGTGAGGATGATGGAGAAGTAATAGAAGGCGACGATGAGGACGACAGCGGAGATGATGATGATGACGCTGACACTGAATATGGCGAGCCGCTGAATGTTGCTGTATTGCTACCCTTTATGCTTGATGAGCCAACCATGTCGCGGACCACACAATTGTATACCGAATTTTTTAAAGGTATGCTCATGGGCGCCGAAGATATGCAGAAGGAGGATGGAGAACCTGTTATATTCCACTTCTTCGACACATCCGCCAACATAGACAGTGTTAACGCTATTCTGCGTCGTCCCGTAATGGAGGATATTGATCTTGTGGTGGCGCCAGACAATGTAGCCCATCTTTCGGCTATAGTCGAGAGCATAGGTGAAGAGGTTCCTGTACTCAACATCTTTGCCGTAAAGGATGAGAGCTACCGCACCCACCGCAATCTGATTCAGACCAACATTCCTCACGATGCCATGTATGCCAAGGCGATTGAGATGTTCATGGAAAAATATTCCGGCTATACCCCTGTGTTCCTGAGCCGGGCAGAAGGAGTGGCGGATAAGGAAGCCTTTATCGAGGGCTTGAAAAAATGTCTTGTCTCCAATGGTTTAGAGTATAAGGAGGTCAACTATCCTACATCGTTAACCGAGGGGGACCTTGCAGGAATCGATGCCGGTGCGGGTCCTGTAGTATTCGTACCCAATTCCGGATCGAAAAGCGAATTCGCAAGATTTATAGATGCGGTAACCGCCTTCCGCGAGAATGCTCCTGATCCGTCATCTGTAACTATGTTCGGATATCCTGAATGGATTACTTTCCGTGGCGATAGTTTCGATGAAATTTGCTCCATGGAAACTACAATATATTCCCGGTTCATGGCCAACGATGAAGATGCGGATACACGCCGCATCAAGGAGCGGTATAAAGATCTGTATGGGACAGAGATGTTCGATGCCGTTCCTACTCAGGGAATCCTGGGGTATGATATAGCGACCTTCATTGTAAGGGGTCTGCGCGAGAAGGAGAACACGGGTGTGTTCCCTCCGGAATTCGATGGCATCCAGAGCTATTGGCGTCTGGGCTGGAGCGGTGTCACTGTTACAGATGAAACCACAGGTGAGGTGACCTCAAACGGTGGTCCGGTCAACGAAGCACTTTATTTTATCAATTATCGTCCGGGAGGAGTAGTGGAATGGAAAAAATGATGCCGTTCCGGATATTGCTGCTAAAGTTTCTGATACTTATTGCAGCCGGTGGTTTCACAGCCTCGGGGCAGCGTCACTATGTCCCCCATGTTCATGTCGGGGCCCACGGTGGAGCTTCCCTCTCGACTGTGTCATTTTTTCCGTCGGTTAAAGACAAGATGCTTCAGGGCGCGCAATTTGGAGTATCTGTCCGCTATGCCGAGGAACGCCACGTCGGACTTATGGCAGAGCTCAATATCGAAGAACGAGGGTGGGCGGAAGATCTGAGCGGGACTCCTCTGGAATATTCCCACCGTACAACATATGTCGAGCTCCCTCTGCTGACCCACATATTTTTCGGTTCGCGTGTGGTAAAATGCTTCTTCAACCTTGGTCCGGAGATAGGGTTTATGCTCTCTGACAAGGTTCACTCAAACTTCGATTACCGTAACCCGGAAAGCGTGCCGGGATTTCCGCATGACAACCGCCATCTCGAACAGATGAAACTGGAGATAACAAACCGTTTCGACTATGGCATCACGGCAGGTGCCGGAGTGGAATTCGTGATCCGCAAACGCCACTCAGTCATGCTCGAAGGTCGCTACTATTTCGGTCTGGGTAATATTTTCCCATCCGCGAAAAAAGATTATTTCTCATCTTCGCGCGGATCTTCGATACTCATCACCCTGGGCTACATGTTCCGCCTGAAATAGGTCTGGGCGCAGCCATCCACCCACTTATCCGTATACCCTTATCATACCATACCACTATCATATGAAACTATTACCATTGCTGCTGATAGGAGTGACTGCACTCCCGACCAGCGCCGCAGAAGCGCTATGGATGCGCGACGTGAAAATTTCGCCCGACGGCTCTCGAATAGCCTTCGGTTACAAAGGTGATATTTACACCGTTCCAGTAACCGGCGGGGAAGCCCGGCGGCTCACTACCCAGCCGTCGTATGAGGAAAAGCCTGTATGGAGCCCAGACAGCAAGCGGATTGCATTCGCATCGGATCGCCATGGCAACGCCGATATATATATAATGGATGCCAACAGCGGATCAGCCACACGACTGACTACCAATTCGGCAACTGAATATCCCGAATCGTTTACCCCGGACGGGAAGGAGATACTCTACTCGGCAGCGATACAGAATCCCGCGAAATCGGCGATGTTCCCCACGTCGAGAATGACAGAGCTGTATGCTGTAACGACCGACGGCAAGAGTATACGTCAGGTTCTCGGAACTCCAGCCCAGATGACCGCTTTCACCAAAGATGGCAAGATGCTGTATCAGGATGTAAAAGGGATCGAGGATGAATGGCGCAAACACCACACATCATCAACAACCCGCGACATATGGCAATATGATCCGGCAACTGGGCGCCACACCAACCTTACCGACCGTGCCGGTGAAGACCGCAATCCGGTAGTTTCGCCTAATGGAGACACTGTATACATTTTGAGCGAACGCAACGGAGGTTCATTTAATGTGTGGGCTTTCCCACTTGCCAATCCCGCTGACGCCCGACAGGTGACCCAATTCACAACCCATCCGGTCCGTTTCCTATCCGGAGCTGCTGATGGAACGATGGCCTTCACCTACGACGGCGAGATCTATACTCTTTCCGGTAAAGGGGGGAAACCGACAAAGATCGTTGTGGATGTTGTAGGCGACGACGAACCGAAGGTTGAGGAGAAAAGCGTCAGCGCACGTCAGGAAGCTGTCTCCCCCGACGGAAAATCGGTGGCGTTCGCAAGCCGCGGCGATATCTTCGTGACCTCGGTGGAATATCCTACAACAGTTCAGGTTACCCATACGCCCGCGGCAGAAGGGCAGATAAGCTGGGGAGCGGACAACCGAACCCTTTACTATACATCGGAACGTTCCGGTCACAAAAACATCTACCGCGCAACCATGACCCGGGAGGATGATCCGAACTTCCCCAACGCCACCGCAATCAAGGAGGAAGCAATGTTCGATGTTGCGACACCGAAACGGATCACCGACAACGTGACCGAATATTCACGCCCTCTGATTTCTCCCGACGGCAAAAAGATGGCCTATGTCAAGGACCGCAACCAGTTGATGGTGATGGATCTTGACAGCCGTAAATCGCGACAGCTCACCAAAGGTGAGACTTATCCAGGTCAGGAAGATGGTCTGACGGCAGTATGGTCGCCCGACAGCCGCTGGCTGGCGATCGAACTTATCCCGGAGATGCGCGATCCTTACAGCGATATCGCCCTTGTGAATGTTGAGACCGGCGAGATCACCAATATCACACAGTCAGGGTATTTCTGCACGAATCCACGGTTTGTTCTCGATGGTAACGCAATCATATACTTTACCGAACGCTACGGTCTGCGCGCTCAGGCATCGTGGGGCTCGCAGGACGATATCATGATTGTGTTCCTCAACCGTGAAGCCCGCGACAGATTCATGCTATCGGAAGAGGACTTCGCCTTGCTGAAAGATGCTGAGAAGAACAAGAAGGCGGGGGAGAAAAAAGAAGCCGACAAAAAAGACAGCGACAAGAAAAAGAAGACTGACAAAAAGGGTAAAGATAGCGCCTCAACTGACAGTGACAAGAAAGATGATGATGGTAAGAAGAAAGATGAGGTCAAGCCTATCACCGTTGAGCTTGACGGGATCGACAGCCGCATAATGCGTCTGACCCCCTACTCTTCGACCCTCAGCGATGCGATTGTCACCGCCGACGGCGACAATCTGTATTATATGTGTGCTTTCGAGAACGGCTACGATCTATGGAAACTTCCTTTGCGCAAACGTGAGCCGAAACTTGTATCGAAACTCGGATCGCGCTCGTCGGTAGGGCTCCAGAGCGACAAAGATGGGAAGAACATATTCCTGACGGGAGGAAGACTGCAGAAACTCGACCCCAAGAGCGACAAACTGACTTCGATAAGCGTGAGCGCCACTCAGGAAATTGATGGGGCGGCAGAGCGCGAGGCGATGTTCGATTATGTGACAGTCGAGGAGGCAGCCCGCTTCTATAACAAAAATATGCATGGGGTTGACTGGCCCGCCATGACAGCCGCCTACCGGAAGTTCCTCCCACATATCAATAATAACGCTGACTTCGCCGAACTGCTCAGCGAGCTTCTCGGGGAGCTGAACGTATCGCATACCGGCGGGCGCTTCCGCGGTAATTTCGGAAGCAGCCATGACTACACAGCTTCGCTTGGTCTGCTCTACGACCTGACCTATAATGGTCCAGGCCTGATGGTAGCAGAGGTAATTGCCAACGGTCCGTTTGACCGCGCATCATCAAAAATCAGCGAAGGAGCTGTGATAACCGCCATCAACGGAAACGAAATAGCAGCCGGACAGACAGCCGACGCTCTGCTCAATAACCTTGCGGGAAAGAAAACCCTCGTTGCATTTACCACGCCGGAGGGGGAAAAGATCGAGGAGGTGATGCTCCCTGTTTCGGCAGGTCGCGTCAACAGCCTGCTTTATGACCGTTGGGTACGCCAGCGTGAGGAAGATGTTGCCCGCTGGTCGAACGGACGTCTGGGTTATGTGCATATCGCTTCAATGAACGATGAGTCGTACCGCCCGATGTATGACGCACTGCTCGGAAAATACAACAACTGCGACGGTGTGGTTATCGACATACGCTGGAATGGTGGCGGCCGTATGCATGAGGATATCGAGCAACTGTTCAGCGGGGAGAAATATCTGACACAGGAGATTAGGGGCAAGGATGTGTGCGACATGCCGTCGCGCCGCTGGAACAAACCGTCGATCATGCTTGTCGCCGAACCATGCTACAGCAACGCCCACGGCACACCCTGGGTTTATCAGCACCAGAAGATAGGAAAAATTGTAGGTATGCCGGTTCCCGGCACCATGACCTCTGTCAACTGGGTTACGATGCAGGATCCGTCGATGGTATTCGGTATTCCGGTCATCGGCTACCGCACCGCAGAGGGGAACTATCTTGAGAACACCCAGCTCGAACCCGATGTGAAAGTAGCCAACGACCCGGCAACCATAGTAACCGGGGAGGACACCCAGCTGCGCACAGCCGTCGAGACACTGTTGCGCGACATCGATGCCTCACGAAAATAAGGCTAATCACAAAATTTTCTAAGACAGCCACGCATGCCTCTATATTTGAGGCATGCGTGACTGTCTTGAGAAAGAATTGCCGTTGACGGGGATACGGATAAATTCACCCGGATTTGAGTAACAATTAGTGCGCAAACGTTTATTTTGCATAAAAATCAACTCTCAACCCTCTGCAATCAAAGACTTTAGCAAATTGCCCAAACTTTTTTTGATATTTATTGCTTGAAATTATAATATTTATATTATCTTTGCAACGTCGGATGCTTAGATAAAAATCATTGCCCCGACAAACTTAAATTATAGACCATAAAAGCATAAAATAGATCTGCAACAGAGATAGGAATTTCCACGAAATACAACATACATTTATTATTCAATAATCAATTTAATTATTTTTCCCATGAAAAAACAATTACTTCTTGGTATGGCAGTGTGCGGTCTCGCACTCGTGCCATTCGAATCAAAGGCAGAAGCTACAATTGTGAATTACATGAATTCAGCTCCTGAATACGTGATTCTCCCTTCAAGCCATTGGAATCCCTCTGAAATCTATGAGGCTACCATCTGGAATTATAAGAGCGACATCCACAACACCAACGACGACCATGAGTTGCACAACAAAATACTTGCAACTCCGGCAGATGATGCTCAGGGACGCAAATGGTATGAGACCGATTATGAGCTGACCGAAAATGAAAATTTTCCTGATGTAGAATGGACAGTCCACACTTCTCCTTTCTATGACTCAGGTAACAGCGATGTTACTGATGAGCACGGCTACGCCTGGGCAGACCCTTACTATTTTGCAGAATTCTACGGTCGCCGTACATTCACTCTGACCGAGGCTCTTCCCGCAGAGAACATTATTCTTGCATGCGGTCATGATGACGCACCCTGCGAATATTACATCAACGGAGTGCAAGTTTTCGCATATGACGTATGGAGTAACGGCTGGAACAACGGTCATATCATTCTTCTCTCAGACGAGCATAAGGCCCTCATCAAAACAGATGGAACTCCCAACGTTCTTGCATTCCACGTTCATCAGAACTGGGGCGGTGCTTTCGCTGACTGCGGTCTCTATAAGGCAGACATGAAAGTTGAGGATGCAGTTCTTCCCTCACTCCAGAATAAGAATGAAAACTGGCCATGCGAATACTTCTTCCCACTGGATATGGACGACGTAGATTACTTCGAAGGTCTTGAATGGTACAAGCCTGGCTACGATATTTCTGAAGTAGAAGGTTGCGAATGGCTTAATGGCGTAGGTCCTCTCGGTAACGACTCTTTCCGCCAGAAAGATGAGAACGGCAACGATATGAAAGACGAAGATGGCAATGATTTATGGATGATGGACGAAAACAACGACTATGTTCGCGGATGGCATATCCCCGCATCAAGATGGCTCGGTGATACCCCCATCTTCGTTCGTCGCTACTTCAACCTCACAGAGGAAGATCTCGAAGCCCTCAATAACGGCGAAATGTCAATCGTATTCACCTGCAGTTACGACGAAAACCCCAAAGCTTACATCAACGGCGAGCACTTCTGGGAAGCAGCAAACTGGAACGACAACAATTACGCATCGCACACTCTTACAGCAGAGCAGATTGCAAACCTCAAAGAGGGAGAGAATATGCTCGCAATGTCACTCTCAAATGGTGCCGGCGGCGCTCATATCGACATGGGATTCAAGACCAGCAAGACCTACGTGCCCACCGCAGATGGCGTAGAAAGCGTTGCTGTCAACAACAAGCTCATGAACGACAACCGCATCTTCGACCTCCAGGGTCGCTTCGTAGGTACAGAGATGGATAAGCTCGGTCGCGGTATCTACATCCAGGGCGGTAAGAAAGTCCTCATCAACAAGTAAGCTAAATAAAATATCTTACTTAGGGATTGAATCCCAACGATAAAATTAAGGTCATTATATGATGTGCCCCGGATTTTCCGGGGCACATTTTCATATGGACAATTTGTCCGGTTTGATCGGGATAATACTATCAGAACCACCGCATAAAAAAATATATATTCTACTTTATATAACTCTTTCGCTAAAAATCGACGAGATTTCCGAAGAGCACGACAGCCGCGACAAGGAGTTCGTTCAGGACGATTCACACTGGCAGGCAGGAGTTGACGCATCGCTCTAGCCCTGCTATGTGCTCAAACCGGGAAGCGACTGGAACTACGCCCTGAAAGTTGACAAAGACAACATTCCGCTACAGTTCAACGTGGTTAAGAAAGATTGGCCCGCCGATGATTTCCCCTTCACTCCCGAAAGTGTCCCTCTGGAATTCACAGCAGTCGGCGTACAGATCCCATCATGGGGCTACGACACCACCGGCATGACCGACCTTCTCCCCACCAAATATGCCGAACGGAGCAAGGATGAGACACTGCTGACCCTCGTGCCGATGGGGGCTGCCCGTCTGCGCATCGCAGCCTTCCCCCGCGAAGTTGTAAAATAATTACCTATAACCGCAATAAGAGGGTGTGACAATTCAGAACTGTCACACCCTCTTATTGCGGTTATAGGAAATATATTAACCTCGGAGTTATTGCAGCTTGAAGTTGATCGGCAGATGGTAACTGACAGCCACTGGCTTACCTCCAACTTTTCCAGGAATAAAATCCGGCAGCGATTTAACCACCCTTATCGCTTCGGCATCAAGCTCTTCAGAAACGCCTTTCGCAATCTCGGGATCACGAACCTTTCCGTCCTCGCCAATTATGAATTTCACTACTACACGTCCTTGGGTATTTGCCTCAACCGCTTTAGCCGGATACTGGATATGTGATGCCACGTAGGTCAGGAGAGCTTCCATCCCCCCGGGAAATTCGGGCATCTCTTCCGCAGTGTCTAATACTGTGGTAGAATCACCGCCAGTTGTCTCCACATAAATGGCATTTTCGGGTTTTACTACATTAACCGATTTTATCGCCGATGACCCCAACTCTTTCAGAGCGGTAGCATCCCGAAGCTTACCGTCGATATAGACTGTCATACTGTCAAGACTTCCCGTTGTTATCTCAGACTTTTCAGCAGAAGAATTGATAGTTATGGTTTCCTGAGAATTTTCACTACCTTTGCCGTCGGAAACACCAAGATTTGTTTCGGAAACATCATCGATTACTGACTTGGCTGCAGGTGTGCACGCCACAAGAAGGGCTACGGAGAATGCCGGAAGGAGGGCGAGGCTGCGCATGCGGCGCCCCGCTGACGAACGATTTTTGTACATCATGGTTATACGCTCTTTAAGTTTACTATGATTCAGGCTGTTGGCAAGTGACGGGAATCTCGCGCCAACAGCCTTTTTTATTAATAACATCTGATATTCATTGATATCTGAACCGGAAGTAATGACGGCTTCATGTGCCTGATATTCATGAACGGTTTTGAGCTAATAGGAAGCAGAATGGCTACCGGACTATTCTTCCTCTTCCTCTTCATCATCACTTCCACTCAGTCTGAAATTAACAGGGATAGTTATGTGTGTAGACACCGGCTTTCCGAGATGCTGCGCCGGTATAAACGCAGGAAGCGACATAAGCACTCTCACAGCTTCTGCATCAAGCTCTTCAGATGCACTGCGCCTAACTTCGGGGTTGGAGACTTTACCATCTTCACCAACTGTAAGTGTAACGACTACCCGACCCTGAATGCCAGCTTTGGCTGCACTCTCAGGATATCTCAGGTGTTGTTGAACGAATTTAATGAGTTCACCCATTCCACCCGGAAACTCCGGAGCGACAGCGTCTACAGCGTCACTATTATCAGCTTTCTCTGATGCTGCAAGGGCCTCTTTCTTACTATCTGACTGGTAATCTTTGGTGTAGACAATCACCTTGTTGTGTATGGCATCCGCATATATTATTTCAATATCAGAATTATTGAGTGCGTGAAGAGCCGTCTCGTCTTTGAGTTCGTCATTGATATAAAACTTCTTGTCAGTTGAACTATCCTGTGTCTGACCTGAAGACATAGAGGTTTCGGTAGTCTCCGTGTTATTACGCTTGGTTTCGATATAAACCGAATTACTCGATTTCTCCACTCTCACAGATTCGATATCAGAATTCTTCAGTTTCTCGAGTGCGTCTAAATCTTTCAATTCACCATCAATATACACTTTTTCATCGGCAAGATTACCTGTTTCAACAGCAGATTCTATCTCGGAAGAGTGAATAGTTATGGTTTCCTGAGAATTTTCACTACCTTTGTTGCCGGAAATCTCAAGAGTTGCCTCAGAGGCATCATTGATCAAAGACTTTGCTGCGGGAGTGAACGCAACGAGAAGTGTGGCAGCGAATGCCGGAAGGAGGGCGAGGCTGCGCATGCGGCGCCCCGCTGATGAACGATTTTTGTACATCATGGTTATACGCTTTTTAAGTTTACTATGATTCAGGCTGTTGGCAAGTGACGGGAATCTCGCGCCGACAGCCTTTTTTATTAATAACATCTGATATTCATTGATCTCGGAGCCGGAAGTAATGACAGCTTCATCTGCTTGATATTCATGAACGGTTTTGAGCTCTTCACGCATCAGCCACGCTGCAGGATTGTACCACTGCAATGCCACTACAGCCTGAGCGAGCAAAAGGTCGAGCCAATGACAGGCAGAGATATGTCGCATCTCATGCCGGGCTATTATGCCGCCGGCTTCTTTCCAGTCGGAGTACGACATCACGATATATCTGCGCCAACTGAAGGGTGCCACTTTGCTATTATCGGTCAGCACAAGGATATAACCACCGGAAAGCTGACGTCGCTCGCCACTGCTGACAAGCTGGATCAGCCGCACAAACACTACAACTGTTGAGAGCAGGACAACAATGATTCCGGCAACATAAATCCATAGCGCGATAACCGGCAGTAAGGATGTCTCCGGCGCTACTGGAGTGGCCGCTTCGGCGAAATCAACCATTATAGCGTCCATCTCTATCTCCCCTGCCGGTTGCGGGCTGAAGTTGATACGAAGTATGAAAGGGGCAAAAATGGCAGCCGCATAGATGGCGAGTAAGGCAACGCGGTTGAATGCATGCTGATTCTCGGCAGCAAGCAACCATTTATATACTATGTACATCGCAAGCAACGTCAATGACGATACCAGCGACCAGGCAAATAACTGTCCCATAATCACTGTTGATTTTTACGTTTGCTTTCAATAAGGTCGATTATCTCACGCAGCTCCTCAACCGAGATTTTTTCCTCCTCCACCAGTGCGGATACCGCGCTTTTATAACTGTTGTTAAAATAATCGCGGATTACATCGGTAAGCGATCGGCGACTGAAATCGCTTTTCTTCGCGATAGCGAAAAAACGATGGGAGTTACCCAGCTTCTCGTGACCCACATATCCCTTCTCCTCGAGAATGCGCACAAGCGTAGAAACTGTGTTGAAATGTGGACGGGGTTCAGGGTACAGCTCTACCATTTCGCGCACAAACATTGGACCACACTCCCAGAGCATCTGCATTATGGGCGTTTCTTTCTCGGTGAGTATCTGACGTTTTCTACCTGCTTTCATAAGTGAATTTGTTTTTTGTCAAGGATCGGTCATCCGATCACACCGCAAAGCTACAACTAAAAAATAAGTTATGCAACTAATTCATTAGTTTTATTCAAAAAAATATTTTCCGCGGTGTTCGCAGAAAACTGCGAATAAAATTTTGGCAAAAAATTTGGCTAACTCAGAAAAGGGTTGTAACTTTGCACTCGCAAACGGCGGGATAGCTCAGTTGGTTAGAGCGTCGGATTCATAACCCGGAGGTCCCGAGTTCAATTCTCGGTCCCGCTACTAAGAACGGAGGATGCAGATCTGCATCCTCCGTTCTTAGTATGATTGAGCTGGGAGATATGGCACAGCAGTGCCATTAACAAAACTGTCAGAGACTAAAGCGACAATAAAAAGAAAGAAACAAAGACAAAGGGAAGGAGCTTGAGAAAAGGGGAAGCCATCACCGATAAGCGTTGTCACAGGAAAGGAAAGCTGTCTCAAAAGGAAAGCGATCTCAAGAGTGACGGGTGGCGCGGGCGGTCATGTAGTCGCCAAGCCAGAGACCGCCGATTATCAGAACAGCTCCGAAACATCCCATGATAGTGATGGGATCGTCGGGGAAAAGGATTGCAGCGATAATCATTGTAGCGATAGGCTGTACATAGAGATAGTTGTTGGTGACAATAGCACCCAGACGGCTCATCACGGCCGCCCAAAGCAGGTAAGCGAGCATTGAACATACAAGCCCGAGGAAGAGCAGGTTGCCTATAACCTCAGGTTTGAAAAGGACCGAGGCGGGAGTCAGTGGCTCAGGAGAAATAACCCAGAACGGAAGGGCGGTGACAAGACCGTAGAAGAAGGTTTTGCGGGTAACAAACTGAGCTGAATATGTCACATTAAGTTTTCTCAGCACCACAGAATAAATCGCCCATGAGAAGGCGGCTCCGAGAGCGAGAAAATCGCCGATCGTAGAACTGAGCTCGTCGGGACCGTTGGCTGTTTCGCCAATGGAAAAACCATCTTTAAACACGATACATCCAACTCCAAGGAACGCGATCACAGAACTTATGTAGGTCCACTTTCCGGGACGCTCAGAGCGGTATAACATTCCGATAAGAAGGGTGGTGAGAAGCGGAGCGAGGGTAGTGATCATCGACACGTCGGATACACGCGTATAATTCACGGCGTTGTTTTCTGCAATAAAATAGATCGACCCTCCGCACAGACCGCACACGGCAAACAAGAGTTCGTCGCGCCAATTGTTTGCAAACAGTTTCTTATGACAGGCGAGCAGCACAAGGGTATATGCCATAATGAAACGGTAGATGTATATCTCCACCGGTCCGAGCCCGTTGTTGACAAGTACCTTAGTGCTGACAAACGAGGCTCCCCACATGACGACCGCCAGCAGGGCACCGAGATGCGCTACAAATTTTGACTTCTGTGAAGTAGTTTTCCAAGGAGACGTTGCCATACGAGAAGGCGTCTGATCTAATATTCTTTCAGAAGTTCATGCAAACTTCCTTTAAACCTCACGCTGCCAAGCATTGATAATCCAAAAGGCTAATATCGCGCCTGAAAACGTATTGCGAATTTACTGATTATTTCCCATATAACAATCTTTCGGGTCCATTTTTTATTGATTCAGGCAAACAAAAATGGGATATACATTGTAATAATTGTAGCATAATTTGACTGGAAAAGGCATGATTTGCTGATCCGATAAATTTATGTAAATTTGCACTTAGAAACAAAATTAACACTATTAACTAAATATTCGACAGAAATGAAATCGTTCAAGACATTATGCAGCGCTGTAGTTGCAGCAGGCATGCTTCTTACAGGATGTAGCTCCATGACAAATACAGGTAAAGGCGCCCTCATCGGTGGTGGGGGTGGCGGCGCTCTCGGTGCCGGTATCGGCGCTCTGATCGGAGGTGGCAAAGGCGCAGCCATCGGTGCTGCAGTAGGAGCAGCCGTAGGTACAGGAGCAGGTGCTCTGATCGGTAAAAAGATGGATAAACAGGCAGAGCAGCTCAAAGAGCAGCTCGCCAACGCAGAGGTAGAAACCGTTCAGGACGACCGCGGTCTGCAGGCTATCAAGGTTACCTTCCCCGGAGGTATCCTCTTCCCCACAAACGGAACAACACTTAGCGCAAGCGCCCAGACAGAGCTTGCCCAGTTTGCAAACTCGCTCAAGCAGAATCCGAACACCGATGTTCAGATCTATGGCTATACCGACAATACCGGCTCAATGGAGGTGAACACCCGCGTTGCCAACGGACGCGCGGCTGCCGTTGAGAGCTTCCTTGCCAACAGCGGCATCGCTCCCACACGTCTGCAGGCTCAGGGCATACCAATGGCAAACTATGTGGCTTCAAACGATACAGCTGCAGGTCGCGCACAGAACCGTCGTGTAGAGATCTACATCACCGCCGACCAGACTATGATCAATGAAGCAAACAACGGAACTCTGCAGTAAACTTTTCAATAACCCGATAAAACAATAACGCAGCTGGGCGATCGACCGCCCAGCTGCGTTATTCGTTTTATCGGGTTAGCTTCAACGCAAGGCATTGATAAGGCGGATAAGCACCGTTGTTGTGGCACGGTCGATGACCCTGCCGCGATCGCCCGGCAGATGGAGAGTGTCTGTTACTGTGCATTGCGGAGTCGAAACAGCAATGCACACTGTCCCGACCGGTTTCTCAGCAGTTCCACCACCGGGACCGGCTATGCCTGAAGTCGCCACCGCAACATCACAGCCAAGGACGCTACGTGCACCTTCAGCCATCTCACGGGCAACAGGCTCGGAAACCGCGCCAAATTTCCTTAGAGTTTCTTCCTTAACTCCAAGCACATTTATCTTCACCTCGTTGGAATATGACACCACTCCCCCGCTGAACACATCGCTGACACCGGGTAGCATTGTCATGCAGTGAGCGATATTGCCTCCCGTACAACTTTCAGCAGTGCCCATCGTGAGCTTCTTATCCATCAGCAACCGCATGACAATCTGCTGTGGAGTAAGATCTTCACGCGCAATGATTTTATCACCTACAATAGCCGATAGCGAATATGAAAGACGGTCGAGCTCCGCGACAATAGCATCGCGGTCGTAGCCAACAGCATCGATACGCAGTCTTATGAAACCGGCTTGCGGCAGATATGCGAGATGAAACCCGGAAGGAAGTGCATCTTCCCATTTATCGAGCTTTTCCGCGAGGTCGCTTTCAGATATATCCACCACAATAAATGTACGGTGCTCAACTACGGAACGTTCAGAAAAATGTTGAAGCAGAGCGGGGAGCACATGTGCGCTGAAAGCATGGCGCGTTTCGAACGGCACGCCCGGCATAGCAACAAGAACTTTACCGTCGCGCTCGAACCACATCACGGGAGCTGTACCCAGATCGTTGGGTATCACCCGGCATGCGTCGGGAACCATAGCCTGAGAGCGGGTAAGATCGTTCATGTTCAGACCGCGGCGACGAAAAATCTCATTGACATTTTCCAATACAGTCTCATCAAGATGCATGCCTCCGCCGAATATCGAGCAAAGAGTCGCTTTGGTGATATCATCCTTCGTGGGACCGAGACCGCCCGTTGTAAGCACAATATCGGTATTAGAAAGAGCGCGACCAATAGCATCCTTGATTGCGGCTGCATCATCGTGAACTATTATCACCTCCTTCACCGCCCAGCCGGCAGGAGCAATCATGCGGGCGATATCGCCGGAATTGGTATCAACTACCTGCCCTATGAGCAGTTCGTCGCCTATAACTATTATTGAAACCTCCATATGTATCTCAGACTGTCACACGGGCAAACGGCGGGAGGTCGTAAGGACAGAACTCACCGTCGAGATATTTGAAATAACCTGCGATGGCCACCATCGCCGCGTTATCTGTTGTGAACATTCTTTCGGGAATGAACGCCTCGATATGATGGCGTTCGCAATATTCGGCAACTGCGTTGCGCACGCCCGAGTTGGCCGAAACGCCACCTCCGATAGCGATGGTGCGCGCGCCAGTCTGCTTGACTGCCTTGTCAAGCTTATCAAGAAGAATCTCGATTATAGTGCGCTGAAGCGATGCCGCGAGATCAGGCATATTATCACGAACGAAATCAGGATTCTCCTTCACTCCATCGCGCACGGTATAAAGAAACGATGTTTTAAGCCCGCTGAAACTGTAGTCGAGCCCGGGAATATGCGGTTTCGCAAATTTAAAACGTTTTGGATCGCCTTCGGCTGCAAGCCGGTCGATATGCGGACCACCTGGATAAGGGAGACCCATAACTTTTGCACACTTGTCGAACGCTTCGCCGGCTGCATCGTCAATCGTCTGGCCAAGAATCTCCATGTCGTTGTAATTCTTTACGAGGATAATCTGTGAATTTCCTCCGGATACAAGCAGACACAGGAACGGGAATTCCGGCACCCGGTCATCTTCGTTTCTGCGCACGAAATGGCTCAGCACATGACCATGGAGATGGTTCACATCCACAATCGGTATGCGCAATCCAAGCGACATACCTTTGGCAAAAGATGTTCCCACAAGGAGGGACCCGAGCAGTCCGGGACCGCGGGTGAAGGCTATGGCAGAAAGATCGCCACGGTCGATGCCCGCACGTTTCAGAGCCGCATCGACAACGGGTACGATATTCTGCTGATGGGCACGCGATGCAAGTTCCGGAACCACTCCGCCGAACTCTTCGTGTACTTTCTGGCTCGCGATTACATTGCTCAGCAGAATGCCGTCGCGTATGACAGCTGCGGATGTATCGTCGCAGCTTGATTCGATTCCAAGTATTGTTACGTTCTTTTTATCCATAAATCGGCTTCGCGTTTACGGGGTGGAAAGCATATTGCAAAATTACCCAATTTCCTGCAAAAAAATCCTCTTGCCATCCGAAATTTTCATCCGGAAGCAAGAGGATTATATAATAGAGGTTACCTTCAGATGTGGAGAAGGAATTATGCGTTGTTCTCTGCGAGATCAAGCTGCGACAGGGCGTAAGTGTAGGCACCGATCGAGATAGCCTTCGACGCGCCGAGTTTAGAGATCATGACACCTGTCCGCTTCATGGGGTCGTAGGTTACTGTATTGTCAGTACCGTAAACCTTCAGCTCGCGGGCGGCTCCCTTGGCAAACTCCTCGAATTCATGCTCGCTGTCGAGATCGAACACATTCATCTGTACACGCTGCAACTGCTCACCGTTGATGGTGTGGATGGTTGAACGGAGAACTTTCAGAAGAGAAGGCATTATGTAGCGGGAAGCGCCTGTGAGACCACCACCGATAACGATGAGCGAGTCGGTGATTGTAACAGCGGTTGCCATTGCATCGCCGGCAGCTTCTCCAAACAGACGGAAACTTTCGAGAGCAGCTTCACGGTTTCCTTCGCGCTTGCCGTCGGCAATTTCACATATATCCTTAGGTGTGAGATTGGTATCGTTGGTTCCTGCAAGACGGTTGTATTCGCGCACAACGGCACGTATGGCAACGAAATCCTCTGCCATGATATCGTGGTTTTTCTGCGAAGGTAGGCAGAAGGTCTCGATGCAGGCATTGTTGCCGAGGTTCAGACGACCGTCAATAACCGAGCCGATTCCGAAGCCTGTTCCGAATGTATACCCGAGCAGGTTCTTGTACTGCTTCTTGGAGCCAAGCTCAGCAACGCGCTTGTTAATTTCAGGTAGCGCTCCGGCCATTGCCTCACCGAAAGCGAAGAGGTCGCCATCATTGTTGATGAACACCGGAAGTCCGAATTTATCCTGGAGGAACGGGCCGAGAGCAACTCCATCGCGGAAGCTGGGGAAGTTGGGAAGGTATCCTCCTACGATTCCGTTTGGATAATCTGCCGGACCGGGGAATGCGAACGAAATCGCCACTGGCTTCTCGTCGAGCAGGTCTATGATAGTTTTGAAACCGTTGACCATCGATTGCAGGCATTGGTCAAGATTATCGGCACGGGAGGGAATAGTAACAGGATCAACGATGAATTCGCATCCGCGCATAGCGCCGAACACCAGATTTGTGCCTCCGGCATCGAGGGTAATGACTATTCGATTATCGAAATGGTACATGGTATTATAGTTTTTATTGAATTTACTTGATATAGACTGTTACTACCTCGCCAGTGCCCTTGAGTGTCACAGCCGGAACTTCTGCTGGAACAAGAACGGTCTGTCCCTGCGGAAGAGTGGTTTCGCGTCCCTCGCCATCTACAACTGTAAGGTCTCCCTTTGTTGCGATGAGAACGGTGAATGATCCACGCTTTGCCAAAGGGAGGAAGTATTCCCCTGCAACATTTACCAGAGTAGTCGTGAAATAATTGCAATCCTCAAGAAGAGCCTGCTCACCGGGCTTAGCGGTAACATTCTTCACCTCCTGGGTTTTGTCGTTATAGTTGATGGCATCGACCGATTCGTCGACATGGAGCTGACGGAGGTTTCCCTGAGCGTCGCGGCGGTTATAATCGTAGATGCGATATGTGATATCTGATGCTTCCTGGATCTCAAGGACAAAGTTTCCCTCACCTATGGCATGAACACGACCGGCAGGAAGGAAAAACAGGTCACCTGGCTTGGTATAGTATTTGGTGAGTGTGTCGACTATAGTGCTGTCAGCAACCTTGGCACGGAATTTTTCAGCATCCATCTCCTGATTGAAACCGGCATAGAGGTATGCTGTGGATGTAGGCAGAACGGAATACCACATTTCAGTTTTTCCGAGCGAGTTGTGACGCTTGGCAGCAAGTTCATCGTCGGGATGTACCTGAATCGACAGATCCTGAGTTGAATCAATAAATTTGATAAGCAGAGGGAAATGATCGCCATAGCGGTCGAAAAGCTTCTCACCCATTATGGCGCGGCCATGCTCGCGGATAAGTTCCGGAAGAGTTTTTCCCTTGAACGGGCCGTCAGCCACAACTGATTCATGCCCTTCCATCGGGCTTAATTCCCACGATTCACCAACATGATCTCCCTGCGACGGAAGTCCTTTGAATTCGGCTATGCGGGTGCCACCCCAGAGCACAGACTTGAATATCGGCTCGAATTTTATTACAGGTAACATAGTTACTATATTGTTACTTTTGGTTAGTCAATTCCTTTCACAAAGGTATGGAAAGTTTGTTAAAAAAACAACATCCCGGCGAGCCCATATCAGGATAAGAGGGGACAACCGGGATGTTTTTTTATTTACCGAGCGGATTCACGCTTCAGGAAAGTTATCACGGATGATGCACTTTTTTCCCACCTACGATATAAATGCCATGTGGAAGACGTGAGAGATCATCGGCGTTTTCGGCTACTTTCTGCCCAGCGAGATTGAAGACACCGGGGATGGATGTGGTGCCATCTACCACGGCAGCTCCTATACCTGTCGATTCAACTTTGTGAATACGGAAAAAGTCGGTCTTGAACCATCCTGAACGCTCCGGACCGGCCGAGCCATCGGACAGTTTGTTGCCTGAACGCAGACCGAGGCACAGATCTTCACCTTCTTTTACATCCACATAAACGAACATATCCTGCAATATGAAGTTGTTGTCCTGTCCACCTACGTACCCAGCAAAAGTGTTCTCTTCTCCAGGAGTGAGATTTTTGTCATAGTCGATATCCATACCGTAGTACTGGACATTGTTGTTGGCGAAAAGACGTGTGGTTCCGAGATATCCGTCCTGAAGCCAGAGCCGACAATAGATCACATATTTTCCGGGGGTAAGCTTGTCGGCGGGTATTGTCTGCGATAGCTCGAAATTATCGGGCATCAGACCCTCTTTCGGAAGAAACCAACATCCGTTGTTGCCATGAGGATTTGCAACGTCGTGGTTGATACCGTAGGATGTTCCGGGGAACTCGCAATTGAGATTCCATCCATACGGAGTGTAACGGCGTGTCTCGCCGGAAGTATTCTCATGCACATTGCCACGGTTATCTGTATAAAGCTCGAAGTCGTAATTTGTTATGAGTTGCTCAGTGAGAGTCAGATCTTCCTCGGCGAACGATACTGATCCCTCCAGACGGTCAATGCGGAAGTTATCAACCTTGAACCATCCGGCATTGTCGGTAGCGTAGGTTCCATCGTTGCGCTTGTTGCCTGTGCGGATACCCAACCGGAGATCTTCTCCTTCGGCAACATAAACCTGCACCTGCATCTCCTTCAGCACCACGCTGCCGCTCTGCCCTCCGGCATATCCGGCATAGCTGTTGGTCTCTCCGGGGGTAAGAAGATTGGTATAATCGCTCTGATAGCCGTAGTACTGCACATTATTATTGGCGAAAAGACGACAATTTGTCTTCTTGCCCTCCTCAACCCACAGCATGCACCTTACAAGGTAGAATCCCGGTTCAAGTTTGTCGGCACCGATAGTCTGGAAAAGTTCGAAATTATTGGGCATAGGCGAGGAATTCATCCAGCATACGTTGCGTCCGTGGTAGTTGGTGGCATCGTTGTTTATACCATATGAGTTGCCTGACAGAGTACCCTTAATCTGCCATCCGTGGGGAACACCACGCGCAGTGGTGCCAGTGGAATTTAGGTTGCCGTCGTGGTCATATTCGAAATCAGGATTGACGAGCAACTGGTCTGTAAGACTGTTGGATGCATCCATCGGGAAGCGCACATAAATCTGGCTCACAGCTATACCCCCGTCGAGGAGCGACACTTTTACGTCTACATTGTCATCATTCTCTGAGGTGTAGGTTACAGTTGCATCATTATAGCCCTGCATTACAGTATTGTTCCATTTGCCAACAGTAGCTTCTGTCTTGAGCGAAATCACATTGGCTTTACCGCCGTTGACACTTACCGCCACACGCATATCCTCACCGCTATGAATGGGGAATGTGGGCAGGCAGCGCACTTCAATAGTATTTTCGCCAGTACGAACAGGAACAGAATACTGCACATACGGAGCGCTTTCAAGGTCGCTGCCGGAATTATAGTGGGTATAATCTATAGGCCAGACTACTACACTTCCAGAACCGATGCCGAGACCTTTCATCTCCTTAATGCTGCCGCTTGAAGCATTATAATCGGCACCGGCAACTGTAGCGAATTGCTCTTTAGGCATTTCCACTGCGAACTGCGAGATGCTCGACAGAGTAGCAGTCTCAGGCATATAGAACTGCGAGAGGTTACGAGGTTTCCAATCCATCATACCATTCCATTTGCCATCTGCGATGCCGGTATTGTATTTTGCTGTAATATCCTGAATCATGCGATAAGCCTTGCGGGCCTCGGCTGCATATTCCAGAGCAGCTTCGCGCTTACCTTCTGAAGCGAGATTCACACTCTGCTTGGCACGGAATGTCTTCACATTCATATAATAGGCTCCCTTCACAGGATACTCTATCATCTGAAAGAATGCATCCTGCAGACGAGAGGGTACCTGAGCGGCGAGCATATCGGTTTTAGCAGCGATATCCGCATAGCGGTTGATGCGGTCGTTCATTTCCTCATCGTTGTAAATAACACCGAACACATGCTCCGGTTTACCAGCCGAAGCAAGCTCATAATATTCCGTCTTGATTTCGGCAATGGCGTCGGCAAGATCTTCACCGAATGTCTTGGCAGCCCAGAAGCGATTGTATTCATGGGCTTTTTCAGGTTGCCATGCGTCAACGTCCCATGCAAGATCCATACAGAATTCAAGTTCTGCCTCCGCGGGCTTGATATCACCGACATTGATGACCCACAGGTTCTTGATTCCGTTTTCATAACCTTTCACAAGTTCATAGCTGATAAGAGAAGGCGAAGTGGAACATATCCATAAATAATCGGCGGGAGTACCGTAATATGAAAGGTGATAATAGATACCGTTGCCTCCGCTACGTTGCATTTCTTTGGATGTAGGCAACTGACGGATATAACCGTGGTTATCGTCAACCCACGTGAGTGTCACGTCTTCCGGAACCTCAAGACCGGCATTGTATGCCTCAAGTACCTCTTTGTATGGAATGAATATCTGTGGAACAGTTGTCGGGTCGCCGATATGCTTCTCAATTAGCGAACGCTGGAAGGCTATGATTTCGGTTAGACCGCGAACTTTGTCCTGAGTGCTCGGGTAACCACTGATAGCCCAGTCGTGAACTCCGCGCATACCGAGAGTATACATTGCCGAAAAACCCTTGCTCTCAATTACACGTTCTTCCCAATAGCGCTGGATTTTCGCTTTGTTTGTAACGTAGTTCCAGTTATCGTAGGTTCCTGTACCGTCTTCATAGCGGCGCCATTCCCATTCATTGTCGCGGAGCATCTGCTCGCAATGGCTCGAACCGAGAGCTATATCGTATTTCTTAGCAACCGGCAAGTTATCTTTATTGTCCCAGAAAGCCTGTGAGCAGAGATGCATGGCGGGCCATAACACATTGGCACGGAGACGCAGCAACAGCTCCATTACCTTTGCATATGTGTTCGGACCGATATTGTTGTACTTTGAATCGATATTTTTCGATGCCCAGGGTGTAAGGCCCCAATCTTCATCGTTAATAAAGATTCCACGGAATTTAACCGATGGTTCACCAACTGTGGTTACACCCGGAGTAACATAAAGAGCATCACGTTCCTCGGGTTTCACATCAGCCCACCATACATAGGGAGAGACACCCATCAGCCGCGAAATTTCAAAAAGCGCATATGCGGTTCCTCTCGGAGTCGAGCCATACGCGACAAGCGCGCGGTCAATTCCCTCGGCAGGTTTTTCGACCACGGCAAGACCATAAGCTTCCCATTTGCCGGCAACTTCGCTTACATCAATTGCTCCTGAGGCTACAAGGTTGTCGATGAATTTGGACTGCCCTACCGTACCTGCAATAATTGGATAGGATACACCGTCGAGAGAGTTTGTGACAGACAAAGTCTTTCCCGTCACAAGATTTACATCATCACTAAGACACTGGGCTACAGTAGCAACAACTTCTGCATCGTCTGCATCAAAAACGATTGTTGCAGCTGCGCCTTCTACTGACACGATGGGGAAGGCTTCAGGTTGAGGCGAGGATTGCACAGTTACCTGAGAGTTGGCGGACGCAACGCCGCAGGCACACAGTGCGGTCAGGAAAAGCGCCCGCACGCTTTGCATGATTTTTTTCATTGGTTATCAGGTTGCTTGAAAAATATTTTTGATTATGAATTATGTGTAATTGCAAAGATACATAAAAAATTGTCCGCGCCAAAATCATTACCGGGAAATAGAAAAATCGGTTCCGCATGTCGTGTGTAGAAGTGCGGAACCGATTTAAAACGGTATGTGATTTTAATATTTATCGGGACTCGGAATTCTTACGATACCCGGTTCTTGGTCTTGTTTTTTGTTTTGGTAGTCGATGCCTTGTCGAGGTCTTTTTCCTCTTTAAGGTCTATCTCGTTACGCTGTTTGTCGAGCACTTTGTACTGAAGATAGGCGAGCGATTCATCGGACATTATCCTGAATTTGGAACCGAACTCCATACGCCACTTTCTGTAGAGCGATATGATACCTTTTTTTAGGTAGGCATCCACATATGGGTGCACATACATGATGAAATCTTTCTGCTTCAGGTCGTTGACCAGATAGGATAATTTCTCTTTAAGCATATCTGTGAACAGAAGCGATGGCTTCACTTCGCCTTTTCCGTGACATGACGGGCATTCTTCCGTGGTAACTATATCCAGAGCCGGACGGACGCGCTGTCGGGTGATCTGCATCAGCCCGAATTTACTCAAGGGTAGAATATTATGGCGAGCGCGGTCGTTTGCCATAATCTCACGCATGTGGTCGTATAGCGCCTGACGATGCTCAGCTTTATTCATGTCGATAAAGTCGACTACAATTATTCCTCCCATATCGCGCAGCCTCAGCTGACGTGCGATCTCATCTGCTGCGCGTATGTTCACGTCAAGTGCGTTGGTTTCCTGATCAGTTCCGGCTTTGGCGCGATTGCCCGAGTTGACGTCTATAACATGCAGAGCCTCAGTGTGCTCGATTATGATATATGCGCCAGACTTAAACGATACAGTTTTGCCGAACGACGATTTGATCTGACGGGTAATGCTGAAACTGTCGAAAATTGGCTCTGGCTTGCTGTAAAGCTTGACGATATCGGCCTTTTCAGGTGCGATCAAGCTTACATAATTCTTAATTTGAGCCATGACCTCCTCATCATTGACATGGATGCTCTCGAAGGAGGGTGAAAACACGTCGCGCAACATACCGACTATACGGCTCTCTTCCTCGAAGATGAGCGACGGCACGGGGGCTGTACTCGCTTTGGCGATTGTATCTTCCCAACATTTTTTGAGCGTCTGCATTTCATGGAGCAGCTCTGCTACAGACTTTCCTTCCGCCGATGTACGGATTATAACTCCGAAATTCTTTGGCTTGATACTCTCGATCAGACGACGGAGGCGTAATTTTTCGCCTGTAGTCTTTATTTTCTGTGATATCGAGATCTTATCGCTGAATGGAATGAGCACCATGTAGCGACCGGTGAAAGAAATCTCGGTGGTGAGTCGTGGACCTTTTGATGATATCGGTTCTTTAACAATCTGCACCATAAGCTCTTGTCCGGACGCAAGGCGGTCGGAGATCGTGCCATGTTTGTCGATATCGGGAAGCAGTTTGATTTTCGACAGATCAGGTATTCCTTTCTGGACTTTCTTCTCCTTATCGCCATCCTGTGGCGGGAATACCTGTTTCAGAAACTCGGCATATGTGGCAAAACGGGGACCAAGATCCAAGTAATGAAGAAAGGCGTCCTTCTCGTAACCTACATTCACGAAGGCGGCATTAAGCCCTGGCATAAGTTTCTTGACTTTCGCCACGTATATGTCACCGACGGCGTAAGCAATGTTACGGCTCTCTTTCTGCAAAGATACGAGCCTGCCATCCTCAAGAAGGGCAATTGATACCTCCTTGGGCTGAACATCGACGATGAGTTCGCTTTTCATTAAGTGGATATATCTCTAAAAAACAGTTGGTTCACGCAGGTAACCGGATTCTTCCACAGATTCCGGCAACCTACCACAGTCAATACTATAACAAAAAACAAACTTTTATGTGACCGTCGTCACAGTTATTCTGCATCCGGCCACATGAAAGTTTGTTTCGTATCTTAAGCTGTAAGGATGGTCATTTAGGGGAAACAGTCAAATATCTTGCTGCCACCTCCTCAGGAGGCACGGTGGCAATTGACCGCCCCGTGACATCCTTGCTCACTTATTATTTCTTCTTGTGGCGATTCTTGCGCAGACGTTTTTTACGTTTGTGGGTTGCCATCTTGTGGCCTTTTCTTTTCTTTCCGCTTGGCATATCAGTTAATATTTAATAAGTTACAATACAAATTCATCTGAAGCAAATCCGGTAAGCCGCAATCGGATTACTTAACATCTTCCATGAAGACTTTCGCGGGCTTGAACGCGGGAATCTTATGCTCAGGAATAATGATGGTAGTATTCTTGGAAATGTTACGTGCGGTCTTCTGAGAGCGGGTCTTGATGATGAAGCTACCGAAACCACGGAGATAAACAGCTTCGCCGTGAGCGAGAGAATCCTTTACGACCTCCATGAACTTTTCGATGGTTTCGAGAACGGCGGCTCTTTCAATGCCGGTAGTCTTTGAAATCTCGTTTACAATTTCTGCTTTAGTCATAGTTGTAATGTATGATAATATATTTTAGTTTTAAATTTTCGCTAACTTACACGCTCCCAACAGGATAATACCTTAAAAGAGCATGGCGGGGATTTTGCAAGTGCAAATATCGCATTTTTTTTTCAAACGCGCGCTATTTCACAAGAAAAAACGCTAATTTTTTTTAAATAAACCTCTTATGGGAGGATTAGTCTACAGGTCGGCCATTCGCCACCACCGATAGTCGACACCTTCATCAACGGCATCGAGCTTCTCTGCCCTTTTGAGGCGACGCACCAGAGCTATCGTAACCGGGAGCACCGCCATTTCATATACAGTCTTTATAAGCACCTGCGTAAGGATAAGCGAGCCGATAGTAGTCCACTCGAGCACTTCCCCGAAAGCTATCGGAAAAAAGATTACTGAATCCACACTCTCGCCCCACAGTGTCGACACCATGGCCCGAAGCGAGAAACTGCGTGCGGAGTGCTTGGAGTTGCCGGCAGCAACCTTCATCCGGCTCATAACATATGCGTTCACCATTGAGCCGCATATGAAAGCAAGAAAACTTGCGGCCATGATACGCGGTACTCCACCGTAAACCGCCTCCATAGCTTCCTGACTATGCCATTCATCTCCACCGGGAAGTGATATCGCGAGCTGGAGGAACAGTGCGACCATAAGGCTCATAGCGAAACCAGTCCATATCATAAGACGCGCTTTGCGGAAACCGTAAACTTCCACAACACAATCGTTAATAATATATGATATCGGAAAAACTATCACTCCGGCGGTAATAGTGAACCAACCGAGATCTACAGTCTTTATCTCTATCAGATTGGATACAATCAGACATACCACGAAAGACACTGAAAGGAGCATAAAAAGGACTGTGAGCCCACGTTGGTCAGAGACTGGAGCTTCCCTCCCATCTGAATAAAGTTTTTGTTTCATTGTTCTTGTTTTTAACGAGGTTTCAAGCACTCGGAATATTGAATTTGCATTTATTATCACCGCAACCGCAGCGACACGGAGTACAAAGTTAATG
This sequence comes from uncultured Alistipes sp., assembly GCA_964509345.1. Taxonomy (GTDB): domain Bacteria; phylum Bacteroidota; class Bacteroidia; order Bacteroidales; family Muribaculaceae; genus UBA7173. The sequence goes on from CAZDWY010000017.1 coordinate 29,972, forward strand.
ATTTTGGAATTAATTTACAATGGAATGCCTATCCATGTATACGTCTAAGCAGCGTCATGAAAATTATCTCGCACAATATAAAATAATTCCCAAGGCTTACTTATCAAGGGTAATGCAATAAATGAAAGAGCGCATCGTTAATTCATTAATGAGTTACAAATCACTCCGACATATAGCAGCGTTGATTTTAGTAGTTGTGGCATCAGCCGCATCTGCGCCATACGCATACGGTGCCCGTCTGAACGACAAAATCGTCAACCGGCCTTACAGCGACATGCGCCGCTGGCATCTGGGATTTTCTGTAGGTCTCAATACGTTTGACTTCAATTTCCACCACAACGGATTTGTCACCGATGACGGCAAGACATGGTTCATGGAGCAGCCCTCTTTCTCTCCAGGATTCTGCGTCAACGGTCTGTTCAACCTCCGTCTCAACGACTATTTCAGCATACGTGTCAGCCCGGGCATATATTTCGGTAACCGCCTTGTACGTTTTCTCGACACTACCAGCGGTGAACAGCAACGCCAGGACATAAAATCGGCATACCTGGTTGCACCTATAGACTTGAAATATTCAGCTCAACGGATGCGCAATCTGCGTCCTTATATGGTCACAGGTATTATGCCTGCATTTGATGTCATTAAGAAGAGAGCAGACTTCCTGCGTACGAACACATCTGATTTTTTTGTATCCGTAGGTTTCGGGTGCGATTTATATCTGCCGTATTTCAAACTTATCCCTGAACTGAAATTCTGCTTCGGACTAACGGATGCCATACAGCATGACCGTCCCGACCTTGTCGACGACCCCATGAGACTGGGCGTATCGAACTCTATCAAGAAAGCTACCAGCCAGATGGTTGTGCTGACCTTTTATTTTGAATAATTAAGTAAGTCATGAAAATTATTACGTATAATATGTTGAGCAGAGCTTTCTATTATCCGGGGTATACTTCCGGGATAACCTGAAATAATTTCCACGACTTATTTATAGCAACCAAAAGAAATCAGAAAAACAATCATCCAACGCCACCGTGTTCTCCACAGTCACTTCAAAGATAATTACCGCATTAAAGGAGCGGGGTATGCTCAGATGGGTCATCGCACTGACAGTCTTTGCATCGGCAGTCATGAATGTCAGCGCGCAGGCTGACGCTCAGTTTTCACAATATTACGAACTGCGCAATTATTATAATGCCGGTGCGATAGGCACTACCGATCTTCTGAAAATAAGAGGCGGGGCACGTATGCAGTGGGTAGGTATCAAAAAAGCTCCGCAAACCTTCCTGATAGCTGCTGACATGCCTTTCAAGTTTATCGGTAAGCGGTTCGGTGCAGGTCTGGTAATGCAACAGGAAAGCATGGGTCTATTCAGCAACATGACCCTGGGAGCGCAGATAGCTTATAAACTGAAGCTGTTCGGGGGAATGCTGTCGGCTGGAGCCCAGATCGGGTTTATAGACCAGTCGTTCAAAGGGACCGGAGTATATATCCCCGATGACGACGATTATCATCAGCCTACCGACGACGCCATACCCAAGCAGGATATAAGAGGAAATGCGTTCGATGTAGGAGCCGGCCTCCTTTATACCCATAAGTGGTTCTGGGCAGGTCTGTCGGGTACCCATCTCAACTCCCCGTCAATGAAAATGAACGCAGAAAGCGGCGAGAACGGAAACGAGAAAAACTATGAGTTCCGGATGGGACGCACTCTATATTTTATGGCGGGAAGCAATATTCCTGTAAAAAACACGTTATTTGAAGTGATGCCCTCGGTGCTTGTGAAGACAGATTTCACATTTACCATGTGGGAGGCCACCGCCCGCTGCCGCTATAATAAATTTCTTACGGCAGGATTAGGGTACCGATGGAACGATGCGGTCTATATAGTTTTGTCAGCCGAATTCAAGAATTTCTATCTCGGCTACAGCTACGATTACCCCACCTCAGCTATCGCGAAAGCCTCGTCGGGAAGCCATGAGATTTTTGCCGGTTACAGCCTGAAACTTGATCTCTCCGACAAGAACCGACACCGCCACAAGAGCATCCGCATAATGTAAAGCCGCCGTATTCCCGAAGCCGGGATAGGCCGTAAAAACATACTAACTGAATAACAAGAGGAAAAGACAACATATGAAGAAGAACGTATCGCTATATCTTTTGCCGGTTGCAATCGGAGCGCTGGTGGCATCGTGTGCCGCCGGAGGCCGCACATCTACCGGAGGAGAGGTTACGGGCGTAGGCGGCAGCGCCTGGGCTGAACCCACCCCATACGGCATGGTGCTCGTGAGCCGCGGCTCTATGGAGATGGGACCGCAGAAAGCCGACAGCGCCTGGAATCTTGCGGCAGATCCCAAAGGGATGTCGGTGGACGCCTTCTGGATGGATGAGACAGAAATCACCAACTCGAAATACAAGCAGTTTGTGTTCTGGGTGCGTGATTCAATTATCCGCGAGCGCCTTGCCGATCCTTCCTATGGTGGAAACGAAGAATATAAGATCGAGGAGGACAAGGAGGGAAATCCTATCACTCCCCGTCTGAATTGGAACAAGCCAATTCCCTGGCGCAACCCCAGTGAGGATGAAGCGCGCGCTATTGAGAGCGTATACCGCACAAATCCTATCACCGGTGCACGTGAGCTCGATCCCGAACAGCTTAACTATCGCTATGAAGTGTTCAACCAGACAGAAGCTGTTAAACGCAAGAACCGCCTCAACCCACGCCGTCGCGAATATAACACTGATCTCCCCACCCCAACTGATGTTCCTGTTATCTCAAAAGACACAGCGTTCATCAACGATGAAGGGGAAATCATACGTCAGACAATCAGCCGCGGTCTAACGGGCGACTACGATTTCCTCAATACATATATAGTAAATGTATATCCCGACACCACTGTTTGGGTCAACGACTTCGAGAATGCCTACAACGAGCCTTACGTGCGCATGTATTTCAGTCACGGTGGCTACAGCGAGTATCCTGTTGTAGGTGTAAGCTGGGAGCAGGCCAACGCCTTCTGCAACTGGCGCACCGACTTCCTGAAGCGTTCGCTCGGCAAGGAGGGGATCTACGTTGAGCCCTACCGCCTGCCGACTGAGGCAGAATGGGAATTCGCAGCCCGCGCAGGTGAGAACGACAACATGTTCCCCTGGGAAGGAGACCTCCCGATAAGCGAAGACAAAGGATGCTTCTACGCCAACTTCAAGCCGAACGACGGCAACTATGTGAAGGACGGTCACCTTATCACCTCGCGTGTAGGCACGTACGCTCCCAACGACTTCGGTCTGTATGATATGGCGGGAAATGTGAGCGAATGGACCTCAACGGCTTATACAGAGGGTATCAGCAAGCTCACAAACGACCTCAACCCGCAGTATCGCTACGATGCAGCCGAAGAGGATCCATACAAAATGAAGCGTAAAATCGTGCGCGGCGGCTCATGGAAAGATGTAGCCCACAACGTGCGAAGCGATATCCGCATGTGGGAATACCAGAACGAGCAGCGCTCCTATATCGGTTTCCGTTGTGTACGCTCACAAATAGGTTTCGCAAAAGGCCAGCAACTCAAAACCAAGAAGTAAACTACCATCACTGCCATAACAATGGGAAAGTTCAAGACATACAAGCGCGGTCTGAGCGCTTTCATCTCAAGCGAGAAGGGACAGCGTTTCTTTAATTTCGCATACTCAATCGGTGCGGCCATCGTTATCTGGGGCGCCCTCTTCAAAATTCTTCATCTGCCAGGCGGCAACTTCCTGCTGTCGCTCGGTATGGGTACCGAGGTATTGATGTTTATGCTCACGGCGTTCGACAAACCGCCGCGCGAGTACAAGTGGGAAAACGTCTTCCCGGTATTCGATACCGATAACCCCGAGGATCGCCCGGAATTCAAAGGAGGCGCTGCAGGAGGAGTGGTAATAAACGGCGGCGTTGCAGGATCAACTGGAGGCGGCACAACCGTAGCTCGCCCTGATCTGGCAGCCCCAGTTCTGAGCGCAAACGCGTCCCCCGGCGAAATAATGTCGCAGGTAAGCGATGCAACCCAGCTTTATCTCTCGCAGATTACAGAGATGACAAACGAACTGCGCCACCTTCAGGACACCACACGCTCGCTCAATCAGGTCAGCGACGTGCTTCTGGAGTCGTATAAGGCCATAACCGAGAATTCGGCCAACATAACGGCCAGCTCGCGCGGCTATGTCGAGCAGATGCAGGATCTCAACCGAAATATCATGGGGTTGAATACCATCTATGAGATTCAGCTCAAGAGCGTTTCGTCGCAACTCGATTCTATCGACAGCGTGAACCGCGGCATCAAGGATATCCGCGATATGTATGAGAAATCGTCGGAAACCAGCGCCCGCTATTGCGAGGAGACCGAGAAGATGGCTCGCTACATGCAGCAGCTCAACTCAGTCTACGAAAAGATGATCACCGCGATGACCATCAACATGTACCGCCCGATGATGGCTCCCGACGGGATTCCTCAGCCTCCCGCAGCTCCTGCGCCGGAACAGTCAGCCCAATAAATCTGCGTAGCCGAAAGGCGCTACGCCAATAAAATTGAATATATCAGACGGAAAGATAGTTCTGTCTGTCTCACGAAAAGAATTTATCCGTATACCAATTATATGGGAAGCAACAATACCAGACTTTCACCACGTCAGAAGATGATAAACCTCATGTATATCGTCCTGACGGCCATGCTTGCGCTGAACGTATCGAGCGATGTGCTCAACGGGTTCACGCAGGTGGAGGAGGGTCTGAAGCGAACCAACAGCAATGTGGAGCAGCGCAACGCCGCAATCCTCCAGACCCTCGAAAGCTTCGCCGCCCAGAACCCCGACAAAGGTCAGCGGTGGTATGACAAAGCCTCGGAAGTGCGCCGTATCACCGACGAGTTGTACCTCAAGATCGACAGTATGAAACAGCTGATTGTAGTAGAGGCTGACGGGAAGAATGGTGATGTTGGCAATATCCTGAACCGCGACAACCTCGAGGCTGCGTCGGTAGTGATGCTTTCAGGCAAAGACCCTAAAGGTCCGCAGCTGCGCGCCGCAATCGACAGTTACCGCGATTATATCGGCTCGCTGATGGTCGATTCAGTGAAACGAGCCAATATCGAGACCGCCCTCTCTACCGACCCCGTGCTCCGTCAGGGCACATTGGGCAAACAAAGCTGGGAGGAATCGAAGTTCGACACCCAGCCGGTAGTTGCCGCCATAACCCTCCTGACCAAACTTCAGAACGATGTGAAGTATGCCGAGGGTGAAGCGCTTCAGACCCTGCTTGCCAACGTGGATGCCGGCGATGTGCGTGTGAATGAACTCAACGCCTTCGTCATTCCCCAGAGCCGCTTCGTTATGCGCGGGGGAAAATACTCCGCCAATATCGTTCTCGCCGCAGTCGATACCACGGCGCGACCGGAGATCTATGTGAACGGCAACAAGCTTGCCAACGATCGTGGCATTTACGAGCTGAATCCAGGATCTACCGGAACATTTGACTACAAGGGTTATCTTGAAGTACCCCATGGAGACGGATCAGTAACGCGCCATCCGTTCGAATCGAGCTACACCGTAATAGAGCCTACGGCAACCGTTTCGGCAACGATGATGAATGTGCTTTACGCCGGTATCGACAACCCGATTTCAATATCAGTGCCCGGAGTAGCCAACAGCACCGTGACCGCGACCATGACCAACGGTACGCTAACCCGCAACGGTGATCATTGGGTAGCACATCCGGATAAAGTAGGTGAGGATGCGGTTGTTAGTGTCAGCGCACAGATGGACGGTCACCCGATGAAAATGTCGGAGACTAAATTCCGCGTGCGCAAACTGCCTGATCCTACTCCATACATTCCGTTCCAGGACAATAACGGCAACACCATTTCCTATAAGGGTGGTGGTAAAGGGTTATCGAAGGCTTATCTTGTAAACGCGCCCGGTATAGAGGCAGCCATTGACGACGATCTGCTCAACATCCAGTTCAAGGTTCTAAGCTTCGAGACAGTGTTCTTCGACTCGATGGGGAACGCTATTCCGGAAGTGTCCGACGGTGCGAACTTCTCGCAGCGGCAGAAAGATTCGTTCCGGCGTCTCAGCCGCGGAAAGCGCTTCTACATCAGCCGCGTGAAGGCTGTCGGGCCTGACGGAATCACCCGCGACCTCGCCCCGATAGAAGTAATTGTGAACTGACATAGCCCGCTCTCCGCCACTTAATTCAGAAATATTCAAACAACAGACCACCATACCGACATGAAGTTGTTCTTAAAATATGCCATAGCAGCGCTCACAATTGTATCTACTGCAACAGGAGCCTTCGCTCAAGACGAATCGTCGAGCAGCACCATAGTGCGCCGCCGTGCGGGCGACACCGACCGCCGCGGCAATGCGACCACGCAGCAGGCACCCGGAGTGACCGACCGCATGCAGGAATTCTATAAGCCGACGGAGACCAGCGACGCCGACAAGATGTGGATGCGCGTCATATACCGCGATCTTGAACTCGACAACCCCAAGAACGCAGCTCTGTATTACCCTGAAGACCTGATCGACGGACAGGAAAACCTGTTCCGCATCATAATGCGCCTTCTCGCCAACAATCAGATTTCTGCTTACGAATATCTCGACGGAAAGGAAATCTTCACCGACCAGTATAAACTGAAGGTACGCGATATGCTCGACCGCTTCCACGTTCTCTACTCGGAGGCAAGCGGTTCATCGGAAAAGAATCCCCGCTATACTATAGAGGAGAGCGATGTACCCACCAACGAAGTCCTGTCATATTACATTCTTGAGAAATGGGAATTCGATTCGCGAACCAATAAGACCAAACGTATCGTAGAAGCTATCTGTCCGGTGCTCCACCGCAGCGACGATTTCGGCGGCGACGCCGTGCGCTATCCTATGTTCTGGATAAAGCTCGCCGACCTTCGCCCATATCTGGCGCAGCAGTATATCTTCATCGACGACGACAACAATCTGCCTAAATATACCTACGACGACTTCTTCACCCTCTCGATGTATGACGGCGATATCTACAAGACCCGCAACCTCACGAACAAGTCGATGATGCAGATGTTCCCGGATCCCGACGACCGCAAGCGGGCTCAGGACAGCATACAGAACCGTCTCGACACATTTGACAAAAACATATGGGTACCATCGCGTGAAGAGGTGATAGCCGCACGTGAAGCCCGCGAGGCAGCCGAGGCTGAAGCCGAAGCCGCCGGTGAAGGCGACATAGCCGCCCGTGACGGAAATGCTTCAGAGACTACTGCGCGCACATCCCGTTCAAGCCGTTCGAGCCAGAAAGCCGCTCCCAAGAAAGAGAGCAAGCCCAAAGCCCGTGCATCGAAACCGAAGGCTCCCAAAGCGACCTCAAACAGCGCCGTGCGCTCCGTGCGACGCCGAAAATGACATACCCTGTCCGCACCGCCTCCTCTCCCCTATCAATATTCAGGGCACCTGATTCCCCATTATTATCACATTTCACCCGCCTTTCCGATCGGATCGGAAAGGCGGGTGTTACGTTTAATATACGTATTTCAAAATGGTTATAAAAATGTCAACGGTTAATTTTCCCCATTTCCACATTGGGGTACATCAATCAACAAAATCAGAAAATATCAGAAGTATTTGCCATTTACCATCGGAAAACTAAATTCTGACAGATTTTATTTATTTAATTTTTTTAAGTTCTATAGGGGATCCCATTTGTGTATGCAGAAGCAATAATGGCTTATTTATACCATCACGAAAACCATTGATAGAATCAATTGACTGTTCACAGTCATCGAAGTTCGGAACTACAAATTCTACACTACGCTCTTCATATAGCCCTTGTCGAGCAAGAATATTCTCATATCGTTCCCGGCGGTCATCGTTATAATCCTCAGGATTCACATTTCTAAATTTTAAAGTATATTTAGCACCGGGGGTTGGATACTGTATTTGAAAAAAATATTCATCATTATCATTATCCGGATCAACATCCGGACCAAAACCCAATTTCACTCTCTCATTACTATCTACAGGATATACACGAAATTCAACTTTCTCTATATTCTCCTTTGTTTCACTATCAACAACATTCAACCCCACAACGAGAGCATAAGGAGTAATTTCACCCACTAATAGTTTTGTTTCCCCTCTGACACAAATTACCGCTAACATTACAATAAACAGTAAGGGGATTCTATGAAATATTATTTTCATTT
>CAZDWY010000018.1:0-37461 GCA_964509345.1 uncultured Alistipes sp.
CGTCAACTTCTTCGAGGAATTGCGCCTGAAGGAGAACTTCGACAGCATGATCTCCGCCGAAGATGTCGATGTTGTCCCAGCCTTCTTTATTGTCGTTGCGTGGGGGATAGTAGTTGATACGTACTTTGTGGTAGTATCCGTTGTGGTCGTTGCCTTCGCCACCGCAGTTAACTCCGTAAAGGTCGGGCTGCTCTTCGGGCACGAGGATTGACTCGAGGGTTGAGAGTTTGGAAACCTCTTTTGTACGGAAGTTTGCGGGTTCGTCAAGCACGAGACCGTCGCGGTTGCCGAGGATGTTGGTTGAGAACCATCCGCTCAGACCGAGGCAACGGGTGCCGATGATGGGAGCGAAGCCCGACTTAACGAGTGTCTGGCCGGTCTTGAAGTCCTTGCCTGCGATAGGCATTTTTGTCTTCTCGGCGAGTTCCCACATGGCGGGGATGTCGACTGTGGTGTTAGGTGCGCCCATGATGAAGGGTGCGCCTTCTGCGAGGGCTGCGTATGCGTAGCACATTGAGGGAGCGATGTGTTCCTTGTCGTCGGCCTTCATGGCTGCCTCGAGAGCCTCGAGGGTGTAGTGGCATTTTTCGTCGACGGGAACATATACTTCGGTAGAAGCTGCCCAGAGAACAACCACACGGTCAACGCCATGTTCCTTTTTAAAGTTGCGGATGTCTTCGCGGAGCTGCTCAACCATTTCCCAGCGGGTCTTGCCGACCATTATGTTGTCGCCATCGAGACGCTTTGCATAGTTATGGTCGAAAGCAGCCTTGAGGGGCTTGATAGCTTCGAGTTCGTCTTTTACGGGAAGGATATCTTTCTCTTTGAGAACCTCAGCATGCATTGCTGACTCGAATGCGTTCTGGGGATATACGTCCCATGCACCGAATACGATGTCGTTAAGGTCGGCGATGGGTACGATTTCGTTGTATTTGAGATATTTTTTGTCAGCACCTTCGCCAACACGGATTTTGTCGTACTGGGTCATGGAACCAACGGGCTTTGCGAGACCTTTACGGGTCATTAACACACCGGTCATGAAAGTGGTGGTAACAGCGCCGAGACCGACCACCATAACGCCGAGCTTACCTTCGGCTTTCTTTACATTACTCATTTTTAGTTGTTATCTGTTTTGTTGTTTTTGTGTTTCTGATGGTTTTTCGTTAAAGGATTTCAGTGAGCTGATATGTTAATAGCTCTGTTGAGATCCTTCTGTGAAAAGATGTTTTCAAGGCTATTCCTGAAAAATCGTGTAAAAGTACATATAACTTTGCAAATGTAAAATTTTTTGAGTGGTAAAATTTGTGTCTTTTCGTGAAATAAAGCCAAAAATGCGAGCTTTATGGTAATAAGGGTTAAATTCTATGGCGTATAGGAGGATAATAGTTAACGAAGGTTAACAGAGGTATTTGCTTTCTGCCTGCTGTTCTGTTAATTGAGATTGTTTTTGGATACGTAGCTTGCGTAACGGCTGATAAAACGGCAGAATGCAGGTATGCGCATCAATACGTATTCAAAGAGCAGGAATCCTATTATGGCGCAAAGTATTCCGAGCGATACGTCAATAATATAGTGGTGAGATGTGTACACGGCGGTAAACCAGATGCCGAGTGTCACTACTGCAAGGAATATCCTGATCCATGCGGGCGATTTGCTCCGGAGTGAGTAGATGAATGCTACCAGTGTGTATGCGGAGTGTAGTGACGGGACGGCGGCGAATACATTGGAATTCCTGCCGTAAAGGGCGTTGAATATCCCGAGACCGGTCATATTGTCGAAAGCCGACAGTCCGGCGGTGTCGCCAGGCGTTCCGAGGATGAAATCGAAACCATATTTGGTCACATACCATGGTGGGGCCGCCGGGTGGATGTAGTAGCCTGCAAATCCGATAAGATTCACCAGCAGGAATACTATGGCGAAGTGGAGATATGCTTTTGTCTGACCTTTGAAATAGAGCCAAAGCCCGAAAAGTATGGGGACAGGTACCCAGCAGAGATAGAAAAAGCCTCCGAGGAAATCGAGCAGGGGAGTTGTGTGGAGCGCGAAGAATTCGTTGGGCGTGCGCAGAACGCCGTCGGCGCATGTGATTCCGAATAATTCTTTCTCAGAGTTGTATATCCCCTCGATGTCGACCGGATTAACCTCGTAGTTATGAACGATATTCATCCAGTCGTAAGAGATGCCGAATATGATGAACGGCAGAAGTGCCACCATCAGGCGCCGGGTAGCTGGCGTGGCGAAGAACAGTATCGCCAGAAGAACCGCTATCCACAGATGTTCGGGCCGGAATCCTACGCATACAGCTGTTACCCCGAGCCATACGGCAAGGGCTAAGATCATCGTAATGGATTCGCGTCGTGTCGGCATCTTCATAAGGAGGGCAGGAATGTTGAAAACTGATATAAGTGTCCGGCAGGTGAGTCTGGATCACTCATATGTTCAATTACTAATTATCAATTACTAATTGTTCTTCAGTCCTTTGCGGCATACCTCAATGCGGGCGAAGGCTGTAATGTTGGCGAAAACGGCGATCACTGCCATGGCAACCAGCAGGATGATAAAGGCTGTGTCGGGCGACTGGGGAGCGGCAAGGCCTGTGATACCGCATGCGAGGCAGCCGGCAGATGTGACCACCACGCGCTCCGGGCGCTGCATGAATCCTACTTTACATTCAAGACCTACCCCTTCGGCGCGTGCACGCACATAGCTTACCATTATAGATCCGACGAGGGCAAGAAAGGCTATGAGCGCGCCGATGACCCATCCGTTCATTATCAGATAGTAACTTAGCGCGCCGAGAGTGAAGAGCTCGCAGTAGCGGTCGAGTACGGAGTCGTAGAGGGCTCCGAAACGGCTGACCATATTGCCCAGTCGGGCAACCTGTCCGTCGAGCATATCGAAGAGCGAGAATATGATAGTCACCGCCCCTGCCCATGTTATGAGATCGAAGCGCGGGGTTCCATATTGCTGTGCCTCATATCCGGCCCACGCGATTATGACGGCTGAGGCGAGGTTGCCGAGCAGCCCGACTGTGGTGACCATGTTAGGTGTCACTCCCATGCGTATGAGCAACCTTACGAAGGGGTTGATGACGGCGTAGATGCCTTGCTGAAGGCCGTCGCGTTCTTTCTTATAAGTGTTCTTGACCATGTCTGAGTCTGTTTAAAATATGTGTTACCCGACGGTTTCGTTCTTATGGGCGGCAGCTTTGCGGCGGAATGTGATCCAGTCGACGAAGCGGATGGCATAGGGATCGAATTTTGTCGGGATATATACGAAGTTTTTCTGTAAAAGGAAGTTCCAGGCGAGCGATACCACCAGCGATATAAATAGTCGCGAGAAAGCGAAGATGCCGTCCGGGCGGATACCGATCTCTCCGAGCCATACTATCTTCTGGAGAAGGTGGTTGAGGGTGGTGGTGCCTCCGATGTTCAGCAGGAAGCTTCCGCCCCATATGAGGAAGTATTTCACCGCCACAGCTTTTACGGAGCAGTTTCCTGCCCGGAAAGTGAACTTGTAGTTGATGCAGCAGTTGACAATGCCTCCGGCTACGAGCCCGATCGCGGTGGCGAGGAAAGAGCGCATGGGGTCTTCCCCCATAGGCATGAACACCCATGCGTAAAACACGAAGCATACACCCATGTCGATCCACGATGCGATCTGCGACGATACCGACGAGCGCAGGAAGGTAAAGATCCCTTTCCCGGTCATGAATTTGTCGGCAAACCGCCGCACCGCCCCACCTCTGACGGGTGATGCAGTCTGCCGGTTTTCCGCCACACTGTTGTCGGGATTATTCTGGTGCATGGGTTTATGATTGTTTTCCGGTTCTGTTCTGTTTCTTGATAGCCGACATTACGGCTTTGGCTATATTTGCGGCAGCTTCTGTGCGACATGCCGAAAAGCTTGGCCAGTCGTTGAAGTCGATGATGGTTAGCGATCCGTCGGCAGCCTGTATGCATTCGCCGCCGTATACCATGATGTTGAGCTCGCGTGCGGCGGCGTGGCATATGGTTTTGAGTTGCTCCTCGGTGGCGCGATGTTCGTCTTTCTGCATTTTCGCATCTTCCGGATCGAAGGGGCGGAACCAGTGGAAGAATGGCGTACCTTCCACTCCGTAGAATTTCACCAGCTGACCGGGGAGATGGCGTGAGATTACCGCGCGTTTGAAGCCGCGGAGAAAGTATTCCTGAAGCACATCCTGTGCTTCATGGACCGAGCGGACGTAGCTCACATCTTCGGCATGCTGGGCGTGGAAGTCGCCCCGCTTTATCCAGCATTGCTGCATGCCAAGACGTATGAGGCGCTGTTTTACAACCTCATCAGTGTCTACTACAATGCTTTCCGGATAGGGAATGTTGCTTCCGAGCAGTATGCGGGCCTGGCGCTCGCGGATGCAGTTCTCGATGCCATAGCCCGAGTTGATGACGAGGCGCCCTTCATCTTCGAGGCGCTGAAGCAGGTCGGTGGAGCGTTTCTCGCGACACATGTTGATGATGACAGGCTCCTGAGCGGCTCCTGCAACGAATTGCTCTTCGCTATAGATGTTGACCTCGCAGCCGCGTTTGCGCAGTTGTTCGGCCACGGTATTCATTATCGTGGCGTCGTTCCCTATGTGATTTGGGGAGAATGCCCCTGCGCGCATTATGGCGGCAATCTGCGTAGTTGCCATGTGTGGTGAGTTGTTCCTTTCCGGTATGATTCGGCGGCAGCGCCGCTGTTCCAACCGACAAAGTTAACATTTTTTGCGTAAACACACAACTTAAACCGATCTGGACCTGTCGACATTCAATCGTTTTCCATCGTGCGTGTTCGGGGATTATTGGCAGGGAATAACTCCCGGTTGTCTTGACTCACTCTGATCGTTGATCTCTAAACTGAAATAGTTATAACGATCGGTAGATTTATCTACAAGGTTGAAAATTATTTAAAAAATATTTGCATTGTGTGGAATAAAGTTGTATCTTGCAGGCGGAATCTAAATTAGTGCGATTCCTTACCCCAATCAATCAACCTTAAATCTATCGACATGAAAAAATCTTTCATTCCATTGCTTGCATTAGCTTTAGCTGGATTGAATTTATCATCAGCTGTGGTGCAGTCCCCCAAGGCGGTCTCACTTATTACAGGTAAGGAGATTGCGCGTGAAAAGATGCTCCCTGTGATTAGAGATGTGGAGCCAACCGAAGAACGTACCACAATCTCGTATCACATCGAAAACGTTCTCCTCGAACCTGATTCATTATTCAACGGGGCATACAAGTGTGTCATATCCGACTTCGGGTCATTGTATGCCGAAGGCGCCCCGGCGTTGCCAGCACGCCGCGATTTTGTGGAGCTTCCGTTCGGTTGCGATACAGCAAGTGTAATAATAACAAACGCCACATATGTGGATATCCCTTGTGAACTCGCTCCGGCATATCCTTTCTGGGTCGGTAAAACGCCCCGTTTTACCAGAGAAAAGGTTGGAGAAATGGCAGCCTGCGATTTCCGTTCCCAGAACGATGTCGTGACCGTCACTGAATCATATATGCGGAATGACCGCAAGCAGCTGAATATTCTTGTGGCGCCATGCCAGTACAGTTCCTCTGAGAAAAAGATGAGGGTATATACCGATGTGGAATACACCGTGGAGTATGCTCCAGTAAATCAGCAGAAGGTTGCGGCATATCAGGCAGCTATGGATCTCCAGTTTGAGGGGATCAGAAATGACGTATTAAAAGCTAAGTTCGGATCGCCATCCGATACAGACGCCGGCATTCAGACACTCAGTTCCGGATATGGCTCTAACTACACCTGGGTAGAAGAGAATAAGGGAAGTTATATATATAATTATTACCAAATTATAACGGTAGACGAATATCTTGAGGCTGCGGAAGAGTTCGCCGCATTCAAGAGACAGTTTGGATATAAAACTCATATTTCCAGTAAACCCAAAAGTAGCAAATGGAGCGTCCAGGAGATAAAAGATTCCATAAATGCGCATTACATTTATGTCTCAAATGCAACGGTAACACCGGTTCATAATTATTATATACTCATTATCGGTGGACATTCCGACGTTCCTGCGGAAACAACTAATGGTGTACGGAATGATTCAGGTGAAGTCACAACCTTCTTCACAGATTTCTATTACGGATGTTACCGATGGGGAAGTTCGACAAATAAACAGTGGGGGGTAGGACGCATTCCGGTAAATACTCCAGAGGAGGCGATGACTGTCGTTCACAAAATTAAGAATTATGTTCTCACTCCTCCTACTGAAGATCGATTCTATAAAACCGGCGCACATATCGCATTTTATACCTACGATCATGATACCAGTTTTGGTCCAGTTTATCCAGAGGCAGACGGATTTATATACTCCTCAGAACAGTGTCGCAACAAAATACTTGACAAGGGACTTGGTCTGGAGATAACACGATTATATGGCGCTCCACATAATCTTATTCCGGAAGAATATGGGAAAGAAGGTACGGATGAAGTAACTCCGCTTCCATCTGAGTTAAGGAAACCGGGCTTCCGTTGGGACGCAGATAAAAACTCTATTGCAACAGAAATCAACAACGGTTGTTTTTATGCCCTATACCGCGGACATGGCGATGCAAAGTATTATGCTGATTTTGGTTTATCTACTTATGACATAAGAAACATGTTTCTCAACGGAGGTAAATTGCCTGTATTCTTTAATATGACTTGTCTGACAGGAAAGTTTAAGGAATCGGATTGCGTTGCAGAAGCGCTTTTGAAGCATGAGGAAGGCGGGGGTGGGGCCGTCATAGCTGCATCTGAAAAAACAAATCATTTTGAAAACTGTGCTTTGACCAACGCCCTTCTTCCGAATACTCTGGAGAAAAGTGTCAGGGAGATTTATTACGATGATCCTCGCGACATAATAAATAATGGAAGAATACCGCCTTCATGTGAACTGAACAGTATGTTAACTAAGGCTCTCGACACGTATCCCACCTACTATGAATCATCCAATGGGGCACCCCGTTTTTACCAGAAGAGAGCATATCATATCTTTGGGGATCCTTCGATGTGGATGTGGGTAAAAAAGCCACGTTCATATACTTCATCTGAGGTATTTTGCACACCGCATTACAACGGTACAAAACTTTCATATGTGGAAGTAATGATTAATCTTCCCAATGAACGCTGCTACGTTGCTGTTGAAAATAAACGGACACATAATGTGACACTTGAGTACGGGAATGTTATCACATATCCCCGATTTGATCCCTCACAATATAATATGACAATATACGGATTGAATCGTATACCTAAAGTTCTGTCGTTTCAAGACAGGGATATAATTGCTCCACAATCCAATGAGATATATAGTCCAACAAACAATATAGGCTCATCTGCTACCATATTTTACCATAATTATGATTACACTCCCGGAAGGGACACTCCATACGGTTCCACTCCCGGGAGTAAGTCTACCATAACAGTTACCCAAATAAGTACCGGCGCTATAAAGGCGACCTACGATGTCTATGAGCATTTCGGTATGATCAATATAAATATCTCGGGATATCCCGCAGGGATTTATTTATTGACTTTGCAGCCCTTTACAATGAGTGGTGACCCAATTCCTACCGGAAGAGCCACAGGCTATATGATAATCAAATAAGAATTCCAAAAACTATTAATAGTATTTCTTATGAAAAAGTTTTTGCTAATAATACTGAGTGTATTACTATACCATACGAACAGTACTGCAGGTGTTTTGGGCGAAAATGTCGAGATCGACGGATTCATATATACAATAAGGGATAATACGGCTCACGGACGTTATTGCAGAGGGGATGCCTGGATGACAGGTATGACTGACCGGCGCTATGAGGAGGCGTGTGAAACCTCTGAATTATCCCTTCCTTCGTTCGTTATATATGAGGGAGGTAGATATAGCGTAATGATCAACTTTAATTCAGAAGTGTTTAGGGATAGAGACTTCAGTAACCTGGAGACTATACATACAACGCGGTTCTCCATGAGTTGTCTTAATGGATTCCCCAATCTTAAAAGTATCATGGGAGGTACGGAAGTACGCAGTATTAATAGTACGATGTGGAATCTCCCTGAACTGAGGGATTTGGAATTGCCTACGGAAGGGCGTATATCAAGCATATATTGGAGCTTTTGGAATGTCGGTATAGAACGTCTCGTTTTCTCACAGGAATTATCGATATACCGACCGGAAGTCAGCTTTTTGAGTCTCCCTAATCTCATTGAATTATCCTTATGCCAGATAGACTATTGTGACAGTAGTTTTAAAGATTTGCCGCTACTCGAGGAAATCACCTTTCTATGCGTTCCCAACAATATAGTCCGTTCATTTCAATATCTTCCTGTCTTGAAAAGGATTATATTCAAACGCTGGAATGATGCAAATCAAATTAATATATCCGGGATGGATTCGTTTGATGAAGTCCCTCTACTGAAGGATGTATATATTGAGGAAGTAGCTCCTTGTGAATTGGCATACGCCGGGAGCAGTTTTGATCCCACGCGCATGACCCTGCATGTGCCTGTAGGTTCGCGTGAGCTATATGCAGCGGCAGAGGGATGGAAAGATTTCGGTAAAATTGTGGAGTATGACCCTGCTGGCCTGGAAGTTCCGGAAGCAGACACCGAAAGTAAGGTATGGAGCTGTAATGCAACAGACTGTGGAATCAGCATCAGCGCCAAAAGCGCCGTCGAGGTGGAGATCATAACCCTGGAGGGGATGGTAGTAAGGCGTATGGGGATATCGGGCGACGATACAGCGTCGGTAGAGCTCTCCGCCGGTGTCTACATCGTTACGGCAAATGGTCACAGTGCCAAAGTTTGTGTCCATTGAAGATTCATTCAAATAGGTCGGATTTCACACTGGAGTCTTCACTTGAAGAAGTCAGCATTCCTGTCGTGAGAGTACCGTACAATTATTTAATAGATCAAAAAAACAGGCATATGAAAAAATTTCTTTTGATAATATTTATCTGGTTTACATGTCTGCCGGGTATTACAGCCAAGTTAGTATATGAGAACGTTGAAATCGACGGCTTCACATACAATCTGTATCAGGAAGCCCGTTTCTATGACGGGGACACCGAGCACTCGATCGGATACGTAAGAGGTCTGTCAGACCAACGTTATGCGGAATTCTGTGAATCCCACCATCTATCTCTTCCATCAACCATAGAATATGATGGAGAAGAGTATATTGTCACAATTGGATGGGATTTCTTTGAAAGACGTGATTTTAAAGATATGGAGGTCATAACATTTGGCGGATATACGCTTGAATATCTCAATGACTTCCCGAATCTAAAACGCATTATAATGGAAGGGGAATGCATATATGGGTACTATTCAAATATGAGAAATTTGCCATCTCTTCAGGAGTTGGAATTATCAATAACGCCCTGGGATGAACGATGGCAGCAAATCACCTTTCCACGGATCGAAAGTTGCTTTATCAATTTAGGAATTGAATCGCTTAGATTCTCAAAAGAGTCTGTTCTTGCTGGGGTAACGTATTGTTTTCGTGAACTTCCAAATATTACGGAATTGACATTATGTTATATTCATTATTGCACTTATTGCTTTTTGGATATGCCAAAGCTACAGGAGCTTACATTTGAAATAGCTCCTAATTGGAGTGGAGTCTCATTCAATGATGTCCCGATGTTGAAAAAAATAGTATTAAAAAAATGGAATGATGATGCTGTGGTACGGTTTTATCGTTCATTTATGAAGGCTCCTCTGCTTAAAGACATATATGTCGAAGAAGCTGTTCCGTGCTATGCTGAATTCTATTCCGAGCGGGACTATGTTGATGCGGATTATGAAGAGGGTGTATTCTATCCCCCTCATGTAACGCTGCATGTGCCCGTGGGGTCACGCGAGCTTTACGCTGCGGCAGATGGGTGGAAGGACTTCGGTGAGATTGTGGAGTATGATCCTGCGGAGATAGAGGCTACAGAGGCTGATGCATCCGGAAACCTCTGGAGCTGCACGCCGACAGCCGGAGGCGTTACAGTGAGCGCCGACAGCGATGTTGCCGTGGATGTGATGTCACCCTCCGGCGCTGTAGTCAGGCGTGTTGTAGTGTCTGCCGGTGATGCTGTGATGGTCGAACTCCCTGCGGGGATCTACATCGTGGCAGGCGGCGGACAGAGCGCCAAGGTATGTGTCCGATAATCGGTTGAACGTGGTGAATCTGAGAAGTCTTCATCGTCTTCAGAATACAGAGGGTGTATCAAAATCGCTGATACACTCTCTGTCGTTTTAGGTTGGAGACGGTACTTGCATCATCAGGAGACTATTGAGTATTATGTTTTGGTTTTGATAGGGAGGCTTACTTGTGATAATGTTCCGGGAATTGTAGCCGGGTTGTGAAGAGCAGGCATTTGCAAAAGGTTTGGTGATATGGGAATTAGTTAGTATTTTTGTAATACCAAGTATTCTAATAGCGATTTTGCTAATCTCTATTGAAATCAATCTGACATATCAAAGAATAAATATATGAAGAAACTTTTACTATCGATAGGTCTGGCACTGTCTGCCGGCATTATGGCACACGGCGCTAAAGCGGATCCACGTGGGGAATTGACAGCGGTATTCTCGGAAAATTTCGATGCGATGGGAAATGGGTCTGAAGCGGATCCTGCAAAAGCGGAAATAAGTGCTTCAGGCAAAGTAGACGTGTCGCTCACGGGTGGTGCGGAATGGGGAGGCCGCGGGCTTCATGAGGCCGGGGGTGCTTTGGCTGTGATGCATTTCGAACAGAGCGACTGGTTCGGTACGGAATCAGTTCAGGGCTATGTGCGTACTCCATATACGGACGTGCGAATGGACGAGGGGCGTTTTACCTTGCGTTTCCGTGCGCGTGCTCTTGGCGATGTTTCAGACATACTTCATGTAGAACTTTACGATCCCTATACTACCAATTCCATCGATGCAGCCGTAGTTGCGATAAACGGGGAATGGGCAGTGTGTGAGGTGGATCTGTATCATCCCGGCTACGGAAACCATCTCGCCTACATGGAGATAGCTTCCGAGGATGCAGACTGGCTTATGGATGATTTTGAAATCGTTCAGGACTATTATGCGTTGTCGGCGCCGATAGCCCACTTCGCACGTAATGTGAGCTATGAACAGTTTACAGCGTATTGGAACCCCGTTCCTCTGGCAGCAAGCTATAAGGTGTCGGTGTTCTCGCTCGATGATGCTGGCGCGCGGGAGTTTCTGCTGAAGGATGCGGAGACAAACGAGTGTGAAATGACAGTTGAAGGGACACAGAAGGGTAAGGACTACTATTATTATGTGTGCAGCGTAAATGACCGCTACACTTCCGAAGCGTCGGAAATCCGTAAGGTAAACGTACCGCTCAACACTCTCGAGACACCTGTCACTCTCGAGGCAGAAAATGTGACTGCCGACGGCTTCACTGCCCGTTGGGAGCCTACGTTCCGCGCCATGGGTTATGTGATAGGTCTTCAGAAACGCTATGTCGCTAAAGAAGATGTTGTAGTAACTCTTGTGCATGAAGATTTCGGCAAGTTTACAGATGGCGATATGGACTGGACCTATCCCTTCTATGGCAATCTTGACGATTATACCTCCATGCCGGGCTGGGGCAACAATTATTTCTCAACCCGTACAGCTGCAGGGATGTTTGTGATCGACAATGAATATAAGCGTTATGGCGAGGAATGTTTCCTTTCCACTCCCGCTCTCGATCTCAGTGGCGATGAAGGTCGCTTCACGGTGGTGATGAAGGTTTATGGCGACATGAACAATGTTGTAAGTCTGACCTGTGGAGGCAAAACCGTGACCTATACTCTCGATGTGCAGGGAATGCAGGAATTCAGCGTGGAATTCGACAATGGCACGGAGACGTCGGTCATCAGGATTGAGTTTGACGGTGAGCCGGCGGGCTACTTCAACTATCTGTTTATCGATGATATCAGCGTACAGCAATATGCTCATGCCGGCGATGCTATCACTGAGAATGTAGGCACATACAAAACTACCACACCCGTTACGTCATATGAATTTACCGGTCTGAATGCCAACACGGGAGATACGTTCATATATACGGTTACTGCCTGGTCCTACTCGCTCGATGAGCAGGGAGTGTGGGGACCGGATGTGCTGAGCGAGGTGTCAGAGCCGCAGAGTGTGGTTATAGGCGATGAATCAGGCATTGATGATTTGCATGGCGAGGGTGAGATTGCAGTGTCGGTCCGGGGTTCGGAACTGGAGATCACCTCACCCGAAGCTACAGTAGCTGAAGTATATGGCGTGAACGGACAGCTTGTAGCCCGTTACAACGTTGTAGCCGGTTGCAACACCTTCGCACCTGCATACACAGGTATCGCTATCGTCAAGGTTGGCGAGCGTGTGTTCCGCGTTGCCCTGCGCTGACAGGTTAAGTGACGTTGGGCCCGCATCACCTTTGCGCCGTAGCAAAACGGTGGCATGTGGGTGATTCCCGAATAATATAAATCCCGCAGGATTGTGTGCCGGAAGCACTCATCCTGTGGGATTTATAGTTATAATGTATTGTCTGAAAAACGGCTATGGCGATGTGTCAGCGGATTGCAGTCTTTACAGAGTCGCCGGCTGATCTAACGATGTAGATTCCGGCGGGAACTCCGTCGGTTGCGACGGTTGTAGCGCCGGTCAGAGCCGAGGGGGTGGCTGAGATCAGTGCTCCTGCGGCGTTGTAAAGCTCTATCATCGCTCCCGAGGCTCCGGTCACGGCAAGTTCTCCCGGAAGAAGTTTCACCTGCATGCCGGTGTCTGCTGTTTCAATCCCTTCGACAGAGTTGTCTTCGTTGGGCTCTATCCTGATGGAGCATACTTTGTCGTTCCAGTCTGTGCCTACGAAAGAGCTCGATTCTGTCCATACCGATGGGGTACCTCGTAAGGTAGCGCCCTTGTAAAGTGATACCTTATATCCATCCTTTATTTTCAGGGATGTGATGTCGCGCGCCTGAATGCCGTACAGGGCGAGATCAGCCTGGGTGAATTCGCCGACGGGGAGCCCTACGGCATATCCGCCGTAGTCGATGTCCTGATAGAAAGTGGCTACGGGATCTTTCTCCACAACGGTGGGATAGATGCGGTTGATGGCTGTTGCCCATTCGTTGAGGTTGCGCGCCTCGCTGTTGTAGTTCCAGAGGAAGCCCCCTTCGGTGCCGCAGTTGTCGCGCCAATAGGTGAAGTTCGATTTCATGGCGTTTATGTCGCCGCTTGCCTCGCAGTCGAAACCGATATACATGGGTATGTCGCCGAATACTTTCCAGTCGTCGGGGTTATTCCATGCGCCCCCTCCGTAAGTCTGGAGGTAAACGATATCGCAGATCTGCGAGTCAGCGTTGAGTTTCGCCACAAGGCGTTGCCAGAACGACTTTTGTGTATAGGGGGCGATGGTGGTTTTGAAGCCTATTTCGGCAAGCATGAGGTGGAAGGCAGCGGCGGCGTTCACGTCGTAGTCCTGCTCCTGGTCGTTGTTGACAGCCACCACCTGGGGCAGCGCCTCGTGGAGCGCCTTGAAGTTGCGGTAAAGCATGGTCTCCTCCCCGGTGCCGTCGCTCTCGATGAGCTTCTTGATATTGCCGTATGAGCCGTTACCCCATCCGCCGATGCAGAACTCCAGACGGCTGATAGATGTGGGTGCGGTAAGCAGACTGGTGATATCCTTGATGTAGTTGGGCTGATATTTTCCGAACACATATTCTCCGTTCTGACAGATGATACCTCCGGCTTCGGCTGCCTGCTGGTTCCCCCAGTTGAAGTCGGTTGTAAGGGAGCCGTCGGGCTGCACGTCGATATTGAACAGGATGGCGGTCGTATATCCCGAATTACGCAGGTTGGTGATAGCCTGCGAACGGTTGCGGCGCATATGACCGCAGGCATATATAGCCGACTGCGCCCACATGTCGGCAGTTCCTGTGAGCACCATTATGCCCGATAGAAGCGCCCGGCAGGCGATAGCTTTGATTTTCATAATTGTGTATGGTTTATTTTGGTTAATGAAGTTGCTTGGGAATCGCAACCGCAAAGGTAGAAATTTTTTTGTACCCCTACAATAAGTAAGCAGATAGCTTCAATGCTGGTGTATGGCTTCAGGATCAGCGGGGAGAGAAGGCGAGGAGGGCGCGGCAGAGGGGGCGCTCGGTGTGCACGAGTTCGGCGAGGGTAGTCTCGGCAGAGGAGGCTTCTCCGGCGGGGGTGAGGGGGGAGAGGCGTACTTCCACAGGCTCGTCGTAATATGATTCGTGGATGTAGTTGATCTCGAAGCGTGTGAGGCGGTTGCGGTCGTGGAAGTCGAGCGACCAGCAGTTGAGCAGCAGCTCAATATAGCGCGATGAGTTGACGTGGCGGTTCACGTCAAGGTCACAGTAGGTAAAGCGGTAGGGAATGGTGGTATAGTCGGTGAGCGGGCGAAGGCGAGTCAGTGGCGCGGCCTGGCAAGTGATGTTGTCGGGGAAGAGTTCCCGGATATGATACATGTGCGACAGGTCGGTGCTCTGACGCGTTTCGGTGTCGAGAACAGCCCAGACCGTCCGCGCCCATCCGATGGTTGCTCCGTCGCCATCGAGAATCTCATAATCGCGGTCGGAGAACAGGCGGTTTATGCCGGTCATCCATGTGCGTATGGTGTAGTTCTCGTTCACACCGGGGTAGCGGGTCATCTCTACTCCTACGCGCGACAATACCCAGGTCTGATGGCGCTTGATGAGGTAGGCGTATCCGATTCCTACATCGTTGGCATGGAGGGTAGCAACTTCGATAAGTCGGTTGATAAGGAGGGTTATCGGCATACGCCCCTGAGGGTTGCATTCAGCGGGAGTAAGGAAGTATGTGCGCTCGAAAATCTTTTCCATATTACAAATTTACGGAGTTTGATCCGTTTGTGCAAACACTGTGCTTGCGAGCCGGTATATGAAATTCTAATAATTGATAATTTATGCTAAAAATTTGTCGGAAAGTAAAAAGTTTCCTAACTTTGCCGAGCTATTTGTATAAAACATTCCAATGAGGTTAATTATTATAAATTATTACCGCTGTATTTTGGAATTGTGCACCCGAAAATAGTAAAAACGCATAATTTTTGGCGGTTAAATAGACTTGTATAAAGAAATTAATCAAGATGAAAAAGATATATATCATATCGCTGATGGCGGCTACGCTTTTTTCGGCGAGTGCAGGTGTGCTTGATCTTCAGAGCCGGCGGCAATTGCTCGAACGGCAACAGCTACGCACATCGCGATCGGCTATGGCTGTAGACGGACGCATGAAGACGAAATCGGTGAAAGCTGCCCTCGCCGGGCGTGAGACCACTTTGGCGTTTGTGAAGATAGCTGACGGTTTTACAGTTGATGATCTCCGTGCCGACGGTATCGATGTGCTGACCGTGCGTGGTTCGGTGGCGATAGCTGAAGTTCCCTATGATGCGGCAGAAGATCTCGCGGCGAAAAGCAGTGTGAAACTGATGCAGTTCGAGCGTCCGGTAGATGTGAAAATGGATCTGGCACGTGCTGTCTCAGGAACCGATATGATCCATCAGGGTGGCGACGGGCTTCCGCGCGCCTACACCGGCAAAGGGGTTGTGGCGGCTCTTGTCGATCAAGGTGTCGCTCCCAATCATATCAATTTCCTTGACGAGAACGGTGAGAACCGCATCAAATACCTCGCTCAGATGCGGTATAACGCGATGGGAACTGATGTGGCTCCGCTTTATTACGGATCGGATGTGAAAGACGCCCGCCCTATCTCGGAATTTACAACCGACGACGAGACAACATATCACGGAACCCATACCCTGGGCATAATGGCAGGCGCTTACAAGGGAACTGTAGAAGTGGCTGAGGGAACGACAGCTATCGGAACTCCATCCCTAAAGACGATCAGCAATCCCTACTATGGTGTGGCAACGGATGCAGATCTGGCGGTATCGTGCGGTCTGCTTACTGATGTCTGCATTGCTTACGGCATGGACTATATGTATGGCTACGGTGTTGAATACCGCCAGATGCCTATGGTATATAATCTTTCACTCGGTTCAAGTACCGGACCCCACGATCCGCGGTCGGCGCTGTCGGAATTTCTCGACGCTATCGGTGAGGAGGCGATCATATGTGTGTCGGCCGGTAACGAAGGAGATTCGAAAGGGGCACTCACCAAGACCATGACCGAGGAGGATCAGACTATAAAGACCTTCATCCATCCCAAAGTATATCATTATGAGGAGGGAGGACAGAGCATGGAGACACAGAATACATGGCGCTATGGCAACATAACGGTCTACGGCGACGATGATTCGGAATTTCAGGTGCGTGTGGTTCTCTATCGGAAGAGCCGCAACTACCGAGTTGCATACGAGATGCCCGCCGTGTCGACCGATACATATAAGGTGTATTGTACCGATTCAGATTATGGAGGCGATGTTGTGGCTCCTGCCAACGGTCCGTTCGCCACTTATTTTGACGGATATGTGGCGATAGCCCGGATGCTCGATCCTGCAACCAACCGTTTCTATTGCGATATCCAGCTTGATGTGATGGATAAGGAGGCCAACTATGAAAATGAAGAGATGCTCGTAGGGCTTGAAGTGACGGGATCGGCAGGTCACCGCTACGATGTATACTGCGATGCTCTCACCGTAAGTTTCGACAGCTACGGTATCGACGGGTTTGATGACGGCTCGCGCAACGGCACCCTTTCCGATATGGC
Organism: uncultured Alistipes sp.; assembly: GCA_964509345.1. Classification (GTDB taxonomy): domain Bacteria; phylum Bacteroidota; class Bacteroidia; order Bacteroidales; family Muribaculaceae; genus UBA7173. Next base: position 16,741 of record CAZDWY010000018.1, read on the forward strand.
TGTGGGCTACAATCTGGTTACCGTAGGATCATACAACACACGTCAGGAATGGACTACTCTCGACGGCGCGAAGCCGAGTTATCCCGGCGACGGTTTCCGTCCGGGTTATGTGAGCGATTTCTCTTCGTTCGCCACGCTTGCCGACGGGCGTAATCTGCCTTTGGTCTGCGCCCCGGGAGCTGCAATTGTTTCGTCGATGAGTATGCCGTATATGGAATATTATACAGACTACCTCGCCTCTCAGACCGGTGTCAAACTTACCGATGAGATGCGCCGTGAATATTACGACTATCTCTGTTGTGCGCGGACGACCGACGCTGAAGGGAATACCCATTACTGGAAGCAAGAGGTCGGCACCTCTATGTCGACCCCCTTCGTGGCAGGCAATATCGCTTTATGGCTGGAGGCTGATCCGACGCTGAAAGTTAAGGATGTTCAGGAAATTATTGCACGTACGGCAGTACGCGACGAATATGTCGAGGCAGGCGATCCGGTGCAGTGGGGCGCAGGCAAATTCGATGCTCTCGCCGGATTGAAAGAGGTTATCCGTAATTCAGGTATTCAAGGCGTTTCAGCCGAGGGTCACAACGACCGTCTGATGGTTACTCCCGCAGGAATGAACCGGTTTACAGTCTTCGTAGGGGATGCCTCTGAGATAGACGTGACACTTACATCGGTAAGCGGGGCAGTGATGCTTCGTATGACCGGATGTGGCGATGAGCTTACACTTGATGCCTCATCCTTGCCGGCAGGGGTCTATGTACTGACTGCCAACGGTCACTCACAGAAAATTGCAATAAGATAATAATCAACCAACAACCAGCATATGAACTGTAGTTTTGCTAAAATTGCCGCCGGATGTATCGCGGCAGGCTTTATGGCGGTGACCGGGGCTCAGAATGCCTTGGCCCAGACCGCAGAAGAACCGATCATAACGTTCAAGACCAACATTTACGACACATACGGTGCGGAAAATAGGTTCCACATCGTCTTAGGGTCGACAGAAACCGATTTCTTTGATGTGGATTGTGGTTTCGGAATGGTGGAAGTTGAAGTAAAGCCGGCATATTTCAATCCGGAAAGTCAGGCGGTAGTGGGCACTCCGGTTCAGTGTGTGGTGAGCGAAGAAGGATTGGTGAAAATCTACGGCGATCCCTCGAAAATCGACTATCTTGACTGCGAGGGGTGTTATATCGACTGGATAGAGATGCCGGGTCTATCCAATCTTCAGATAATAGACCTGTCGCATAACGAACTGAAACGGCTTGACCTTTCGCCGTTCAGCAACCTTTATGCCATCTATCTTTCCGATAACCCCTTCACCGCCGAGACACCGGCGAAAGTGGGACCGAATCATCCTGAGCTGACCATACTTGAACTGGATATACTTGATTATGTGGATCAGGGATTGAATCTCAGCGATTATCCGAAGCTGCAGGTGTTCGATGGCTATCATACGCTGGATATCCGTAAGGTAGATGTGACAGGTTGTCCGCTGCTGCGTTCCATTACGCTTGAAATGACCTCGGTGGAAACACTTGATCTGTCGAACAATCCGGAACTTACCTCGCTTAATATCAGCGAGAGCCGCATTCGTTCGATCGATCTCAGCCACAACACCAAACTGCAGTTGCTTTTGTGCGGTCACGGATCGGGAAGTGTTAATACGGACATTCATATGGAGACGCTCGATGTCACTCACAATCCTGAGCTGAACTATTTGAGCGCCCAATACAACAGTTTGACTGAACTTGATCTGAGCAATAATCCCGCCCTGGCATATCTTCAGCTTAAGGGAAACAACTTGTCGTCAATTGATCTCAGCGCCAACAAGAATCTGTATCTTGTCAATATAGCCAGGAATAATTTCTCTTTCGAGACACTTCCGGCTCCCGAACCCACCTGGGGTGAATATTACTACGGCGACCAGCAATTCCCGGTCAGCCGCAGCTACGAGGTGAACAAACCTATCGATTTCTCCGCAAAGGTAATGCGTCCGGGCTCTGTTACCACGGCTCAGCCTTATGTCATACCTTATGGCGCCCAGCCCGAGATGATCGATGATAAGGCTTATACTTTTGAAAACGGGATTCTGACATTTACTGAAGTGCCGGGTGACTCGGTTTACGTTAAGTTCGCCAACAGTGTGTTTGAGGAATATACTATCGACAGCGGAACTTTTATGGTAAAAAGCGCTGAGGATATGAATCAGCCTTCAGGGGTGCTTTCGATAAGTGTCAACTCAAATCGCGTTGCCGATACCTTCGCTTTCAAGATAGGTGTGGATTCAAGTGTGTCGGGAAGCGACGAATTTTATGTGGATGTGAAGAGCGGTACTAATACAACAACCCATACCTTCACCGCATCTTCTACTTCAGCTCCCGCCGAGAATAACGTGACACTCACTCTTCCCTCCGGAGATGTGGATCTGGTGGTGAAAATGCCTGAGAACACCGTTCTTACAGCTTTCGAAATAGACGGAATGCCTGTGGCATCGCTCAATGTTACACGTGCCACCGAGCTGCGCACGCTTTCTGTGACAAATTGCGGTCTGACTGACATTGATCTTCGCTTTAACCGATGCCTGACCGCCATCGACCTTTCCGACAACAATCTTCCGTCGCTTGATCTAACAGGTATTTATGGTAACTACGAGAAGTTTGCGCTCAGGAGTGTAAAAGCGTGCCGTAACAATTTAACCGAATTCACCGTGCCTTATCCTTCTACGCTTAACTTCCTTGATCTCTCGTATAATAATCTTCCGACACTTTTGTTGAAGGATTATTCAGGAATCAAATATATGGATCTGAGCCATAACGCAATGGAAGGTGAAATCATCCTTACTTATCTCACCGAGGCGGAATATGTGGATCTCTCTTACAACGCTCTTGAGAGCGCTTTGATCGACACATTCCCGAATAATATAGCTTTAAATCTGGGCAACAACCAGTTTACATTTGCCACCCTGCCATATCTCCATGGTTACTCAGGGTATGTCTATGCCCCGCAGCCTAAGCTCCAGATCCTAACCCCGGCTCCTGCTATCAATATTTCTGAGCAGAACCGCGATATCGACGGTGTGTTCACATCATTTGAATGGAAGAATGCAGCCGATGGCACTCCGCTGGTGGAAGGTAAGGATTTCGAAGGAACGGACGGCGCGGTGCGTTTCCTTACGGCAGCTCTCGGTAAGGAGGTGTATTGTGAACTCACCCATCCGGCATTCCCCCAGTTCAGTGGCGACAATGCGTTCCTGACTACAAACACAACGGTTATCGACGCTCCTACAAAGGTTGTGGCTTCGTTTACCACAACAGAGTCGAGAAACAATGCTGAGGTGATATTCCGCGGTCATGTGGACACTGCTCTGTATATCGACTGGCGTGGCGATGGCAGCGAGTACAAACAATATACCGTACCTTCCGACACATACATAGACTATACGGATCAGAAGACGTATGCAGGCGCTGAAGTTAAAGTGTATACTTACAACGATGCAACGGACATAAGCGTGTTCTCTATTTACGATGCTCCGATGCAGAATCTCGATGCATCGGCAATGACGAAACTGATCTCATTCAATATCGGTTCGTGTGGAGTCGACGAGGATAATGTCACCTTCCCGCTCTCAGATGATATGGTCGAGATAAAGCTGCCTGACAATAATTTCTCGAAAAAGGATTTCAGCGACTATCCCAACCTTACGCAGCTAAATATTTCCAATAATTCATATACCTCGTTCGATGCCGGTAAATTGCCTGCACTTCAGTTCCTGGCGATAGAATACAACCAGCTGACGGAACTTAATCTTGACAATCCGGCGCTGGTTGGGCTTATGGCCGGTGGCAATAGACTGTCGGAAATTGACTTTACTAACACCACACGGCTGACCGATGTAGATCTTTCCTACAATCAGTTTCAATCGATCAATCTTAAGCCTCTCGCCCGACGTCTGACTGCGCTGAGTGTTGAAGGCAACCGCTTTACGTTCGCAACTCTACCCCGTATGTCGGAGATGTATGCCCTTAGTAAATATTATTATACAGGTCAGGCCGATGTTGAGGTAGAATGTAATGGTGGCATCGTAGATATGTCGGCCGACGCCAAGGTTGACGGCATAGCAACCCAATACACATGGTATCTCGGCGATGTGACTTACGACATTGAACTTGGCGAGATAGTGGGTGAAGCGCTCGACGATTCAGGCGACGATCCCGAATATAAGGTTGAAGGTGGTGTCACCTCTTTCTTCTCAACCTTTAATGACGATGTATGCTGTGTGATGACCAACTCACTCTATCCCAATCTGATCCTTTACACGGTTCCGGTTCATGTCGACCGTTCGGCAGGTGTGGAGAATGTGGCGGTTGATGCTGTAGATGCGAATGCTCCGGTGGATGTATATACAGTAGCGGGTGTGATGGTACGCTCGCAGGTAGCTCGCTCAGAGGCAACCGCAGGGCTTGCCCCCGGCATTTATCTCGTAGGAGGAACCAAGGTGGCTGTGCGCTGATTCTGACAGCACCATCCGGAATAAACCGAAGAGACCGCCTCGAATAACCGAGGAGGTCTCTTCGGTTTATATAGCATGAGATATGGAAATGGCGATTGTTTTAATTCGGTTTATTTTGTGTAATTTTGTGGCAGTCTATAATGGGCAGAATTGTGATGCCAGGTATTCTCCTGTCATATGCCTGAAGATGAAACTGAGTTAAGTAAGTCATGAAAATTATTACGCATAAAATGTTCATCAGAGCTTTATATCATCCGCGGCATCCTTTCGCCTTATTTTACCCTCATCTTCAGTCGTGTAGCTCGCTACACTCCTTCATCTTCGGGCAAAATACGTCAGAAAGTATGCTCCCGGATAATATAAAATAATTTCCACGACTTACTTATCTAAAATAGTTATCATAAAAACGAGATGATAAAACGATTTACAGCAATCGGTGTCGCCGTTATGATGTTCGCCACGGCATTCCCCGGAGCCACCGCTCAGTCGAAGTCTCAAAAAGAGGGGTCGGCAAAAGACAACCTGCGCGTTCTCTACTGGAATATTCAGAACGGTATGTGGGATGGTCAGCCCGATAATTATGACCGGTTTGTGGAGTTTGTAGCCAGCCAGAAGCCCGATGTGTGCGTATGGTGTGAGGCAGGCACCATCTATAAGGATAATACGGCGGAAGCGATATCCGATTCCGATAGGTATCTGCCGGATCATTGGGGAGAGCTTGCCGCCCGCTACGGTCATAAGTATTGGTATATGGGTGCCCATCGGGACAACTATCCTCAGGTGATAACTTCGAAATACCCGATCAAGGGGATCGCCCGGATTTCCGGCGAGGAACCGGACAGTGTGGTATGTCATGGAGCCGGTTGGGCGCAGATTAAGAAAAACGGCAATGTTCTGAATATTGTGACGTTGCATACGTGGCCCCATGGTCACAGACCGGGACTTCCCTACGATGCGGAGGTTATGAAAGCCAGTGCTGAGAACCACGAGGGAACACGCTACCGCCTCATGGAGGTGGAGTACATATGCAACCATACGATCAATACAGTTCCCGACGCAGACCGGCAGCTATGGATGATGCTCGGCGATTTCAACTCCCGCTCCATTCTGGATAATCATTATTACAATTATGACCCGGTATGGCCCGACTTCTGGGTGCATAACTATATACTTCAGGAAACTCCATATGTGGATGTTATTGCTGAAACTTATCCTGGAGAATACAAGGAAAGCAGTGTGTGGGATGCGCGGCTTGATTACATTTATTGCACACCACCGCTTATGGAACGGGTGAAGTATGCCGATATAATACGTGACAGCTATACCGAGCCGGTGCGGAATCCGATGAACCTGAGCAATTTCTGGCATCCGTCGGATCATTGTCCGATAGTAGTGGACTTTGACATGAAGAAAGTCCGAAAGTCCGGTAAATAACCGCGTTACCTCTTTCCGTAGTGACAATAAAATATGAGGGCGTATCTGCGATTTCAAAGATACGCCCTCATATCTTTTGATATGGTGATTTCAGAAGATGATCTGGAAACGCGCCTGGATGGTGTTCACATGTCGGTCTGCCGGGTCTACGGCGCGGTCGCGTACGGTGGTGTAGCTGTAGCGCAGGCGCGCTATCATGTATTTGTTGATATAATAGTTGAGGGTGCATGATGCTCCCTGGGTGATACCTCCGAATATTCCTGCCGAAGTGTCGTTGGCGTTGGTGTAGTTATACATCATCGCCACTTCCAGCGATCCCGGAGCCGGGGTGGCTATGCCGCCGTCGGCGGGTGAATATACGTAGTCGCCACCTTTCACTATTCCGCGCAGAATGCCGTATACACCATGTGCCTGATAGTTGCGGAACCCTCCGTCGCGCCATATATTCATATAGTAATACTGGCTTTCCAGTGCCATGCGTCCGTAGCCCATAAGCAGCTCCGGTGAGCATTTGAACTGCCCTGTGGCGTGGTCAATTGTAACGTCGAGCAGGCTTACTTTTGACACTCTCGTGGGGAAGTTTGATGAGTAGGTGAAACTCTTGTGGTTGAGTTCTTCGTCTGTGCTGTAGGTGGGTGTGGCATAGTTGAAGGAGCAGCCGATCTGGAAGATTTCCCCCCCATCGGTTACCGGGCGCCATAGCAATCTGCTCTGAAATCCGTAGCCCTGCTTGCCCATCTGCGAGGCATTCATGCTGATTGCCTGATTCTCTACGAATACGCTTGCTGTAGCAAACCATTTCGGAACTGAGTGCTGATACATGGCGCCTATCAGACGCGGACCCGCGTAGAAAAATTCGTTGCTTGTGGATTCTTCCATCGTGACCTTCATTGATGAGCTTGTAGCGGAGTTAAGACCGAATTGCTGCACGAAATATCCGGCTCTTATAAGGTTTGAGGGATTGAAGTCGTATTCGATGAATATATCCTTCATGTTTACTTTCGAATACGCATATCCGAGGTCGAGTTTGGCTTTCCATTTTCCGTAGGACGCTTTCACTCCGATGCGGACATCGGGAATGGCGACACCGCTGGTGAATCCTTCGCGTTCGTCGCCTGGCATATATACGGCTCCGTCGGCGAGAATGCGTCCTGTCGGAGTGACTTTCAGTTTGTCTCCGTTCTCCTGAGCGGCGGCAGAGAGTGTGACAGCTGCCGCCATTATGCTGATATACAATGGCTTCATAATAACAGTCAATTAATGATTAGTAATACTTCCGGCGATCCGCTGAAGTTATCGGGGCTCGGTCCCCATTGATGGCGGATTGTATAAGAAGTTATATTAAGAGCAAAGGGGGAGAGGGGGGAGAATGAGTGGGATTATGAGAAGAGTCGCATGCAATTACTAATTACTAATTGCTAATTATCAAAGGGTTGGTGTGGGAGTTGGAGTGCCCGGCGTTACTTTCCCCTCTTTCTTGAGCTGTTTGAACTCGGCTTTAGCCTTGGCAAGCTGTTTGGCGAATCCGGGGTCGGCGTGCAGCCGGGCTACGGTCATGGCACCTGTTATTCGTCCGGCATCAACGTCGCTCTGGAAGTGGTAGCCGCAGATAACCCGGCTTTCACCCATCTCATAGCCACGTTTGAGAATCTCATTCTGGCGCTCCGGATTGATTTCAGCAAGTACAAGAGCTGTTGCCCATCCTAATGAGCTGTGACCCGATGGGTACGAACCGTTGGTTGAAAGTTCCTGTTGCTGCTCGGGATTGCAGGTGTCCTCTTCGTAGAAGATGAAGGGGCGTGTGCGGTCATAGTAGCGTTTTGCCTCGCGGGTTCCGAGGTCGCCGGCATCTTCACGCATGCCGACAATGAGTTTTAGTATTTCAGGGGCATTCTCCTCGTTGATCTCCACACCGAATGCTTCGGAGTAGGCTTTCGGGAGACCATCGCCTGTTACGCGTGCGTCCTGGGCAGCCTGCTCGCCACGTGGGGTCTTACGCTGAAGTTTTCCCCAGTTGTAGCGTGCCTGGTCGTAGAGGAAAAGGATTGATCCGCCGTCGGGAGGTCCGGGTAGAATCGTGAGACTGTTGGGGCAGTCACCTTCCTGAAGGAAGAATACTTCCGGCTCGGTGCGGTGATCTTTGATGTCGTTCGGATTGAGAGGAGCCTGAGCTGAAACGGTTGCGCAGAATGCAGCGGCGAATACGCCTGCGAGAATGTCGCGCATGGACTTTGTGTAGTTCGGTCTCATAGTGGCAGTGGTTTTAACAGTTTTTCAATTGGCAGGCGAGTGGAGGGTGGTGTGTTTCAATGTGTGTGCCCTGTCGGGCTTTACCCTTGTTTTTTACATCGCTATCTCAGGGGTCTGCCGTTAATTTAGAAAATAGGTAAGAATTTTATTGTGCGATATCTGCAACAGCCAGCAGTGAGTGGCGGCTGTGAAAGTTTAACCACAGAATGTAGAAAAAAGTTCTACGCTTTACGGTTAAAAATCATATGTTAAATTAACGCTGAAATTTCTGTCGGTTAAGATATGTCAGGCCGAATCCCGGCAGCGGATCGGAGACGGGGCAGATAATAGGCCATGAGCGCGGCAGTCACCACTGTGGCAAAAATATCAGAGATGTAGAATGTGCTCCATACACCGTTGAGCCCCATGATCTTGGGCAGCCAAAGCAATAAGGGGATGAAGAAAATTACCTGACGGGTGAGGCTCAGGAAAATAGACAGTCCAATTTTGCCGATGCTTTGGAAATAAGTTGTCGATACTATCTGGAAGCCTACGACTGCGAAAACGAGCATACCGGTGCGGATGGAGCGGGCGGTGAATCCGACCAGATCCGGGTCAGCAACGAATGCGCGGGTTATGGCAGCCGGACACAGCTGACCGCCGACCCACCCGACGATGCTGATTACCGTAGCGGCGATTACAGCCAGGCGGTACACTGCCAATACCCTGTGGGGAGCGCCGTGACCGTAGTTGAAGCCTACGATGGGCTGCATCCCCTGGCAGATACCGAGGATAACGCAACATAACATGGAAGTATAGGTTACGAAAATTCCTGATGCTGCTATGGCTTCGACACCGCCATATTCCAGCAGCGAACGGTTTATGAGTATATTGATGAGACAAGTGGCTACATTGATTATCGACGGCGCAGCGCCGATGCCGACAATAGCCCAGATAACTTTAATCGAGGGACGGAAAATGCCCCGGCGGAAAGTGACCGGACCGTTGACGGGGCGGAAAAAGTGCCACATCACGAAGATCATGGAGATGGTCATGGATATGTCGGTCGCTATGGCTGCACCCTTTATGCCCAACCGGAATACGTAGATGAACAGCGGAGCCAGAACGATATTCATCCCGGCGCCAATGAACATCGTAACCATGGCGCGCACCGGGAAGCCCGAGGCGCGCATTATGTTGTTGAATGAGAATGTGAGGTTTGTCAGCAGCAGCCCGGGGAGGATGTACATCATGAAGTCGCGGGCATATGGGAGCGTTACATCGTTGGCTCCGAACAGCCTGAGGATGTGGTCCATGCCAAGAGCGAAGGCGAGGATATATGCTGTGCCTATTCCGAGGGTGAGGTCGAGTGAGTTTCCGAGCACCCGGGCTGCCGATTCATAATCGTGACGCCCGAGATGGATGCTGACCCGGGCTGCCGCTCCCGCGCCTACGAGCACTCCCAAGGCGGTGGCTATGTTCATCACCGGGAAAGTGATGGCGAGCCCAGCTATGGCTTCCGGCCCGATTACCTGTCCGATAAAGATGCGGTCAACGATATTGTAGAGTTGCATCACCAGCATCCCGGCAACTGCGGGCAGCGAATATTTCCACAGCAGTTTGCCTACCGGCATCGAAGCGAGTTCGCGAAGGTTCTGCTGTTTCTCAGGTGATGGTGGAGATGATATTGCGGTTGTTTCCTCTTGCATCGGACTGGTGGTTGCTTTTCCAAGATTATTTTGTGCAAAAATAGCTAAAAAATCCGGTAGCGGTCTCTCACGATGAGGCGGTATATCCTATCGGGATGTTTATTTAAGTTTTTTTTTATAAATTAATTAATACAGACGATGGAAATTGGCTAACTTTGCTCCGTGATTGGACGTTAGTATCTTGAAATCGCCCCAATGGGTGCAGTGGCAGCGTGTCAGCTCCTGCCTGGAGCGATAAAAACGTCTTGTTTACAACTTAAAAACTAAATCCGTTATGGAAAGCAACGAAAACAAAGGTCTCGATCGCATAAGCTATGCGCTCGGTCTGAGCATGGGTAACAATTTCCGTGCTTCGGGTATCAATGAAATAAATGTTCAGGATTTCGCTGATGGTGTAGCCGCAGTGTTCTACGGCGCGCAGCCTAAGATGACCTACGACGAGGCAAAGGCTGAGATCCAGTCTTATTTTACCGAACTTGAAAAGAAGCAGCGTGCAGCCGCTGAAGAACTCGGCAAGCAGAACAAGGCTCTCGGCGAGCAGTATCTTGCAGAGAATGGGAAGCGTGCTGAGGTAAAGACCCTCCCCAGCGGTCTGCAGTATGAGGTGATAACCGAGGGCGACGGTCCTGTACCCTCCGCAACCGATCAGGTAGAAGTTCACTATACCGGCAAGCTTATCGACGGAACCGTATTCGATTCGTCGGTTGACCGTGGAGTTCCCGCCACATTCGGTGTAACTCAGGTTATCCCCGGCTGGGTAGAGGCTCTGCAGCTGATGAAGACCGGTTCGAAATGGCGTCTGTTCATCCCATCAGAGCTTGCTTACGGTGCCAACGGCGCTCCCGGCAGTCCTATCGGTCCGAATGCAACCCTCGTATTCGATGTGGAACTTCTGAAGGTAATCGGTAAGTGATCGCCTTGAAAAGAATATTATTTCCGGCTGCGCTGGCAACTGTCGGCTTGGCCGGTATGACAGCGCAGAGCGCTCCATCGTCCTCTCCCGACGGACCTTCGGCGGAACTTACCAAAGTTTCCGCGGATTCATCGGCGGCAGCTTTTGCCACTATCATGGCGGAATATCTCAAGCCTGAGCTTGAGAAGCAGTTTCCAGGCGATACGGCGGCGATAGCCGAATTTGTGCGCGGTGTGGAACATGCGTTCGAGATAAAGAACGTCGATGCACCCTATTTCTTCGGAGTGCGCAGCGGCTTCGGGCTTATCGACCGTGTGGAGGCGATGCAGGAGATGGGATTTCCCTTTACGTCGGCGCAGTTCAGCCATAGCCTCGGGGATGCCTTGCGTGGCTCGGCTATGGGATTTGACGTAAAGAGCGCCGACGCGTTTCTGCGCACTGCCGTTGAGCGGATGAATCCTCAGGATGAGGTTGATGCGGTTTCTGCCGAGTCGCAGCAAGAGTTTCTCGATGCCCAGAAAGGGCGACCGGGGGTGATCGAAACCCCGTCGGGACTTCTCTTTGAGGTAATTACCGAGGGAGAAGGGGATGCGCCTCTTCTAACCGATAAGGTGAGGGTTACCTATACGGGGCGCCTCGCCGACGGCACGGTATTCGATGAGACCTCGCGCCCTATTGAATTTCCAATCCAGGGGCTCGTTCCCGGATTCAGCGAGGGGCTAATGATGATGAAGCCTGGCGGGGAATACCGTCTGTTTATTCCAGCGGCTCTCGGCTATGGAGAGCGTGGGGCGGCAGGAGTAATCCCTCCCGGAGCCGCGCTTGACTTTACCGTGAAGTTGCTCGACGTGCTGAAGTAGTGTAACTGACAGTAATGATTGTCAAAGATTGAATGGAAATAACTGAATTATAAATAACTGATATGAAAAAAATCTTTTTAGGTTTCGGTGCAGCCGCTATGATGGCAGCCGGACTTAGCTCGTGCGGCAATGGCTCGAGCGCAAATGTATCGGCCGAAGACAAGGCTCTCGGCGATTCTACCGCCACAATTATCGGCGAATTCGCTGCTGCCCGTTCGGTAGCTGAATTTCAGCAGATGAAGGAAATGCAGCCGGAGATGGCAGCAAAGTTCTCCAAGGCAGCTTATCTGAAAGGTCTGAAGGCTGTTCTTGACGCAGATACTTCCGATATGTCGTATTTCCGCGGTCTCCAGATGGGTCTCCAGCTCATCAGCCCGATCATCGGTATCAATCAGGACGCAGGGGTGCCTGTTTCGAAAGATCTCGTCTACGCAGCTTTCAAGAAGGTTTACGAGCAGGACAGCGTTGCCGATACCGGTGTATATTTCCAGCAGTATCAGAACATCATGCGCGACCTTTCCCAGCGTGTGGAGCAGAAGCGCGAGCAGGCTCTCGCCGAGAGCGATGAGGCTCAGGCAAACCTCAAAGAAGGTGAAGCCTACTGCGAGAAGATGCTTTCAGAGGGTTATCAGAAAACCGAAAGCGGTCTCGTTTATAAAATCATCAATCCCGGAACAGAGCCCAAGGTAACAGCTGCAGACCGCGCAGTGATTGAATACACCGGCAAACTCGTTGACGGTACAGAATTCGACAGCAATGCAGGTCATGCATCAGCTATGAGTGTGGCACAGTTCGTTCCCGGCTTCAAGGAAGCTCTCTGTCTCCTGGGCGCCGGTGGCAAGATGATAGCGGTTATTCCTCCCGCACTGGCTTACGGTGTGAAGGGTGCTGGCGAGCAGATCGGTCCGAATGCTACTCTCGTATTCGATATCGACGTTCTCGAGATCAATCCCAAGAAATAATCGCATAGGAGTGTGCTGCCTGTCGGCAGGCAGCCCCATAAAAAAAACGCCGGAGAATGGCTGAGGAGCCATATCTCCGGCGATTTTTTTATGGGGGAACGTGACGTTTGTATGATGTTTTGTCGTACCTTTGCAGAGAAATAGAGAAACGTCCGACTAATTTATTAATCTATCCTATAAACGAAATTATCATGAATAACAGACTGATTCTGATTTCTGCCTTGTCACTGATGGCAGCCGGAGCAGTGGCAGCTCCAAAAGATTATCCTCAGCCCGAAGGGATGCGTCCGGGCATGAGCGAGTACTGGACACCTCAGCCCAAGATCGTGACCCCCGGCGATATCACCACCAACTCAGCTCCCTCCGACGCCATAGTACTTTTCGACGGTAAGAACCTCGACGCATGGAAGAGCTCACGCACAGGTGAGGCTGCCGGCTGGGATGTTCACGACGGAGTGGTGACCGTTAACAAATCGCATGGCGACATACAGACCAAAGACAATTTCGACAGCTTCCAGCTTCACCTCGAATGGATGGTTCCGGAAAATATCACCGGTGAAAGCCAGGGTCGCGGCAACAGCGGCGTGTATCTTCAGGGAATGTATGAAGTGCAGGTGCTCGACTGCTACAACAACGAGACCTATGTGAACGGTATGACCGGCTCGATCTACAAGCAGAAAGCTCCGACAGCCAACGTGATGCGCAAGCCTGGCGAGTGGAATGTATATGATATCATCTACACCTCCCCGGTTTTCAACGAGGATGGCACATATAAGGTGCATCCCAAGGTGACTGTGATTCAGAACGGTTGTGTGATTGTCAACAACTACGACATTCAGGGTACAACCGAATATATCGGCTTCCCCCGTGTGGTCAAGCATGGCGACGGCCCGATCATCCTCCAGTCGCACGGCGACCCCAGCGAGCCCATCAGCTTCCGCAACATCTGGCTCCGCCCCCTCTGATCTCCGGAGTAAACCGTGAATAGCCCTCCGGCAGTTCGATAAGGTTTCGTCTCACTGAAAATTTATCCCCCGTTCCGCATCGTAGAGATGGCGCGGAGCGGGGGAATTCATATCTGCGATTTGCTATCGGAGTTTCCGGCAACAATACCGGAAGCTCCGATTTTGTATAATCGGTTATAAAGTATAAATAAAACATAAATATAGATAATTTATGTTAACGTATTTGGGGGGGGTAGATTTATGGTTAATTTTGGCGACCTTTTATTTTTTAGTGCGAATATTTGCTATATAACTGACTGAATATTATTTAATACGTATTTTATGAAGAAAATTTCACTTTTGCTATTCTGTGTGGGGGCAGCTATTTCAGCCGTTGCTGGAAATGGTGGAATGGGTGCCAAAGGAGATCTGAACCGGTTGGTGAAGGATGTTACTCCTTTGGCTTCCGAAACTCACAGGCTCGAAAGAGGAACTTTGAACGTACCGGCACCCAAGAAGGTGGAGGGCATTATGAAAGCTGCATCCAAGGCAAGAAAGAAGGCTGCAGCTGAAGCCGAGACCCGTGTTGTCACAGTCAACATGTCATCGCTCGGGCTTTCGAATGCCCAGCAGGTTGGGGGACAGTCTCTTAATCTGGGAGATGTATCGGTATTGTTCGAGACAAATACCGGGACTACTATTCCGGCGTATTATAACCTTGGAGCCGCTATCAGACTTTACAGCGGCAATAAGGTGACCTTTTCGGCAAATGATGAGACAACACAGATCGTGAATGTGAACTTTATATTTTCCGATGGTTACAGTTGGACTTCCTCTCCCTATGTGTCGAATGGAGCATATGATCTGGCGTCGCAGGCATGGGCAGGTTATGCTAATGAATTCTATGTACTTAGCAATGCGAAGGTGCGTCTGCAGGCTCTGGAAGTGACTTATAAAGTTGTAAACGGCACCCCCGATGAGGAAGCTGAATTCAGATATATGGGTACCGGTACATATCTTGACGGTATGTTGGAACCGACGGCATGGGAAGTTGATTTCTATAGCAGTCAGGATGAGCCCGGAGTATATGTGATTGCAGATCCATATGGATGTGAGACTTCGCCCTACTATTATAATGCGATCTCTGATGAAAATTTCATTGCTTCTGACATGGCTTTCGCTCTATTCTCGGATGGACTGGCTGCATCGGATCAGTTTTATACCGGATTGATGATGCAGGACGATGAGACCGGAGAGATTCTGCGTCTGGTTCTTATATCGCGTCCGTATTTTGAGTTGCGCTACGGTTCGGGTGAAGCTCCCGAGGATCCCGCCATGTACGGCTCTTTCGATAATGGTCTCATAACGTTCGGATCTGGCAGCATGGTATTGCTGGAGGTTACCGAGAGTGGTAATTTCTCCGCTTATACGTTTAAATCCGATTTTAAAATCGCATTCCCCGGCACCGATATCTATCAGGAGACAGAGATGTCGGAAAGGATATATGTCGGTGGTTTCGGCGATGGTTTGTCGAATTATTTAGAAGAGTTGCTCGCTGTTGATAAATCGGCTGATGGCAAATTCTCTTTTGATGTTGACAATCTTGAATCACTCATCATATCCACTGCAAATGAGAGCCTGGAGAGTTTCGTCGCCAATAGTATCGGATGCTCGAATGTTTATGGCTCCACATTGGGAATGGATATGCAGTTGTTCCCCTCAACCAACTATATGAATCTGCCTTGGAAGGGCAATTACCATGTTGAGGTATCTGGCGATCTGTCCACTATCAAGTTTACCACAGCATCATCGCGTCCGGAATCGGTGGATTTATATCTATTAGGAGATTTCAACGGATGGGAAAGTTCTGTACCGTATAAATTTACTTTTAACAGTACCGGCAATTACTCTTATGAAATAGCTGAGGATCTCGAGGGACAGTGGAAAGTAGCGTCTCCGGGATGGCTTTATGATTATGGCTTTAACGGTGCGGTCAATCCCTCAGGCGAATATGAGTTTGAATATGCTTCATATAACAGCTCGCTCCCGCTTGAAAAGGGTGATGTGATCAAAATCTTGATTGATGAGGATCTCTATACGGAGAGCGCAGCACTGACGATCGTTAAAAATTCTCAGAAAGAGGATGAACAGCCGGAGGAAGTGGAATCGAAGGAGGTTACGATTGACGATATCGTTTATATGACATATCCGGAAGCCGGAACATTCTCGCTGATCGACGGATCGAAAGCTAAAGGAAATGTGACACTCCCCCAGACAATGCAGGATGGAGGCAAAACACTGACTTTATCGTCAATTTCAACTAACGCCTTCGCTTCCAACAGTCAGATCACAGGTGTTGTTATCCCAGAAGGTGTAACGGTTATAAATTCCGGAGCATTTTCAGCATGTGACTATCTGCAGGATGTTGTGTTGTCGGGGTCGCTGAATACTATCGGTGAGTATGCGTTCGCTTTCTGCGAGGCCTTGTCGGAAGTTAGTCTGCCGGCATCGGTGGAAAGTGTGGGCGTCGGAGTATTTGCCGGTTGTACTGATCTGGCCAAACTCGATCTCAAGTCAACAGCTCTTACCGAAATCCCGGTTGCATTCGTAAGCGACTGTACCCGTCTGACCGAGGTGGAACTCCCCGAGACCGTAACTGTTATCGGGATGAGTGCATTCTACAATTCGGGCGTGGTAACTGTAGGATCCTCCAAGAATGTGACTGTTGTTTCAGGCAATGCGTTTGGCAACAGCAAGCTGGCGGAATTTGAATTCGGAGAAAATCTGGAGACCATCGGTACCGGCGCTTTTGCAGGAACCTCGCTCAAGAGTGTAGAACTTCCCGAGTCTGTTACCCGCATAGGTGAGGAAGCGTTCAGAAACTGTCTTTCTCTTGCCGATGTCACTCTCCCAGCTACGCTTGTTAAGATCGAGAAAGCGACATTTGAGAATTGCCAGTCTCTGCATCTGATTGAGATTCCGGAAAGTGTCGAGACTATCGATGAGCGTGCGTTCTTCAACGCCGGTCTGGTAACGGTCACAGTTCCTGATAAAGTTACCACTGTCGGTTCCTCCGCGTTGGTGTCGCCTACACTTATGTCCGTGACTGTAGGTGAAGGAATCAATTCTTTTGCAAATCTCCCCGTATCCACCAAGGGTATGTTGCGTCTGAAAACATCTGTTCCGCCTGTACTGAGCAGTCAGCGTCTGGGATGCGAGCCTGCCATTGTGATTGTTCCCACTGGCTCTGGCGATGCATACAAGGCTGTAAACCGATGGAAAGGGTATAACATCATCGAGGAAAATGGGGCTCCTGCCTATGTGAAGGTTTCCGAGGCTGGTACGCTCGCTCAGGAGATAAGAACCCAGACAGGAAAGATGCCCGCACAGATTACAAATCTTACTGTAGAGGGTGAGCTTAATTCAACCGACTTCGCTGTTATGCGCAGTAATATGACAGCATGTCTGGAGTTGAATCTGTCGGCGGTTACCAATACAGAAATTCCTGCAGGTGCATTCAAGGGTAAAGTGTCTCTTACCAAGATGACTCTTCCCTCAGCGCTCGAGACTATCGGAGACAATGCTTTTGCGGATTGCCATCTGATGACTGTATGCTCAATTCCGTCGACCGTTCGTGTCATTGGTGAAAGTGCATTCGAGAATTGCGCTTCACTTTCCGGCAATCTTGTGCTGCCGGCCACATGCGAAGAGCTTGGCGCACGTGCATTCGCCGGATGTTATGCGCTGTTGTCGGCCGATATGTCAGCTACCGATCTGGAGACTGTGGAGGAGGGCGCGTTTGAAAACGCGGTCAGCCTGCGCACTGTAAAATTCTCTGATGCAACCCGCACCATCGAGGCTAATGCCTTCTGCAATGCCGGCATTAATTCGCTTGAACTTCCGGTTGCCCTTAATGTAATCGGTGCGTCAGCCTTTGAGAAATGTGCTCTTCTGCCGGGTCTTACTCTCCCTGAAAGCGTCATGAGTGTAGGAACACGCGCATTTGCTGAATCGGGGGTTACATATGTTGATTTCCCCACCGGGCTTACCTGCATTGAGGATGAGACACTTGCCGATTGCCGTGATCTGCTGGTAGTGAATCTGCCCGCGCAGCTCAAGGAGCTCGGTAGCCGTGCACTGGCAAGCTCAACCATCGCTTCTATAAATTCTCCTGCTGAAAGTCCTGCCGTCACAGGCCAGAAGCCGTTCGAGAATGTTGACAACTATACCTGCGGTGTGGCAATACCGCGCAACTCGTTTACTCAGTATCTGACAGCTGAATATTGGGGCGCGTTCGTTGATCTTCGCAATAATATTGACATGACATTCGACGAAGGAGTTGAAGTGACCTATATTGATGAAATCGACTATCAGGAGATAATCGGAAGCGGATCGTTCGTGTCTGCACCCCGTAAAGCTGCTTTGGAAAAACTTTCGAAGGATGGGAAGGTTGCCCGGAATTATGGATACGGACGTCTGTTTGACGGAGCTCAGCTTTACCGCAACGATGATAGCCGCACACGTTTCTTCTTTAATGTTCCTGAAAAAACTGAGGTTTTCCGCGTAATCTATGATAACGAAGATGTTACGGCAAAGATTGATAAGGTCAACAATAGCTTCGTTACACCTCCGTTCAGCAGAAATGCAGAACTGAAGGTATTGATAGGGAAGTCTGGCATAGAGAATGTATCGGCTGATAGCGAGACTTCTACCGGTATCTATAATCTTCAGGGTATCAAGATTGATTCCCCGCTGGAAAACCTGCCTGCCGGTATCTACATCGTAGATGGCAAGAAAATCTCAGTTAAATGATCGCAGAATAAGCGGTATAAGTTAAAAAGATTATGTAAGTCGCGTGATATTGACAGATGAAATGAGTTAAAGAGATATTCTTCATCGGCCGGGTGGTTTTTTATGACATGAAGCAACCCACATTCTATTTCACACATAAGCTTTATGTAAAAGAAATCATATGATACGGTTTTCCGGTTAGTTGATTCACACGGCTTACATCCTTAAAAATAAGGGCGATATATCGATGGAAGATATATCGCCCTTATTTTGTTCCGGTATGCCGCGGGTTGTCAATCCGGGTTGTTGGAGCGATTGTCGCGGGCTTCCTTGAATTTCTGCTTCATCGTGGGGTTGCCGTGGGTGAGTTTGCGGTAATGCAACCATAGTCTTTGGCGGATTATATAGGCGCGTTGTGGCGGTATGTACCGTAGAAGCCTCTGTAGCAGACTGCTTAAAAGCAACCATGGTAATGATATTGTATTCGCACTCTCGTCCGCTATATGTGTAAGTGCGGATTTGTGTGGTTTTTACCCAAATATTCGTGCATATTTATGTGCGTTTATGCGGAATATTCGTGCAGATTTGTGTAACTTTGCAGTGAATGTAATTGATATTCAGAATGAAACGCAAGATTTACGACAAGCTGTTGGCGTGGAAGGGTTCTCCGCGTAGGAAACCGTTGGTTTTACAGGGTGCCCGGCAGGTGGGTAAGAGCTGGATTCTTAAGGAATTCGGTCATAATGAGTATAAATATACAGCATATATATCCTGCGACAACGAGCCCTTAGCAAAAGCCCTGTTTGCGGATTATGATACAGACAGGATTCTGCGTAGTATAGAGGCGCTGACGGGTGTTCGTATTGTAGCCGGTGAAACGTTGATTATTCTTGATGAGATTCAGGAAGTTCCTGAAGGCTTGTCGGCGCTGAAACATCTATATGAGAATAAGCCGGATTACCATATCGCTATCGCCGGGTCTTTGTTAGGGATAACATTGCATTCAGGCACCTCCTTCCCGGTAGGTAAAGTGGATTTTATGGAGATGTATCCTATGGATTTCGAGGAATTTCTGTGGGCGGTCGGGCAAGATGGGGTTGCGAAACTGATAGCTACCCGGGATGTCGCTGTGCTTGAAACGGTTCATGAGAAATGCGTGGAATTGCTACGGCAGTATTATTTTGTAGGTGGTATGCCTGAGGCTGTATCTGTATATGCCGAGGGGCAGGGAATAATAGAAGTCAGGAATGTGCAGAAAGCTATTTTGACAGCCTATCGCAATGATATTTCAAAACATGCTCCCTTGCGTGAGGTGGAACGGATACAGTTGGTGATGCGTTCGCTTCCGGCTCAATTGGTCAGGGAGAATAAGAAGTTCATATATTCAGCCATCCGCAAAGGTGCGCGGGCTAATGAATTTGAAATAGCTATCCAGTGGTTGATAGATGCAGGTATAGTTACTAAAGTAAGCCGCATCTCCACCCCCAAGATACCATTGGCGTTTTACGAAGATTTCAATGCTTTCAAACTTTATCTTCTGGATTGTGGATTGTTCGGTGCAATGGTTGATGCTCCTCCTGCGGAAATTCTCTTAGGGTCGAATATTTTTGAGGAGTACAAGGGTGCGTTTACTGAGCAATATGTCCTGCAGCAGTTTTTGTGTGACATTGAACAGCGGATTTATTATTACAGCGGTGAAAATTCACGCGTTGAGATAGATTTCCTTATGGCGTGGAATGTAACCGTGTATCCGGTAGAGGTAAAGGCTGAGGGCAATCTTAAAGGTAAATCTTTGAAACTGTTCCGTGAAAAGTATGGTCTGCCTCTGGCTGTGAGGTTTTCAATGTTGCCATATCGCCATCAAGACAATCTGGTTAACATCCCCTTATATGCCGCTTTTGCTACGAAAGAGTGGCTCGGAAAGACAGATATGTAAGTGAGCGCATGAAACCACATTTATTCACCCTCCTGCGGGGTGGAGCGGTTGTCGCGGGCTTCCTTGAATTTCTGCTTCATGGTGGGTTGCCGTGGGTGAGTTTGCGGTAATGCAACCATAGTCTTTGGCTTGTAGTTTTCGGAAGTCCGAAATAGTATGAGTGATTTGTGTCAATAGCCATACGATGGAGGTATCTATACCGCAAAAGTAGGGTCATGATTATGGAGTGGGAAAGACGCCTAAAGGTGGAATTTTAGAAAAATTTTGTACCTTTGCACTTGAAAATAAGCGACTTGAAAATCTGTGGCAAAAATTACCGTACAAAATACCGATATTACCGTCGTACAGTATAAGGAGGAAGATTATATCAGCCTCACTGATATGGCGCGTAGCCAAATGCAGGAGCATATAATTTTCCGTTGGTTAAGCC
>CAZDWY010000019.1:0-37174 GCA_964509345.1 uncultured Alistipes sp.
TTTTACAATTAGGAAATAAATGAGTTCGTTCATCCTACCATTTTACAATTAGTCTACAATTTACAACTTCCGCTGTAATGAGATCCTGCTCTTTTGCATGAGACTTGCAAAATCTGTTATTATATATTTATTCATTTATTTATTCTTGACGCGGTGCCATTGAGTCACAAATTGTATGCATGCTGAAAATCTTATTCTTGCAAGACAGCTGACTTATACATTAAAAAATGTAAACTACTATAGCTATATGGGGTATATACATAGATTTACCATATTCATAATAGAACAGCTATATAACTATGCCAAGAGCAGCACTAATATTCGCATTGGCAGGCATGCTTCTCGTAGGATGCGCATCAAAAACTGAGAATACTTAAGCCAGCCGCAAGGAGGTCCGAAAATCGGAGGTCCTGGAATGGGAGGAGCCCATCGTCCTGCACCATCTCCGGCGTTGCAGGCACTGATAGATGAGACTGTTCCATCTTTCAAACAATACGTATATTATACTCAATCTGCAAGGATTCCCTCCACGAATGCCGGGATATCCTCACCGCTAAAGTTACGGTGGACAATACTGCCGTCAGGACCAAAAAGAATCAGATAAGGAATCGAGTTGAAGCCATATATGTCGCCACTTACATTCTCATTATCTATCAACTGTGGCCATGGATAATTAAGATTATCTATGGCCTCCTTTTGCTTATCAGCATCACCGGAAGTTGCCACACCAAGGATCATGAATTTAGCATTATCTTTGTATTTTTCATAGATCGGCATCAAGATTTCCTTTGCCATCTTGCGACAGGGACCACACCAATACGCCCAGAAATCCACTAATACATATTTACCCTTCCCGACATAATCAGAAAGAGAGGCAACACTGCCATCCGGCGCCATCCCTTTGATATCCTTAAACCTTTCCCCCGCAGCTGTTTCACATATAGCCCTATTCCTTTCATATCCTCTTTTCACCGCCGGATAATTCTTCATTTCAGGTGACAACCCATCATAGAGCTCCAACCAGGCTTCCGGCTGCAGCGCTGACGATATAAAAGACGCAAGAAAGGCACCGAAAGGATTATTATGATTCTCCCCCACGCGATCCGATACATAATGCAAAAATTTACCGATAGAGACAGAATCCATAGGCTGCAGACTCTTCATGAAATCCGCAAACTGTGCATATCCGGCATTAAGACCGTCACCCTTGACTATCATTTCCCCTCTGTCATAATCCGATATTACAACTTTTACAGTATCATCAATATCAGCCAGCTCCGCCTCAAGGAAAATTGGTCTGAAATATGTCAGTACACCATTTTCAATTGGATATGAGTAACATATTCTGCACCATTCCGACCCGCTGACAACACCTTTTAGAACCGCATTCTTTCCTTCGATATGGAGTGAATCGATAGTTCTGCCATCAAGTTCCGATTTTATATACAAAGGCGCACCGGTCAACTCATTCGGAATACCGTCTACCTTGACGACGAACGACACTGAAACAAACCACACTGCTGCCAGCACCCACATAGCCGGGAACAACCTCATACCATTCGTTCTTAAATCACACATTTTTCACAAACTTAAATCACATATTTTCATAAACTTCACTCACAGGTTTCAACCAAAACGCGTGCTAACCCGTCTGAAAAATCTGTGGCCTGAGCGAACTTTGCTTTGAATGCAACCGAACCATCAGTGGTTATATACGACCACTTATTGAAAGCTTTGGAAGTGCGCACGCGGGCAAATCCGTCGCAGAAAAGTTCCGCCTGATAAAACTTCGGGGGTATGGCAAAATCGCCCTCCTCGTTTACGTACCCCCACCGGTCACCTTCCTGACGCGGAGCAAGTCCGTCGCGAAACATATTCATCTCACAGACGGTTTCCGGTGGCGGAACGGGGTTACCTTCCCTATCAATATATCCCCACTCCCCTTGTGACTTCACGTGTGCAACGCCATTGCGGAAATTCTCAGCCCTGTCATACAAGGGAGCCAACGCAAATTCCCCTTTACTATCGATAAATCCGTATTTACCATCCGTCATTACCGCAGCCAGCCCCTCGGAAAAATCTGTAGCCACTTCAAACCGGGGCTCTACTGCGTACCGCCCTTCAAGGTCAATATATCCGTAACGCCGTTCGATACTCACCCATGCCAACCCCTCGTGGAATTCCCCGACATAGTCAAACTTCGGATCAGCTACATACTCCCCCGAACGATCTATATAACCGTAACGGGTTCCTACCATTACCATTGCGAGCCCGTCGCGGAAATCCTCAGCCTTATCGAACACAGGTCCGATCACATACTTGCCGTCCATGCCGATATATCCCCATTTCCCATCTTCCATCACACGGGCCATACCATCGTAAAAATTACCTGCGAACTGAAACCTTGGTTCTATCACATATTTCCCCATGCGGTTGATGTAGCCCCGTTGCCAGTCTCTTTTCACAGCGGCAAGCCCCTCGCTGAAGTCTGATGCATCGTCAAACCTCGGTTCTACAACATAATTTCCTACCGTATCTATATATCCCCAGAGCAGTTGTTTTTCTCCTTTCATATGCCTGTTACGTAAATATATATCACCCAGGAGGTTACTTTCTGGCGTATTTCTTCTCGAAAAGATCCATATGATCCTCCCCCCATTTAAGCATCGAATCTATTATAGGAAGCAAACTATTTCCCAGAGCGGTAATGCGGTAAACCGAGCGTGGTGGCAGTTCGGGAAAAATGGTTTTCTCTACAAGTCCATCCTCCACCATCTCTTTAAGCTGTATGTCAAGCACACGTGGCGCCGCTTCCGGAAGGCATTTGTGTAACTCGCTCGGACGCATCTCCATTCCGCTGCGCAATTCATCAAGCAGACACGATTTCCACTTCGAATCAATCAGGCTCATTGTCAATCTCAGCGGACAATCCAGATCAACCGGTATTTTCTTTTCATACGCCATATGCTATATTTTTTTGCAAATTTAATAAATATCTCGCATAATCGAAGTACCGAAAAATTATTCCATACCCGAATAATTTTTCGGTACTTGACTGAATTGTATCATCTGACTACCTTTGCATCCAGAAATAAAAACATAATTACCTTATGAGAGACAGAATAAAAGAATACGAAGCCGTAGCAGAAGCTGCCGGCAAGTTTGTAAAAAGCGTATCGGAAGGCAACAGCAGCTATGCAAAAGAACTGTTCACGAACGATGCCGTTCTTTTCGGTATGCTCGACGGGACACTTGAGCATGGCTCAATAGAGCAGTTCTATCACAATGTAGACACCGTAGGAGCGGGCGATGGATTCAAGGCACGCATCGACGTGCTCGCTGTAGAAGAAACCGTAGCTGTTGTCAGAGTGCTTGAGGAGGGATGGGGAGACCGCATCGACTTTACTGATTTCCTCCTGCTGCTTAAACTCAACGGCGAGTGGAGATGTGTGGCAAAAGCCTACAATCAAAACTCCGACACTATAAAAAAATGAGCCATACCATCTTCCATGTGTAATAAAGCTTTCACTCAATAATTGATTCTTATACAATTGAACCGTTCCCATTGCATCAACGTTATCAGAGTGTATAAAACCATTTATCCCGAAACATGAAAGTATTAGTAGTAAACGGTAGCCCACACCTTAACGGATGTACTGACCGCGCCCTGCGTGAAGTAGAAACCACTCTCAACGCCGCTGGCGTAGAGACTGAGCGCGTAAATATAGGCAACAAAGATATCCGTGGATGCATAGGATGCAATTTCTGCCGCGAACATGGCAGATGCGTGTTCAACGACCTTGTCAATGAAACCGCACCGAAATTCGCCGAAGCCGACGGCATCATTGTAGGTACGCCCGTATATTATGCCGGAGCAAACGGTCAGGTACTCTCGTTCCTCGATCGCCTTTACTACAGCACATCCACAACTATCGACAAAACAATGAAAGTGGGAGCGGCAGTTGTATCCTCGCGTCGCGCCGGATCGACATCGGCTTTCGACGAGATCAACAAATACTTCACCATCAGCTCAATGCCGGTTGTTTCAAGTACATACTGGAACGAAGTCCATGGTTTTACCGCCGAGGATGTTGAAACCGATCTCGAAGGATTACAGACCATGCGCAACCTTGCCCGAAACGTAGCCTTTCTCATGCGAGGCATACAGTTGGCGAAACAGGAAAACGGCATCCCCCCTCAGGAGCGCACATCCTTCACCAGCTTCCATACCGAAGGATAAACTCACCGTTCACATAATATTAATCATAAAATATATTTTCGGCAAAATAAAGCCTAAGAGTCAATCGGCTTTATTTTGCCGTTTTTTTATGATGTCAAGCCCGGAGGTGTCATACATCACCCGGGCGTGGTTCCTCCTTATCACTTCGCGGTGCGCGAGGTTACCCGTATGTTTGTCGATAGTGTCGCGATATACGATTCCGTTGCGGAAAACAACACCCTCTTCTTCCGAGAAAAATTCATTCTCGGCATGAACGTGATATGTTGATTTCAGAGCCCGCCCGGCACGCAGTTCACCCCTCAGATATTCACTGTCGGTATACACAATTAGTTGATACGTATTGTCTGTGTCGTTGCGGAAACGGTAGTCGAGATAGTTGTAGACGATACTCGTTCCAGTTCCGAACGGAATCTGGCGCTTATAGTCTGGAAAGAGATCAAGTCCGTCGTGATGGTGATGTTCCACTATCGTAAGCTCCGAGTGGAGAATCATCCAGTGGATAAGATTGGTAAACTGACAGAGCCCTCCCCCGGCGCCACGCGAAGGCATGCCGTTGGAAATAGTCAGCCCTTCGCGATAACCATTACGGGGAGTATCCGGACCTACAAGGCGCCAGAAAGAGAAGACCTCTCCAGGGCGTATCAGGATTCCGCTCACTTTCGGAGCAGCTAAAGCCAGATTCACAGCCTTGTTTTCCTGAAGATCCATATCGGTATTCCCGAGACGCCGACGAATAAGCGAATTGTGACGATATACGACAACCTCCAGTGGCATGTCACTTTTGACCCGTGCAAACCTCTCATTGCACATGCAATCTCTTATTTTGCGCATGGCGATACACTTCCACCGGGAAAGCCGATAGGTCAGAGGCGAAAGCTCGCAAAACAGTCTACGTTTCCTCATACCCGCTGTTTTTGAATCCAGGTTGCATCGGTGCCACCTGAATGTTGCAAAATTAGCGAATATGTGCACATTTAGAAACAGATCGCCCGATTATTTCCTGAGAAGGGCAGCCACAACCACAGCATTATTGTGGATGCGGTCGCGTGAGGAATAGAGCAGCGTTACCTTAGGTTTATCAGAAATCTCATTTTTAAGCGTCTGAAAAGCCGGATTTGAGGAAAGCTCTGCAGTGTAACGCCGTCCGAACTCCTCCCATCTGCCCTGAGGATCCTTATGAAACCACTCGCGCAACTCAGTAGATGGAGCTATATCTTTGTCCCATATATCGTAGCGGAATGTTTCATGCGACAGTCCCTGCGGCCAGAGCTTGTCGACATATACTCTGAATCCATCGTCGGACGACGATGGATCATACGCTCTTTTAAGTTGAATAATCTGTTCCATTATGTAAATTATTTTATTATTCATAACATCGTGTGAGCAGATTAGTTGAACCGCTTATTATTATAAGCCTGAACCATCGGCCGGTTCAATGCGTTTAACTGATACATCAGCTGGAAAGCTTGACAACAAATTAAATAATAACAACTACAAACGATACGATTATGGATAAATATGTATGTGATGTATGCGGTTGGGTATATGACCCCGAAGTAGGTGACCCTGAGAACGGCATCGCGCCCGGAACAGCATTTGAAGATATACCTGACGACTGGACATGCCCGCTCTGTGGAGTTGGCAAAGACCAGTTCACCAAGGAAGATTGAATTTCAGACTAATTGAAAACACACGGAAAGAGGGCATGCCATAAAACTGACACGCCCTCATTTGTATCCGGATGGAGAGGGCGCTGTCAGAATGGCTCAGATAGTAGGAGCTGAGACTGAGAGTGATGGGAGCGATCCGGAGATCGTGACCGAGGCCGAATGTCGATTGCGACAACCCAGATAAACCATTATGACACACCATCCTTTTCCATCTCCTCTGTCAATAAGATTTACGGCTTGCACTTCCCTACCGGCGGTTCTGTCAGGGTGATTTTTACCACTGTCGTGCGATCGAGGCTCCGCTCCACCGCCTCACTGAAGTGTTCCATATATTTAGGCAGGAACCTTTCGCAAAGCAGCCGCAACGCTTCGGTTTTCTCTGCTCGGTCCTCCACAAGTTCCACCCTGCCGATGGCTACAGCCGAACGGTAATATTCCGTAAAATTGTTTTTCTCCTCCTCATAGCGCGGCGTGCAGCGGCTCACCGCCGACAGGCTCACCACTGGATTCTCCTTAATGCAATCGATCTTCTCCCCCTCCGCGGCGCAATGGAAATAAAACGTGCGGTCGTCGCGCCTCACCAGCGAGAGCGGCAACCCATAGGGAGACCCGTCCGTGCGGACCATGCTCACCGTCACATACGGTGCCTTGTCGAACACCTCCAGCGCCCACTCCGCGCTCCGCTCCCTTCCGGCCTTTCTCATCTGCCTCATATCCGTCCTTGTATTTTCATTCATTCCTCCCTCCCAACCTTATGCAAAATTACGAAAAAAATCCCCTTACTACCTACCTGAAGAGTGAATCCATTCACATTTATATTCATTTAGAGGGCAAATCTGTTAAAATACGGTTAAAATCGGAGGGGATATTTAACCGGCATCCGATTCCGGAATCTTAGAAATAAACGAAATGAAAAATATAAACGAATTAAAATAAGAAATTACAATGAAGAAAAGAATCTTAGCAATAGCAGTTGTAGCCATGTCGCTTGTAGGTTTCACCTCAATGGCACAGAATAACGCCAACAATAACAACGCAGGCAAAGAAAAAACCGAGCAGATGAAAGGTAAGAAGGGTGAAATGAAGGAGCGCAAAGGCCGAATGAATCCATTCGAAGGAATCAACCTCACCGACACCCAGAAAAACCAGCTTCAGGAACTCGGCAAGAAGCAGATGGAAGCACGCAAGCAGCAGGCCGAGCAGCGCAAAGCTGATAAGAAGCTCAACAAAGAGAACCTCATGCAGGAACGGCGCGCTCAGAAGAAAGCATATCTCGACCAGGTGAAGGCTATCGTAGGTCCTGAAAACTATGTAACCTATCTGGAGAATATGGTTATGAACGGCATGGGCGAACCTGGTAAGGGTAAAGCTTTCCGTCAGGGTCAAGGCTCAAACAACGAGAAGGGCGCCCCCGGGAAGAATCGTCAGGGCAAAGGTGATCGCGCACCCCGCGGCGACCGTAAGGCTCCCCAGGCAGCAAAATAACATGCTGATTTCTCCATAGGTCAATTATATACACCCTTCGGGGGAGGCTATGTCAGGTCATTCCGACATAGCCTCTTTTTTATTTACGATCGGCTCCTCCTGAAGTGTTTGGATTTTTACTAAATACGCTCATTTAAAGGATCAGTACGAGGTGTTGATAAGTTGCTGATTAGCTCTACTTGGCTGAAATACTTTACAAAAAAATTTGGTGGCTATTATTTTTATCTCTAACTTTGCACAACAATCAGACAAAGGTTTCAAACAATGGCTAACACTTCATCATACAGTTATCCGGTCTCGTATCCGCAGGATATGAGTTTTATGATGATGTCCATGATGATGATGTGGTTCCACTGATGAAGCCGGCATTGATTTGACATGTCAATAAAGAGATAGTTAATCAAATTTTCAACATACGCCCGGCTTCAACATTGAAGCCGGACGATTCATTTATTATTATTCCAGATGGATTTCAAAAAACTCAGATTCGAAACACGACAGATACATGCGGGTCTCAAACCCGGCGAAGCTACCGGTGCCCGCGGCGTTGCCATATACCCTACCGCAGCCTACCGCTTCAGAGACTGCGGACACGCTGCCCGCCTCTTCGAACTCAGCGAAGGGGGCAATATATACACCCGTCTCCAGAATCCAACCTCCAGCGCATATGAAGAGCGCTTAAATGCACTCTACGGCGGTACTGGAGCCGTTGCGACCTCTTCCGGAATGTCTGCCATCCTGATCGCCGTCACATCACTGGCATCAGCAGGACAGAACATTGTTGCATCGCCATTCCTCTACGGAGGCACATACAACCTGTTCCGGCATACACTGCGACGTCTCGGGATAGATATACGCATAGCCGATGTCAACGAACCTGAGGCATACGCCGCACTAATCGACAGCAACACCCGGGCTCTTTTCGCCGAAAGCATGGGTAACCCTACATGCGAGGTTTCCGACATCGAGGGACTTGCAAAAGTAGCCCACGACCACGGTGTGCCCCTGGTAATCGACAACACTTTCGGCGCTGGCGGTTACCTATGCAACCCATTCAGCTGGGGAGCCGACATAGTTGTGGACTCCGCGACAAAATGGATCAACGGTCACGGAACTGCGATGGGGGGCATAATCGTTGACGGCGGTAAATTCAACTGGGACAACGGCAAGTTCCCGCAGATCGCCGGACCATCGGAGGGTTACCACGGACTAAACCTCTACGAAGCTTTCGGACCTGCAGCCTTCATTGTGAAATGTCGTGTCGACGGACTGCGCGATTTCGGCGCTTCCCCATCGGCATTCGACAGCTATCTGATGATGCTCGGCCTGGAAACCCTGTCATTGCGCGTGTGCCACCAGATTGCATCAACACGCAAGCTCGCCGAATGGCTCCGATCATCCCCCTATGTAAGCCATGTCAGCTATGTAGGATTTCCCGACCACAACAGCCATGAGAAAGCGAAAAAATATTTCCGCGACGGAGGGAGCGCTGTATTGACTGTAGAATTAAAAGGAACACTTGAGACTACCATAAGATTCGTGGAATCGCTCCAGCTCGCAGCCCACATGACTATGATCGGCGATTCAATCACTGTAGTGACACACCCGGCATCCACAACCCATAAGCAGCTGAGTGACACAGATCTGGCAGCAGCCGGAGTTACCCCTACCCTCTTGCGTATATCAGTAGGACTTGAAGACACCGATGATATCATAGATGATTTTCAGCAGGCATTCGAAGCATCGGCAAAGATATGAAGCTATACCACTCCACAGCCCCCTTCAGGCTTGAAAGGGGGGAATGCCTTGAAGAACTTACCATCGCATACCACACCTTCGGGAAACTCAACGATCGTAAGGATAATGCAGTGTGGGTATGCCACGGGCTGACCGCTAACAGTGACGTAGCCGACTGGTGGCCAGGAGCTACCGATAAAGGATCGTTTCTCGATAGTGATACTTATTTTGTTGTATGCGCCAATATTCTCGGGTCACACTACGGAACAACAGGACCGTTATCGATTGATCCATTGACAGGCGAACCATATTACGACCGTTTCCCGGACCTTACCATCCGCGACATGGCACGCGCCCATTCATTGCTTGCCGACCATCTCGGATTGCAGTTCATCCATACCCTTATAGGGGCCTCTGTAGGTGGATTTCAGGCATTGGAATGGGCTGTTTCCGAACCAGACCGGTTCGGAAAACTCGCCCTGATAGCCACATCAGCCAAAGCATCCCCATGGAGCATAGCCATTGACGAGACACAGCGCATGGCTATCAAGGCAGACCCTACCTACGGTGAACCTTCACCAGGTGCGGCTATGGCTGGAATGGCAGCCGCCAGAGCCATCGGGCTATTGTCATACCGCGGACCATACGCATATAACCTGACGCAGACCGATCCTGACGATGTTCCCCCCGATCACCTTCATCGTCCTGTGACTTACCAGCGTTATCAAGGTGAAAAACTATGCCGCCGCTTTAATGCCTACTCCTACGTCACCATTCTCGATGCATTCGATACCCATAACGTGGGACGCGACAGAGGGGGGGCCGAAAAAGCGCTTTCTACACTCACAATACCTTCGCTGGTCGTAGGTATAGATACCGACATTGTATTCACCCCCGACGAGACACGTGCGCTCGCCGCCATGCTTCCGAACTCTACCTTCCGTGAGATCACATCACGAATGGGACACGACGGCTTCCTGACCGAGCATACGCAACTCGAAAACATTATCAAACCTTTCATGACAGATGAGCCAGGAACAAACAATTAACATCGGACTTTTCGGTTTCGGAACAGTAGGACAAGGAATATATCAGGTGATGAAACGAGCCACCAATGCGCATGCCGAAATACGTCGCATCTGTGTGCGCGATCTCGCAAAGCCCCGCAAGGTGTCTGCTGACGCCGGTCTGCTCACCGACAACGAATCTCTTATTCTCAACGATCCGGAAATCAACTTGATTGTAGAGGTAGTCGACAGCCCGGAAGCATCATACCGCATAGTCACGTCAGCCCTTAAACGAGGCATTCCTGTCGTTTCAGGCAACAAGGCAATGATTGCCCGCCATCTGCCCGAACTGATAGAACTGCAACAACATTACGACACTGCGCTACTCTACGATGCATCGTCGTGCGGATCCATCCCGGTAATCCGTAATCTCGAAGAGTATTATGACAACGACCTGCTTCTCGAAGTAAAAGGTATTCTTAACGGATCGTCTAACTATATCCTATCACGTGTGTTCGACCACAACGAGGAGTATGACGCCGCACTCCGTCGTGCACAGGAACTCGGTTTTGCCGAAAGCGACCCCTCGTTCGACATCGAAGGATTTGACTCACTGTTCAAGCTCATCATAATTACTGTACACGCCCTCGGGGTGTACGTAGCCCCCGACCGTATATTCACATATGGGATTTCCTCGCTCGGCAATTTCGACATAAAGTATGCCCGCGAAAAACGCATGAAGATAAAGCTTGTTGCACAGGTAGTAAAAGTGGCACCGACACGTTTCACTATGTTTGTGATGCCGGAGTTCGTAAGCCCGTCAAAATATATCTACAGCGTCGATGACGAATACAACGGCGTAGTCATCCGGGGTGAATGTTACGACCGCCAGTTCATGTTCGGCAAGGGTGCGGGATCACTCCCGACAGCTTCCTCTATACTCAGCGATGTGATGGCACGCCGCCACGGATACCGCTATGAATACAAAAAGATGGGCTATCTTGAACTGCCAGAATACACAACAGATGTAGAGCTGCGTGTATACTTGCGTTTTACAGACCGGTCACTCCCCGACACTCTGCCGTTCGTGAGAATTACCGAGAAATACACCTCCGAACAAAACAATTATATTATCGGAGATATAATGCTGTCGGACCTGATAGCGGCGCGCGCACACCTTTCTGAACCAGGCACGTTCATTGCCAACATACCCCGATTCTTCCTTGACAAAGACTGACACTCACATTACCAGCGATACCAGAACATACACCATATGGGCTATGAAAGCCGCCGCAATACCACCGATGGTATGGGCAAGAATAGCCTTAGGTGTAAGTTCGCGATAACCGAGAGAATCAAGCATGGCTGTATGTGTGCTCAGATAGCCGCTCCAGCACATTCCTATGGCTGTGAACACGGCGATCGCATTTCCATCGATCCACCCCTGAGATGCGAAATTCGGAACGAGGCTCAATGCAGCACCGACGGCACCGAGAGCTGTGATGGGAAAGGCTACAAGATGTGGATCGCTGAAGCCGAACAGCAGCTCGAAAACAAAATTGATCTTACCAGCAAGCCACGGGAGAAGCTCTATTCCCTCGTAGGCTCCTCCGGTGTACCCTTCGGCTGATGCGCCGAACGTGAGTACCATTACAAATGTTGAGATTATGAGTACTCCGGGAATTATAGCGATGCCAACATCCACGCCCGTACGCCCACCATCAAGCAGCGAGTTAAGGATACGGATAAATACCGATTTCGATTCCACATGCTCCACCTCATCTTCAAGCGCGTCAGCCTCTTTGGTTACGGCATCCTCCACTGCGTAATCAGGATATGCCTTTATGACAAAATGCTGCATGATACGGGTAGAGACTATACACCCGCAGAATGCACCGAACAGGCCTATTACAGGTTCGATGAAATACCCCTGACCGATCATAAATACGATCACCAGAAGCCCCATACCGAAAGCGGTTCCGAAATTAGTGAGCGATATATATTGGAACTTCTTGAAGTAGCGGCAGAAACGACGGTCCTGCGCGAGAGATATGATTGCAGGATTATCACTCAGAAATGTTAGAGTTGCCCCAAGAGCCGCCACTCCGGGAAGGTTGAAGAGCGGACGCATAAGCGGACGCAATATGTTCTCCAGCAATTTTACTACTCCGAACTCCATGAACAGACGTCCGATAGCACCTGTAAGCACACAGATACCCATCAGATAAAACACTGTATTGAGCAACAGGTCATGAGCAGTGTGCATTATGGTGTTAAGCATATTGGGCAGCCCCATTACAGAGCCTATGTACCAAAAGAGCGCACCAACGATAACAAGACAGGGAACTCCTGTAGGAATGAAACGATAGGGTGAAAGCGACCGTTTCTGAGCGGGATTTTCAATTTGTGCCATATTTTCGGGAAATCAACGTTTGACAGAGAGGAGATTCATATTCCATTTTATACCGCAATCCACCAGCATCGTTTTGTTCTGCATAACATCTGCGCCGTTGCCATTGCTACCCCATGAATAAAATATATCGGCATGCAGACGCAGATTGCCAAACTTATGGTCTGCAAGGGGGAAGAACTCCACCCCGGCACCGACCATCTTAAGCTCCGTCCCAGGAGTTACACAGAAATCAGCATTCGATTCAGTACGGTTGACATCATAGGTCATTTTTCCAAATACTTTCCAACGCGGCGATGGGGTGTAACTCAATTCGCCCATCACCGACATATCGCGGAAAAAGAAGGTCTGATGAGATGAAGCACGGTTCATCACGTCAAGCTCTAGCGCTACTTTGCGTACAGTAAATCTATTGCCTAAAGCTATGTAATTTATGTAATGTCCAGGAATGTATTCAAGCAGATTGGCAGACCATATGGCTTCGTATATACCATGACGGCTGTTCCACATCAAATTATATGAATACATATCGCGGTTCTCAGCCGTGTGAAACGGGCTCTCACAGAATTGGAATGTCAATTTGTCTGCTGACGTTCCGTAACTTACCGATCCACCTATCTGATAGCAGGCGATGTTGTTCCAGAATACGGAGCAACTGTACAGATCTATCGGCGCGCGGTCATATTCCCAACCTCCTATCGCCACCACCTGCTTTCCGCCTGCTACAGACCATTTTCCAAAGTCGTAGTTGAGATAAATCCAGTCGGTGGCATCAAAAAATGTCGCATCCTTATGAGGCTTGTTCAGGCGCTGACGCCATGAGTAGGTCAACCCTTCAGTTATTTTCCCGTCGACACGAAAGTTGATGAATTTTCCTTCAAACCCCGTATTATCCTTGACTACATCGCCATCGTTCCAGTCACGCTGATAGTCGAGTCGCACCTCTGCCTGAAATTTCATAAGATCTTCCGTCTCAACTTCAACAGCTTGCGCTCCCAGAGCCGTGGCAACTCCGCAAAGCAATAATATGTTCCTCATGGGATAAGTGAATTAAAAAATTATTTAAGGATTTTTCAGGCACAAAGGTAAGTCAAATTTATGATAGAATCTGTAAAACCTAACATAAAAACATCAGTACGCGGAATATTTTGATCCACTTGAGCCATAGGTACGGATACACAGTTGGTAATATGATGGAAAAACAGTAAATTTGCATCCATTATGAAAGGCATAGTACTCGCCGGAGGATCCGGCACCAGACTTTACCCTATCACAAAGGGCGTTTCCAAGCAGCTGCTGCCGGTCTACGACAAACCGATGGTCTACTACCCCATAGCGACCCTCATGCAGGCCGGTATCCGCGAAATCCTCATTATATCCACCCCGACAGACCTTCCTGGATTCCGGCGCCTTCTCGGCGATGGGTCGGACTACGGTGTGCGGTTCACGTATGCCGAACAGCCGTCTCCCGATGGTCTGGCACAGGCCTTTATCATCGGCAGGGAGTTCATCGGAGACGACTCGGTTTGCCTTGTGCTCGGCGACAACATATTCCATGGAGCAGGCTTCTCAGATGTGCTCCGTCAGTCAGTTGTCGCTGCTGATAAAGAAAAAAAAGCTACGGTTTTCGGCTATTGGGTAAACGATCCCGAACGCTACGGAGTGGCTGAATTCGATAAAGAAGGCAACTGTCTTTCTATTGAAGAGAAGCCCCAGCACCCTAAAAGCAACTACGCCGTCGTAGGGCTCTACTTCTACCCGAACAAAGTCGTCGATATCGCAGCCTCCATAAAGCCATCGCCACGCGGTGAGCTTGAGATTACAGCCGTCAATCAGGAATTTCTGAAATCAGGCGAACTGAAAGTGCAGACACTTCCAAGAGGATTCGCATGGCTTGATACCGGCACTCACGATTCGCTTGCTGAAGCATCAATATATGTTGAGGTACTCGAAAAACGACAGGGATTGAAAATTGCCTGTCTGGAAGGCATAGCCTATCGCCGCGGATGGATATCGCGCGAGAAGATGATTGAGGTGGCACGCCCGATGCTGAAGAACCAGTATGGGCAATACCTTATGAAAGTTATCGACGAACTCGACCGTACGGAAATTCCAAACATTGACTGAACCTGAATTGATATGGAAGTAATCAAGACCGATATAGAAGGAGTGGTGATTCTAAAGCCACATGTATTCAACGATTCAAGAGGCTATTTTTTCGAAAGCTATTCCAAGAAAATTTTCGATAGTCTCGTGCGCGAGATCAACTTCGTTCAGGACAACGAGTCATGTTCCAGCAAAGGTGTAATGCGTGGGCTTCACTTCCAGCGCCCACCATTCACCCAGTCGAAACTGGTGCGCTGCGTCCGTGGCGCTGTGCTCGACGTAGCTGTCGACATCCGCAAAGGTTCACCAACATATGGTCGCCATGTTGCGGTGGAACTCACCGAAGAGAACCATCTGCAATTCTTCGTGCCACGTGGATTCGCCCACGGATTTGCCGTACTGTCGGAAACGGCAGTATTCCAATACAAATGTGATAACTATTATCATCCTGAAGCCGACGGAGGCATTTCCATTCTCGACAACTCGTTGGGAATAGACTGGAAAACCGATCCGGCCGGAGCCATCCTTTCGGAAAAGGATCTCCGCAGCCCGATGCTTGCCGATTTCGATTCGCCATTCGACTTCGGGGTGGATCTATATGCTGAATAACAACTACTGCATCACAGAAATCAACAACCCAATGAAACGCAACATATTGATTACCGGAGGAGCCGGATTTATCGGCAGCCATGTCGTCAGACTTTTTGTCAATAAATATCCCGACTACAATATCGTAAACCTCGACAAACTCACTTATGCCGGTAACCTTGCAAACCTCAAGGATATCGAAGATAAGCCGAACTATACATTCGTGCGTGCCGATATCGCCGACCTTGAAGAGATGCGGCGCATAATATCCGGTTACAATATCGACGGAATAATACATCTGGCAGCCGAGAGCCACGTGGACCGCTCCATACGCGACCCGTTCACCTTCGCACGTACGAATGTAATGGGAACTCTCGCGCTACTTCAGGCAGCAAAAGAATATTGGGACACACTGCCGGAAAAGTACGAGGGCAAACTCTTCTACCACATTTCTACCGACGAAGTTTACGGCGCCCTGCAGCTTACACATCCCGAAGGAGTGCCTGCTCCATTCACTACACGAGCCTCAGCCGGCGATCACGAAGCCTACGGGACGGAGTTTTTCCTTGAAACTACAAAGTACAACCCCCATTCCCCCTACTCCGCATCGAAAGCTTCGTCGGATCACTTCGTCCGCGCGTACCACGACACCTACGGGCTACCAACGATCGTGACAAACTGCTCCAACAATTACGGTCCATACCAGTTCCCCGAGAAACTTATACCTCTTTTCATCAACAATATCCGCCACAACAAACCTCTCCCCGTTTACGGTCGTGGTGAAAACGTGCGCGACTGGCTTTTTGTCGAAGACCACGCCCGCGCTATCGACCTCATATTCCATAAAGGTAAAGTGGCTGATACATACAATATCGGAGGCTTTAACGAATGGAAAAACATCGACCTCATCAAGGTTATCATCAAGACGGTTGACCGCCTGATCGGTAATCCCGAAGGTCATTCCGACAAGCTTATCACTTACGTCACCGACCGTCCCGGCCACGACATGCGCTACGCTATCGACAGCCGTAAATTGCAACTGGAGCTCGGTTGGGAACCGTCGCTCCAGTTCGAGGAAGGAATCGAGAAAACCGTTCGCTGGTATCTTGACAATCAGGAATGGATGGACAACATTACTTCCGGTGAATATGAAAAATATTACGAAACCATGTACGCCGACCGTTAATAATATCCCCATAAACAATAAGACCGACATGGACTTCCGGATCTCCGGCAATCCATGT
This sequence comes from uncultured Alistipes sp., assembly GCA_964509345.1. GTDB lineage: Bacteria > Bacteroidota > Bacteroidia > Bacteroidales > Muribaculaceae > UBA7173. The sequence continues at coordinate 16,488 of CAZDWY010000019.1, forward strand.
CGGTCTTATGTTTAAGAACATATGAAAACGAACCTGATAACTCAATGTTTTTGTTACCTTTGCAACAATTTATGAATACTGTTTATCTCCACAGTATATCCTTATAACCTAATTTATAACCAAAAATTTTTCCACAATGAAAAAGAGCATACTGATTCTATCCCTCATAGGGATTGCAGATATGATGCCTTCATTTGCCCAAAGGCAGATTTCAAGTTTCCGTGAAGTCACCACCACCGGTAATTATGCCACAATAGCAGGAGAAAGATACTCCGAACCCGATATCTATTATTTCCCGCAGGAAGACGGCACTTATGAGGCAGTCCGCCTTACAATGCAACCGAAAGAAGCGACAGCCGACATCACTGTACCCTACCTGAACATGTCGGCTCCCACATCAATATGTGTAAATTGGAAAACCAAGACGCAGGCAGACGGGTCGGTAGTGAAATACGGTCTTTCACCCGACAATCTCGACAAGACATGCCAACCCTCTGACCGAAAAATAACCGACACATACTTCTGGAACACAGCTACCCTGACAGGGCTTACACCTGACACCCCCTACTTCTACCAGGTAATAAGCAACGGCACCGAGAGTGAAGTTTACCGCTTCCGCACACCACGCCTCGCCGGTGACAAGTCGAAGCTCCGCGTACTCGTCATAGGCGATCATCAGCGCAACGAACATTCCGATTACGAATGGCTGCTCAGCGCCGCACGCCGCAAGGTTCAGGAAAAATATGGCGATGCACCGTTTGAAGACAACATCGCATTCCTCCTCAACGATGGCGATCAGGTTGACGGGGGATTGATCAATCTTTACGAAAAAGTTCACCTTTTCAAGTCGCGCTCCGTATCACCCTATCTCCCGAATATGACCGTAGTAGGGAACCACGAATATAAAAGTGATCCGGAACTTGCACTTTACGACGGTCATTTTCATGAATATGCCTCCCTGGAATACAACGGTATCGCCAGTGGAAACTCCGGCTACTACGCCTACCAGAACGGCTCTGTTCTTTTCATCGCCCTCAACTCCGACGACCCCTCCGCAGAGCAGAAATTCTGGATCCGCAAAGTGATAGCCGCTGCCGACGCAGACAATAGCGTGCAGTTTGTGGTAAGCGTACAGCATCGTCCGCTCTACGCCGAGCAATGGTCAGGCGACGTATCGGCATGGATGCTCAACGAAATAATGCCAATCCTCTCTTCCACACCCAAACATGTGCTCAACATCGCCGGTCACCATCATCTCTACGCCCGCGGGCAGATGACCGATACCCCCGTGTACCACATCATTACCGGCGGAGGGGTAGGCACATCGGCGGAAGGATACGAACAGCTCTGGGGAAAGACACCCGACAATCAAAATCATCCCGAAGTTCAGAAAACCATCGACCACTGGACATATCAGATTCTCGAATTCGATCCCGAAACCGCCACGATGACCGCCGAGTGCTACTCGATAGGCAACTCCCGTCTGGCGCTTGACAATGAACTTGTTGATACTTTCTCGCGCACCCTTACTCCAGCCTCTCCTCCCTCCGTACCGGCTTTAACTGTGGAAGATGGAGAAACTGCAACATTCAGTATATCTACCGGACTTGACCCGATTCATACAGTACAGTATGAAGTTTCCGCAGACCCTTCATTTGAAAGCCCTGTCCACGGCGATATCGCTACATTCGAGGATTATTACGGAGCTAACGAAGATTTCACACCTAAGAATATCAACGACGGCAAGAACCTCAGATCATTATCAGTGCCCACCGGATCGGTTCCCGCAGGCTCATATTATCTGCGCGTGCGCAACCGCTCGATGAACCTCGACTGGTCCGGATGGTCAGAACCGGTTCAGTTCACCGTTGCCAGCGAAGGAGCCGCCCCCTCTCTTGCCGTATCCGAACGCTTCTACCGCACAGGTAGCAACATACATATCGACTACACCGGTGCACCCGTAAACACCGATGCATGGATCGGCATTTACAAGGAAAACCACAATCCCGGTCCTGATCCATCTCAGACATATGTATACACCTCAGGTGCAGACAATTCCTGGGATTTCACGATGAACGCTCCGGGAGCATATTATGCCGTCATGTTCAAAAATGGAGGATACGATGTATGCACCCCCCGCGTTTATTTCGTTGTGAGTGCCAACTGCGACTCTGAGACCATCCCCACACTCTCCACCGACAAACTCGTCTACAACACGGGTGATCCTGTTGTAGTCCAGCTCCACAACGCACCGTGTATACAGAACGACTGGGTCGGGCTTTACGACAGTTCTGTTGCCGTTGTCAAAGATGGTAAGTCACATTCCTATGCCTATGTCGGAAGCGACCCACAGGGGGAAGTAAAACTCAATGTCCCCGGTAACTACAACTACTCGACACCCGTAGGCGATGGAGTGTACTACGTAACTTACTGCATCGATAACGAATATTTCGAACCCGCGGAACGCAGCTTCCTCGTTGTAGGAAAGCCTGTAATTATTGAAGCTGGCAAAGCTCAATATGTTACTTCAGAAGAGGTGTTAATCACTTACGAAGGAGCGCCGGGATGGAACACTGACCGCATCCAGCTGTTCACCGGCGAGGAGCTTATAGGGGAATTCCCGACGGGAGCCACAGGCGGTTCCATATCAGTAGGGCAGCTTGAACCCGGAACATACGAAGCCTGCGTAGTCACTCTTGAAGATAACGAGATCTCGCAGCGCATCACAATTTCAGTCGCAAACGATATTGCAGCCAATGCAAGCTGGATGACCGGACTCTCTGACAAAGCATATGTCCACCAGATCTCCATTCCCGGCACACACGATGCAGGAACCGGAAACGGGACAACAATGGATACCTTTGCCCGCACTCAGGAGCTCGGGTTGTCCGACCAATTCGATGCCGGAATCCGCGCATTCGACCTCCGTCCCTCTGTTGACGATAATAGCTTGAAAATCTACCACGGTATCATAGCTACTGAAATTTCATTTGAGAATGCCCTCGACCAGCTCTGCGACAAACTGGAAGAGAACCCGACTGAATTCGTGGTAGTAGTGATGCGCCACGAGGATGACCATGAGAATGACGCCACCAAAGCGCAGTGGAATGAGCTCATGGAACAGACACTTACCGCAGAAAAATATGCTCCCTACATGGTTGAATTCAAACCGGATCTCACTGTCGAGGAGGCACGCGGCAAAATCCTCGTTCTCAGCCGCGATAAATACGCTTCAACACCTGTCGGCGGATACATTACCGGCTGGACCCACAGCTCATCGTTCAATGATCAAGGCAATGCCCTCATCACAGGCGCGAGCGCACGGATAAAAGCGCAGCTATACGTGCAGGATTTCTATGAGACCAAGGATGCGATGGATACCAAACTCCAGTCTATCACCACCCTGCTCGATTATTCCGTAAAACTCAACGAAGCAACGGATCACGTATGGGTCATAAACCACACCTCAGGCTACTCACAGATATCGTTCGTAGCCACTGCCGATGCATACCGCCTCAACGCCGCCTCAACCAACAAAGCGGTAGCCGACTATCTGTCTGATGAAGCAAAAGCCGGACCTACAGGTCTCGTAATGATGGATTTCGCTGGTGTTGATAAATCAGGCTCATACGATGTGGAGGGGCGCAGACTGACAGATGCCATCATCAGGAACAACTTCTTATATGAACCGCGCACGAATAATACATTAGCCATAGAGAACATTTCCAATAGCGAACAGGCCGTCAACATCATTGGAAACACCATCATGGCAATCGGCAGAATAGATGTTTACACCCTCGATGGGAAACTGTACTCATCGGCCTCCGATCGCCTCACTGTGGCAACTCCAGGCATCTACATCCTGCATGCCGCAGGAACCACTTCCAAACTTGTTGTAAAGTAACTGAACGACCACCAGCCTCTCTCCCATTAATGTAGTTAAAATAACCTAACAGCATCGCCACGCTGTCAAATACATCCAAGAAATGAGGGCATATCAATAAAAGCCGATATGCCCTCATTTGTATCCGGAGAGTAAGAGCGCTCCATACACGAAGATATTCCCGTCAATGTAAAAATCCATTTGAAATGCAGGGGTAAACGCATTAAAATATCCTATATCGAGGCAATGTATGTGCCGGGAGTATCCGGCCTCCAGCAAACGTCCAGTCGGGATGCGCTGCCAAGGATTAGGTCACAGTCGCGTGCCAATGCGCCCCGTTTGGGGTGGAACAATCACGGGGGTGAGGGAATTTAATTACGATTCGGACGTTGTTGCAACCCTAATGGGCGCATTCCATGAGGTAACTGTTTAGGGTGTATCAAAAAACTGATACTTCCTAATTTTTATCCGGATGGCGAGGTTGCTGTCAGAATGGTTCAGATGGTAGGACTGAGACTGAAGCTGATGGGAGCGATCTAACGGTCGCGATCAAAGCGAATATCGAATGCGACGAAACAGATGACCCAATATGGACGCTCTTATTCTTATTCAGCAAGGGTGCATTCTTATACAGAAAGGGCTGCATCCATACGGATACAGCCCTGAATATTTCCGGAATTACCGGTAATCTGTTTTGTCAGCTAAATTATTCAGCTTCGATAGTTACGCAACGGTCAAGAGTGAGGCACTTGTCACCGAGGTCAACACGGTTACCATTGTTGATGGTAGCGTTGAGCTGGTTTTCGGGAACACCGTAGCGAACGAGCTGGTTCTTAACGGTATTTACACGGTTCTCACGGAGACGCTTGTTGATTGCGTCGGTACCGGTGTAGTTATCAGCCCAGCCGGTAAGAGTGTACTTCTTGCCATCTGCCTTCATAACGTTTGCTACGCTCTCAAGAACCTTGCGGTCAACAGAGGTCAGACGGTAAACGTTGATGGGATAGTAGATAGTAGCGAGGGGAGCCTTGGTAACAACCTGCTTCTCAACGGGGCGAGCGAGGCAAGCCTTGAGCTGGCTTTCGAGGTCAGCGATGCGGGCATCAGCAGCCTGAAGACGTGCGCGGTATTCGTCGCAGTTCTCTGCAGGGGGGCAGATGGGAACGATAGGAGCAGACCAGTTGGTGTTGCCGAGCTTGAAGGTAGCGGTAAGAAGAGCCTCACCTACGATCTTTGTAGCGCCGTTGCCATCGGTGTGGTTGTCAAGAGCGGTTGCACGGAGGTCAAGACCGAGTGCGAAGTGATCGCTGATATTGAAGTCCTGAGTAAGACCTGCACGAACACCGAGGATACGGTCGTGAGCGTTACCCCAAGAAAGCTTACCTGCTTTATCTTCTGATTTTTCAAATGACCAGTAAACGCCACCACCGGCATAGAGATATGCGTTGTAAACACGGTGAGGTCTGTAGCCACACCACCAGTTGGTAAGGCTCAACATTACGTCGAAGCTCGGACCTACATAATTTACTTTGCTCTTGTAGAAACCATCAACTTTGCGGCTCCAGGGCTGAACACCCATAGTGTTGTAATCAGCATAAGGATTCTTTGCAAGACCCTTTACCGACATGAAGTCACCACCGATACGGGCTCCGAGGATGGGAGAGAACCATTTTCCAACATACAGCGAAGCTGCAGGAGCGAAACGGTCGCCGATCTTGCGGTGAGCATCTGCTGATGAGAAGCCCATGGCTACACCACCTTCAGCCTGGATAAACCAGTTGCTGGAGAAATTGTTGAACAGATAGCCCTGAGAGGGATCCTCTACGAAGGCAACTTCCTGCACATTCTGGGCATACGCGCTGCCAGCGAGGAGCGCCAGACCAAATGCTAAAACTGAACTCTTTTTCATAGATAAAGTAAAAACGTTTTGTTGATATTTATGAAATTTTATTTATTATCTCTCATTCAGGTTGTAGATCGTTCTATCGGAAACCGTTGGCGGCTACTTTTACTCGCTAACTTCCTGAACTCTTGTTAATTATCGCTTCAAAACCGCCTTGAGTGGCAATTTCGGGTGTAAAGTTATAGATTTTTTTTTAATAAATTTACATTTTGAGGTAAAAATTTACTTAACTTGTGGAAAAATACATCTGAAGAGAAATCTCTGTCATCTGCTTTTGCACGCGTTATATTTCTATAACTCTTTTTTGATGGCTTGGGTTCACTGTCATGTTCACAACGATGTGATTTTAACACTTAACGGAACGGCAGCAAACCATTTTCTCTGCCATATATAGTTAATAATAAAATGATTACTTACCGATAAATTTCAGCACCTGGTCTACGATATTCTGAGCGGTAAACCCGAATTTCTCGTCAAGAACAGGATAGGGTGCGGATGCACCGAAATGATCAAGTCCGAAAACTACACCGTGAGGACCTACAACTGAACGTAACGTCGAAGGAAGACCTGCTGTCAGACCGAAGACAGGCACACCGGCAGTAGGAATTACACTTTCACGATACTCTTTATCCTGACGCTCAAACAGCCCTATGGAGGGGATAGAAACGACGCGGCAGGGAATTTCACCGGCTTCCAGTAAGGTGGCAACCTCACAGAGCAGAGATACTTCCGAGCCATTGGCCACAAGGATAACTTTGGGATGAGGCGTATCCATCACTGTATAACCACCCATTCTGGCACCCTGGGCTTCCTGATAGCGGTTGCCGGTAGCAGCCGGCAACTGTTTTACATCCTGGCGGCTAAGTATGAGTGCTGTCGGAGTCTTGTCATTATCCATAGCCATCTGCCATGCTACAGTAGTCTCAACTGAATCCGCCGGGCGAAGCACCAGCATGGAGGGTTCTCCCGAGAGATTCTTAAGCTCTTCAAGCAGACGGATCTGCGCCTCATGCTCCACCGGCTCGTGGGTAGGGCCATCCTCACCCACACGGAATGCATCATGTGTCCAGACATACTTGACAGGGAGCTCCATCAGAGCAGCCATGCGGATAGCAGGTTTCATATAATCGGAGAAGACGAAGAACGTTCCGCAAGCAGCTATCAGACCACCATGAAGCACGATACCGTTCATTATCGAAGCCATCGTAAGCTCGCTCACACCGGCATGCAGGAAGGCTCCGGAGAAGTCGCCGTTGACAAACGCGCCTGTTCTCTTGAGGAATGCATCAGTCTTATCGGAATTAGCAAGGTCGGCGCTACTTACGATCATATTCTTTACTTTCTGAGCGAGCAGGTCAAGCACAGCGGCTGAACCGGCGCGTGTCGCGCTCATCTCTTTCTGAACGATTGCCGAATAGTCGATCTCCGGAAGTTTACCGTTAATAAAATCGTCGAGCTGGCGTGCAAGCTCTGGATTAGCCTTTGCCCACTCTGCTTCCGCTGCATGGCGGCGCGCACAGATCTCCTTGAGCTGGACATTTCGCTCGGCGTAAAGCTTTTCTACATCAGCCGGAATGAACCACGGATTTGCGGGATCAGCGCCGAGATTTTCTATAGTCTTTGCATAATCGGCGCCTGATTTGCTCAGCGGCTGACCATGGGTAGAACACTTCCCTTCGAAATTCTCGCCGGTAGCCGTCACTACGCCACGACCCATAACGGTATGACCGATTATCAACGTAGGCTTCTGGGTCTCGGCATTAGCCTTCTCAAGAGCGCCAGCTATTGCAACAGGATCATTGCCGTCAATTTCGAGCACATTCCAGCCCCATGCCTTATATTTCATTGCAACATCCTCGTTATCTACAGCATCGACATCGGTAGAAAGCTGAACCTTATTGCTGTCGTAGAACATAATAAGATTAGCAAGTCCGAGAAAACCCGCTATACGACCTGCACCTTGGGAAATCTCCTCCTGTATGCCGCCGTCAGAGATGAACGCATAAGTCTTGTGAGCGACAATGTCACCGAAACGTGCCTGCATGAACCGCTCCCCTATGGCACATCCTACTGCCATAGTATGCCCCTGACCGAGGGGACCTGAAGTGTTTTCAACTCCGCGCTCCACATTTAGCTCCGGATGACCCGGACATTCGCTCCCCCACTGGCGGAACTCCTTGAGTTCTTCCACAGTATACTTTCCCGTAAGGGCAAGCACACTATAGAGCATGGGCGACATATGACCTGGATCAAGAAAGAAACGGTCGCGGGCAATCCATGTAGGATCGTCGGGATCGGTGACGAGGAACTGTGAATACAACACATTAACAAAGTCGGCACCTCCCATGGCGCCTCCGGGATGTCCGGACTTGGCTTTTTCTACCATTGAGGCCGAAAGCACTCTTATGGTATCGGCCGCTTTGTTGATAACGTCGGTGTTCATTGGGTTGTAATGAATTGTTTACTTGTTTTCTGAATTTCAGAACCGTACTTTAAGAAAAAACACGGGTAGCCGGAGCTACCAGTTTTTCAAACCCTCTCCGGGGAAAACGTTCTCCCGGAGAGGGGTATCTTTTACTTTGAAACGGAAGGAGGAATGCGCCTCCGCCACCTGCCGGTGTACCGCCAAGGGGCGGAGCGCGCCGTTATATCTTAGATAGCATTTTCCACGCTATCGTCCACAGGAATATTGGTGTTCACATTCTTGCATCCTGCCACACCGTAGAAGAGGAGGTATGCAAGCATTGCGACAACGAGCCAATATGAGGGCATGTAGCCTGCAACGCTGGCGATCCAGCTCTGAACGAGAGGCATGATACCGCCACCGACAACCATCATCATGAAGATACCGGAAGCCTGAGCCGTATATTTGCCGAGACCTTCCACTGCGAGGTTGAAGATCGCACCCCACATTACTGACGTGCAGAGACCGCAAAGAACCAGAAGGAATGCGCTCACAGGCACTGTGGCACCGCCTTCATATACAAATTCCGGAACGGGAAGAGTAATAGTCTTGGGAAGGAAGATTGCCACTACAACAAGTGCGATAGCCACAGTTGTCACAGTGAGGATCTGCGCACGTGTAGAAACCGCACCTGATATAATTGATGAGCAGAAACGACCTACGAGCATAAGCAGCCAGTAGATAGCTACGACTGCACCGGCAATTGTTGAGGCAGCTCCCTGCACACCTGCGCCATTGGCACTCTGGTCAGAGAGATAGAAGTTAAGGGTGCCGGGGATACCTACCTCGATACCTACATAGAAGAAAATACCTATGACACCAAGAACAAGGTGACGGAAGTTCCAGGGAGAGTGGGCATATTTAACCTGCTTGCCCGACTTGTTCATGTTCGGTTCGGGAATAGCTACAAACGATACGATGATGAAAGCAGCTACGAATACACCCATTGCGATCCACAGAAGAGGGGTCACATTGCTGATGCTTGTCTCGGGGGTAAGTGAGCCGATAAGAGCACCTACAAAGAAGGGGGTAAGGGTTGCCGACAGAGAGTTGAGCGAACCGCCGGTCTGGATAAGCTGGTTGCCACGGTTACCACCGCCACCGAGAAGGTTGAGCATGGGATTCACGACAGTGTTGAGCATGCACACACAGAAACCGCAGATGAATGCGCCCAGAAGGTAGATTATGAAGTTGAGGGGAACCTGATAGGTTTTCATTACTTCCATTCCATCTTCCTTGACAGTCGATGCCATCTCGAATACGTTGACATCAGCGCCTACGAAGCTTGAAAGCCACTGTACGAACAGACCGATAAAGCCGATCCCCATTGCCCAGAGAGCAGTTTTCTTGTAACCGATCTTCACGAGAAGGTTACCGGCGGGTATACCCATGAAGAGATAGGCAAGGAAGTTCATCATGTTGCCCATCATGCCGAGCACTGAGTTGCCTGCAAACTTGTAGCCCCAGATTGTTCCGATAGGAGCTGCCAGATTGGTAACGAACGAGATCATCGCAAAGAGGAAAAACATTGCGATAATTGCTATCAAATTACCTTTCTGATTGGTTTTTACTTGATTCATAGCAATTTTTCTTTTACTGGATTTTAAGGTAAATAAGTTGTTTGTTATAGGGTATACACCTCAGCCACAGGGAGCGGCATCGGCGTCAGTTTCCGAATCATGAGCCATAGGCAACATTCAGCGGTTTGCAAAATTAAACATTTTTTCACTTGCAGCAAAAATATTTTCACGCAATTGGAAAAATGATCTCCCGAAAGAGGTTCGGAATCAGTATTCCCGGTTCCCGAAAATAGCTGTACCCACCCTCACAAGATTACTCCCGCAATCTATTGCGAGAGGATAATCATCGCTCATGCCCATACTGACGATGTCGAAGCCACGCAGATCAGGAGCAAGAGCCCTGATTTTTCGGGCGACAGCCGCTATTGACTCAAAGTCAAACCGTATCCTGGCAATATTGTCCGTGTTGGTAGCCATTCCCATCACACCGCATATATGAACCGCGCGAAGCGATTCGAACCGTCTGTCAGCAAAATATGCCTCAAGCTCTTCGGGTGTAAAACCGAATTTGGTTTCTTCTGCCGCCACATGAACCTGCATCAGCACCGGCTGCACTATGCCCAGATCGGACGCAGCGGCATCGACAGCTGCGAGCAACCGCTCAGAGTCTATGCTCTCGATCATCGCCGGACGCAAGCGGAGCAGCTGGCGCACCTTATTTGTCTGGAGATGCCCTATAAAATGCCATTGAACGTCGCCAGGCATCACCGACACCTTGCCGGCTAGTTCCTGTACCCGGCTCTCACCGAACTTACGCTGACCGGCAGCATACGCCTCCTGTAAGGTGTCAACCGGATGAAACTTTGAAACCGCAACCAGTTCCACCCCTGCGGGAAGGGTAGAAAGGATGCGGTTTATATTCTCAGCAGTTGCCGACATCATGTTTTATTCAGCTGGTTTTTCTGATGCTTTTTCGGTACTTTTAAAGCGATATACATCCATTATCGGAGTTTCGGATATGGATGTGATCTCGAAGTCAGCCATCGTACCTTTCATCCCCTCCATGAATGCATCGTAAGCGCCCTTGAAGTCGTTGGCCGCCACAAGAATCAATGATGTCGATTTCTTTTCAACCGCCGTTTTCTCATCAATAGTAATAAAGGCGACCTTTACGAGAAACCATCGGTCGGCGGAATCATCCCAGAATATTTCTGAAATTTTTGTACGCTTTACCGCATTGACGTCAACTTCACCACTGATATAGGGTGTCATTTCCTCGATAATACGCGCCTCAGCTTCTGTAAAGCTAAGCGCATCAACAAGATAAGGTTCAGTAACTTTTTTTATAGAACCATTTTCCTGCGTCTTGTCGTAACGTATCTTACATTCGAACCAGTTTGCCATAATCGTTGCTGCATCAGTCTGCTATTTCAGAACTGAAAATATTAAGTTTTGTATTATCAATAAGTTTGATTAATTTTGCCTCGGCGAGCACCGCGGCCCTGAGGTAAAACCGATGGCAAAGTTAGTCAGAAACCGCCAACTTTGCAACAAAAAAATCACCATGCTCAGGCACTGTATAGCCATATGACAATGAAATCAGAGGGATTCTTTTTTAAAGCGGCAAGTATGTATATCGACGGCTTCCGATCCATGACTGTAGGTCGGCGGCTCTGGGCTATAATAATTATCAAACTTGCGGTCATATTCCTCGTTTTCAAGCTGTTCTTCTTTCCTAACATCCTTCAGGAAAATTACGACACTGACGAAGAAAGAGCTCAGGCTGTACGCACCGCCCTTATTCCAGACACTCAAAATCACCCAATAAACAGATAATTAGTTAAAAATCTTTATATCATGGACGAATTATTTAGCACCATCGATTGGTCAAGAGGCCAATTCGCCCTAACAGCGATGATTCACTGGCTGTTTGTTCCGCTGAGCATAGGTCTGTCGCTGATAGTTGGCATCATGGAGAGCATTTTTTACAAAACCGGGAACGAACGCTGGAAACGCATGGCGAAATTCTGGATGCTCCTCTTCGGCATCAACTTTGCCTGCGGAGTCGCAACCGGTATCATTCTGGAATTCGAGTTCGGCACGAACTGGAGCAACTATTCATGGTTTGTAGGAGACATATTCGGCGCGCCGCTCGCTATAGAAGGTATCGCCGCTTTCTTCCTCGAATCAACTTTTATAGCCGTGATGTTTTTCGGTTGGAACCGGGTGAGCCGTGGATTTCATCTGGCTTCCACATGGCTTACCGCAGCCGGCATATGCCTCTCGGCATACTGGATTCTCGTTGCCAACGCCTGGATGCAATACCCCGTAGGAATGGAATTTGACCCTGACCAGATGCGCAACGTAATGGATGATTTCATGAGCGTGGCTTTCTCGCCGGTTGCCGTAAACAAATTCTTCCACACCGTATTGTCAGGATGGGTTCTCGGAGCTACATTTGTAATCGGTGTAAGCTGCTGGTTCCTTATCAAGAAAAGCAATATCGAATTTGCAAAAGACTCAATGAAGATAGCATCGTGGGTAGGTCTCGCAGGTATCATCCTGACAATGTGGACTGGCGACGGATCTGCCGTTCAGGTAGCCCGCGTGCAACCGATGAAACTCGCCGCGATGGAGGGACTTTACAACGGTTCGTGCGGTCAGAGTCTCGTTGGCTTCGGCATCATCAATCCCGACAAGGAACGCACAGACGATAATCCTGCAATCCTTTGCGAGATCAGCATTCCGAAAGGTCTTTCCATTCTTGCCAACCACGATCCAGACAGCTTTGTGCCAGGCATAAACGATCTTATTGAAGGCGTTTCGATCAACGCCGACGGTGATACCGTCAACACAGTCAGCTACGAAGAACGGATTGCCCGCGGACGCATGGCCCAGGAAGCCTTGCGCGACTACGACAATGCGAGAGCCGCCAGCGACACAAATACCATGACCGAAGCCAAAGAGCGCTTCATGGCTAACTTCAAATATTTCGGCTACGGATACCTCGACAATGTAGATCAAGCAGTTCCGCCAGTAGCACTGACATTCTACATGTTCCGTGTGATGGTGATGGGTGGCGGATACCTGTTGCTTCTTTTTGTGGTAATGCTGTTCGTAAGCTACCGCAAACCTAAAATACTCGAAAATAGGTTGCTGAATATATTCGGACTTATCAGTATTCCGATAGTATGGCTCGTAAGCGAAGCCGGATGGGTTACAGCCGAAATGGGACGGCAGCCATGGACAATACAGGATCTGCTCCCCTGTCGGGCCGCCATAAGCGACATTCAGCCAGAATCGGTTCAACTGACATTCTGGATGTTCGTAGTGGTATTCACCGGACTGCTGATCGCCGAAATCAGCATCATGCTCCGCGAAATCGGGAAAGCCACCCGCCGCGACATCTTAAACGGCCCTGACAAACATTAAGTTACCTGCCGTCAGCAATCGTAAAACACATCATTTTTTCAGAAACGACACTAAAACACAAAAAATAATGGAAACGTTACAGATATATTGGTGGTTCGTAATTTCGCTTCTGGGAGGTCTGCTCGTGGCGCTGCTTTTCGTGCAAGGTGGACAGAGCCTCATATGGAGCGAACGCAAACCCGAACGCAAATCTCTGCTGGTGAACGCACTCGGTCGCAAATGGGAACTTACTTTCACAACCCTCGTAGTATTCGGAGGAGCATATTTCGCATCTTTTCCGTTGTACTATTCCACAAGTTTCGGAGGTGCCTACTGGCTTTGGATGACAATTCTCGTAAGTTTTATTCTTCAGGCAGTCAGCTACGAATTCCGTTCTAAACCGGGCAACATTTTCGGCACTACTACTTACGATACATTCCTATGGATCAACGGATGCGTAGGGTGTGTGCTTCTTGGTGTAGCAGTGGGAATGCAGTTTTTCGGTGCAAACTTCGAGGTATGCCGTGTCGACATATTAAATGGCTCATCGCCTGTTATATCAAAATGGGATTCCACCCATGGACTTGATGTGATGTTCGACATTTCCAACCTTCTGCTTGGATTTGCAGTCTTTTTCCTCGCCCGCACTCTCGGTGCGCTTTTTTTCCTGAATAACGTGAATTTGGGTACGGATGCAAAAGGTATCCAGAAGATACGCTACCACATCCTGGTGAACGGAACGATCTTTGTTCTTCTCTTCCTATCGTTTCTCTTCGCATTGTTCATGTCCGACGGCTATTCCCGCATGGATAATGGCCTGGTAGTCAAGGTTCCATACAAATATTTCTTCAATTTGATCGATCTCTGGTGGATCGGCGCGACCTTCCTGATCGGTGTACTGATGGTTCTCTATGGGATTATCCGCTCGTATTTCGACAAAAAGTTCCGCGGTGGATTCTGGTGGGCATCCATCGGAGTTGTACTCACAGTAACAAGCCTGCTGTGTATCAGCGGTTACAACAACACGGCTTTCCTGCCATCTGTGACCCATCCCCAGAGCTCGCTTTTCATTGACAATGCTTCGTCAAGCGAATTCACTCTCAAGGTAATGACATGGGTAACAGTGCTTTTACCCTTTGTTATAGGCTACATAGCCTATGTATGGTATAAGATGACCTCTCCCAAAATTTCTTCCGCAGAGCTCCGTAAAGAGGACCACACCTATTGACAATTAGGAATTAGGAATGTGTAAATAGGAATAAGTAATTGAGAATTGACGGTTGGCTGCAGATAACCGGTAGCATTACAACCAACAACCGACTAACAACCAATTATTTATAAATAGCAGTCACTCATAGGGATCGATGATTTGACGCAGTGTTCGAACCGGGATATTTTCAAGAGTGATGCGAACACCGCTCTCAATATTCGATACAGAATTGAGAAGTTAAGTAGCCTCAAGTAAGGTTTCTTAACTTCTCAATCTGCTTTCAGTTACGGATATTTCAGCTATTTTCGCTATCTTTGCAAACCGTAGCATCAATCGATATGCTTCATAATAAAAAGAGAAACGTTGTGAATATAGGAAATACTGATATTCAACCAGATACAATTAAAAATGGTAAACGCAAGCGCATAGCGGTGCTCGGTAGTACCGGTTCGATCGGTACGCAGACACTTGATGTGATAGCAGAGTACCCTGACCGCTTTGAACCAACCGTCCTCGTGGCTGGCTCAAAGATCGATACCCTTATCCTTCAGGCACTTAAATGGCGTCCGAAGTTAGCAGTGATAGCCAACGAAAGCCTATATTGGAAACTGAAAGATGCTCTTGAACCGCATGGAATCGCTACAGCAGCCGGTCAAGCGGCAATCAACGATGCGATGGAGGCCGACTGTTTCGACACAGTAGTCACAGCCACAGTAGGTTACAGCGGTCTGGCGCCAACTCTTAGAGCCATATCCGCCGGTAAAGATATCGCGTTGGCCAATAAAGAGACCCTTGTAGTTGCAGGTGAGCTTGTTACTGAAGCCCTTAGGCGGTCAAAATCGCGAATGCTTCCGGTTGATTCCGAACATTCGGCTATATACCAATGCCTCTCCGGGGAGGCTCCGGAGAGTGTCCGGCGGCTTATAATAACCGCTTCGGGTGGGCCTTTCAGGTGCTTCGGCGATGAACAGCTAAGCAGGGTCACGGTGAAAGATGCGCTGCGTCATCCCAACTGGGCGATGGGAGCGAAAATCACAATAGACTCCGCGACTATGATAAATAAGGCGTTCGAAATTATCGAGGCCAGGTGGTTGTTCGATATGGATGCGGATAAAATCACAGCGGTGGTTCATCCCCAGTCGATAGTTCACTCGATGGTTGAGTTTGTAGATGGTTCGGTTAAAGCTCAGCTTGGCGTTCCTGACATGCGCCTACCTATCCGTTATGCGTTGGGTGAGACAAGACGTCTTGCCACTTGTGATTCTCCGTTGACATTGGACCGGATGAGAGACCTGACTTTCGAAGAGCCGGATGTGGAGCGCTTCCCGGGTCTGAAACTCGGCCATTATGCTTTGCGAAGGAAGGGAAATGCATCGTGTGTGATCAATGCGGCAAACGAGGTTGCAGTAGCGGCTTTTCTGAGTGAGAAGATAAAATTTACTGATATTTATCCTCTTATAATGAATACTCTCACTGCGCTCCCCTATATAGAAGCTCCTACGCTTGAGGATTATATAGAGTGTAACACGGCGGCAAGGGAATACGCGGAGCAATTAGTAATTAGTAATTAGTAATTAGTAATTTATGATTAATTGTTAGTAAATACTAATTAGTGATTTTACGGTTAGTGGTTAGCAAACGATAACAAACAGAAAATATTAGGATTAATGGAAACATTCCTCATAAAAGCTGCCCAGCTTGTAGTGGCATTGTCGCTTCTGGTCATAATCCATGAGTTCGGTCACTTTCTCTGGGCACGGGTGTTTAAAATCAGGGTAGAGAAGTTTTATCTGTTCTTCAACCCGTGGTTTTCTCTGGCTAAGTGGAAGCCTAAGAACAGTGAAACCACATACGGTATAGGTTGGCTGCCTCTTGGCGGATATGTAAAAATCGCGGGAATGATCGATGAGTCGATGGATAAGGAGCAGATGGCTCAGGAGCCTAAGCCTTGGGAATTCCGGAGCAAGCCTGCCTGGCAGCGCCTTCTTGTAATGACGGGTGGTGTGCTCAATAATTTCATTCTGGCCTTCATCATCTACACCGGTATCGCATGGTATTGGGGTGAGAAGACAATCCCGTTCCAGAATGCGTATGAAGGGATGGACTTCACTCCTGCGGCTCAGGCGCTCGGTTTCCGCAACGGTGACATTCTGCTGGAAGCCGACGGCAAACCGATAGATTCGCGTAACCGTACAGCAATGCTCGATATGCTTGAGGCAAAGGAGGTGACAGTTCTTCGCAACCATCGCGACACCGTCACTTTCACCATGCCTGATAACGCGGTAATGTCTCTTCCTCAGGACGAGCAGTTCATGGCCATCCGTATACCGGTATTCGTAAAGCAACTTATGCCTGGTGAAGCTGCAGCAAAGGCTGGGATAGAGGTCGGTGACCGCATAATAGCCGTAGGCGACAGCCTTACACCGGCGTATACCGAACTGGCTCCGGCGCTGCGGGCGTACGGTGGCAAGGAGACAACAGTAGATGTTGTAAGAGGGAGCGATACCCTGCGCCTTGCCGTAACGCCGAGCGAAGGTGGCAAACTTGGCTTCGGACTTAAGTCGCCCGACGAGATATTCGAATGGTACACCACTGACTATAACATAGTTGAAGCGGTCCCTAAAGGGATCGGTACGGGTACGAATATGCTTGTAAGCTATGTTGGATCGCTCAAACATCTTTTCAGCAAGGAGGGGGCTGAACAGATAGGCGGATTCGGAGCTATAGGTTCCCTTTTCCCCCCGAAATGGGATTGGCGCACCTTCTGGGAGATGACAGCTTTTCTGAGCATAATTCTTGGATTCATGAACATAATTCCGATCCCGGCACTTGACGGTGGACATGTGATGTTCCTTCTGTGGGAGGTTGTGACCCGCCGTAAACCTTCGGAAAAGTTTCTGGAGTATGCCCAGACCGCCGGCATGTTCCTGCTGCTTGCGCTGCTTGTTTATGCGAACTCCAACGATATCTACAGATTCTTAATAAAATAATTTCACACCTCATACCTATCGCTCAATAAATGTCACTTAAAGAGATTCGTTTGAAAAGGGGGAAAGAGGAATCGCTCGACCGTTTCCATCCCTGGGTATTCTCCGGTGCAATCGCCGATCCTCTACCTGCCGGCTTGGAAGAGGGTGAAACAGTAACAGTATACGCTCATGACGGACGCCTCATCGGTACGGGTCACTTCCAGATAGGGAGTATCGCCGTAAGAATTCTGGTGTTCGGATCCGCCTCCCTGTCAGAAGATTTCTTCGATAGACGTCTGAATGACGCTTTGCGCCTGCGCAAGGCTCTCGGTCTGGCGCGGGGTGATAACAACGCTTACCGCCTGGTTCATGGAGAGGGAGACTTCCTCCCGGGTCTGGTAGTAGACATCTACGGTCCGACAGCGGTTATCCAAGCCCACTCCCCCGGGATGCACTTTGCAAGGATGACGGTGGCTGAGGCACTCGTAAGGCTCGGAGATCTGGGTGTACGCAACGTATACTACAAATCAGAGACTACTCTCCCCTACAAGGCTCATCTCGACCCGCAGAACACCTATCTGATCGGAGAGTTCGAGACATCGGTGGCTACGGAAAACGGCCTTCAGTTCAATATCGACTGGCTACGCGGTCAGAAAACCGGTTTCTTCCTTGATCAGCGCGACAACCGCGACCTGCTCGGACGGTACAGCAGCGGACGGCGCGTGCTCAATATGTTCTGCTACACCGGTGGTTTTTCAGTATATGCTCTGAAAGGTGGTGCCATGCAAGTTGACTCTGTCGACAGTTCTGAAAAGGCGATCACCCTCACGGATGCCAATGTAGCTCTCAACTTCCCTGGTGAGAACCGCCACCGCTCATATGCGGTGGATGCTTTCAAATATCTCGACAACATGGAAAAGGACGCATATGACCTGATTATCCTCGATCCCCCTGCGTTCGCCAAACACAGGAGCGCGCTCCGCAACGCCCTGCGTGGCTATCAGCGCATCAATGCCCGTGCTTTCGAGAAAATATCTTCCGGGGGGATAGTCTTCACCTTCTCCTGTTCCCAGGCAGTAAGCCGCGAACAGTTCAGGCTCGCTGTTTTCTCTGCCGCCGCACAGAGCAAACGCCGGATACGCATACTGCATCAGCTCACCCAGCCGGCCGATCATCCGGTCAACATATACCATCCTGAGGGTGAATACCTGAAAGGGTTGGTTCTGTATGTTGAGTAAGCAACGGCGCCCTCTCCTCTACGGAAACAAAAGTGGGTCTCATAGTGGAAAAACGACATATACACTCAATATACATAATACATATCAACAAGAATTTTCCATCCAGAAAACAATAATTCCGATCAAATAATGGGAAAACGAATAATCACAGGCGCGCTGTGCGCAGCCTGCCTAACATCTGCAGCGATGGCAAACACAATGGATCCGAATAACCCGTCGGGCGATATCGTAGACCGCTTCGCCGACATAGAAGTACTCCGCTATACCGTTCCCGGTTTCGAGGAGCTTCCCCTTAACAAAAAGCTTTTCATATATTATCTCACGGAGGCCGCCCTTGCCGGACGCGACATCTTATGGGATCAGAACGGCAAATATAATCTGACACTGCGCCAGATAGCGGAAGGGATATACCGTAATTACAGCGGTGACCGGAATGATCCGAATTTCAAGGCATTCGAGACCTATCTCAAGCAGATAGAATTCGGGAACGGCGCGTACCACCACTACAGCACCGACAAATTCGTGCCACAGTTTACTCCGCAGTGGTTCGGAAATGAGTTGAAGCAGCTTATGGCGAAAAATCCCGCACTTGCCAAACGCCTTAACCCTGAAGAGATCAAGATGACCGAACGGCTGCTGTTCGACCCGTCGTTCATGGCAAAGCGGGTGAATCAGACCGAGGGGGAGGATCTGATACTTACCTCTGCCAACAACCTTTACGAAGGTGTGACCCAGAAAGAGGTGGAAGATTATTTCGGCAGATTAAAAAATCCGTCGGATGAGACCCCAGTATCCTACGGTCTGAACACCAAAGTGGTGAAAATCGGGGATCAGGTGACAGAACAGCCCTATAAAGTAGGTGGTCTATACTCTCCAGCCATCGAAAAAATAGTTGAGAATCTGGAGAAAGCCCTTCCCTATGCCGAGACCGAACTGCAGCATAAGAGCATTGTGGAACTTATAAAATTCTACCGGACCGGAGACCTGCGCACATTCGACACCTATTCGATCCTGTGGACAGAGGATACCACCCCCACAGTCGACTTTATCAATGGATTTATCGAAAGCTACGGTGACCCGCTTGGAATGACAGGTGCATGGGAATCGATAGTAAACTTCAAAAATGAGAAGGCTTCGCGACGCACTGAAATCATTTCAAATGAGGCCCAGTGGTTCGAGGACCGGTCGCCAGTTGATCCCCGTTTCCGTAAACCGGAGGTAAAAGGTGTCAGCGCCAAGGTAATCAATGCGGCGATTCTTGCCGGTGACGCGTATCCGGCAACTCCGATCGGCATCAACCTTCCTAACGCGAACTGGATCCGCGCCGCGCATGGCTCGAAATCCGTCACCATTGAGAATATCACGCAGGCGTACGACGATGCGTCGCATGGCAATGGATTCAATGAGGAGTTTGTGATCGATAAACCGACCCGCGATCTGCTTGACAAATATCTTTTCATCACCGACAACCTCCATACCGATCTTCATGAATGTCTGGGTCACGGTTCGGGCCGTCTGCTTCCCGGTGTAGACCCTGACGCGCTCAAAGCCCACGGATCAACCCTTGAGGAGACCCGCGCAGACCTGTTCGCCCTCTATTATCTGGCAGATCCTCATATGATCGAGCTCGGGTTGCTCAATGATCCTGACGCGTACAAGGCTGAATACTACAAATATATGCTCAACGGCCTGATGACCCAGCTCAACCGCATCGAGCCGGGTGCCGACATCGAGGAGGCTCACATGCGCAACCGTCAGCTTGTGGCCAAGTGGGCTCTTGAGAATGGAAAGAAGAAGGGAAAAGGTGGCAAAGACGTGGTGGAACTTGTGAAGAAAAACGGCAAGACCTACGTTCAGATCAACGATTACCCCGCGCTCCGCAATCTCTTCGGCACCCTGCTCGCCGAGATCCAGCGTGTGAAGAGCGAAGGAGACTACAAGGGGGGCAACGACCTGATCCAGAAATATGCTGTCAAGGTTGACCCGAAACTCCACAAGGAGGTGCTCGAACGTTTCTCCAAACTTGACATCCCTCTCTGTGCCGGTTGGTTCGGTCCAAGAGATTTTGTAGACACCATCGGCGAGTTTT
>CAZDWY010000020.1:0-15487 GCA_964509345.1 uncultured Alistipes sp.
TTTTTTATTGAATTCATATTTGTTATTTCTTCAAAGATTTTTCATAATAATCATCGTTCGGGTTTAATCTCATTTTTCCATCAGCCGGCATGCACCAAAAGTCTGTTATCTCCTTTACATACATGGGGATTGGATAAGTCGAGTTAATACGCTGATTCACAATGCGCCTGAAACGTTTGTTTGCCTGACGCTTCCCTGCCTTGTTTGATCGGCCGGCACACCACACCACAGGATGCTTTTTCCTACTTCTTGACATATGTTATTTTAACGTACGTTCAATATAAGAATTCATTTCATTTATAGTGATTCAGCATATTGCGGATTATTCGTTCCATCTCATCTCGCAACGATTGGGGCTGGAGCACTTCGAGTTGGTCACGATGCAGGAGCAATTCCTGAATGAAGTCGAAGGTTGGTTTCAGCCGCAGAGAGAAGTCGGTAAATTCTTCATTAGAATTTATCTCACGTTGGCTATGATGCATAGGCAGAGAGCGCAAATAGCCAGGCAATTCGGAATAGGTTCGGATTACAATATCCTCAACCTTACCATCAACTCCGGCAACAATTCCGAATACATCGCGGAAATACTCTGCCGGTACAAAATCTTTAGGATAAGTGAACGATTCATCAATAAGAACCATATCCCTCACTCGGTCAAGTGAATATATGCGCTTCTGCTCCTTGGAATTTAGCGCTAATACATACCAACGCCTCTTAAATAACTTCACACAAAGTGGAGATATCACGGATTCTGAGTGATAGCCAAAGGCATTGTTGTATGAAATTTCAAGTTTCCGATTTTTTTGAAGGGCTATGAGTGTAGTTTTAAGCCATTCGCGCCCCGATGGAACATCTTCTAAAAGAATTTTATCCGCAATAGCAGAATTGCCGAGCAAAAGCTCGCCAAACGAAAAGCTGTCAAGAGCCCACTTTGTCAATGTATTCTCCTCAATCGCTTCGGGATTTACAATTCTATAGAGATTGAGTCCCCGGCCGCGGCGACATTCTATGTCAATGCCGAAATGACGAGAAACGGCCTGACAATGATTATAGAACGTTCGTTTGGAAAGCACTGATCCATTGTCGTTGATTGATGATTTCTCCCATCGTGCGGCAATTTCATCAAAGGTCATTTCATCGCCACATTTCAACGTGTCGATGAGCCATAGATACCGTTTAAGAAGAAGTTCTACCATAATATTATTCCTTGCAATATGCTTTTTTACAGCATTTCTAAACTCTTAAAAAACTCATCCAATCTATGTTTTTTTAGATTTGAGTCTTTCATTCAAATCACGTTATTTTACTTCAGTAGTTCTTATAGAATTAATCATTTCGATATGATGCACATCTAATCTGTGTTCATACTGCTTTGCAAACCTCCTAACTATAGTCCATACTCGTGTGCAATAGTACGTTTCCAGATACTGGAGTTGATATAACAACCATGACAGCATAATTGAAAATTTATAATCTGTCAACAGTTGAGCCTGTCGAGAGATTAATGCCCATACTCTTCTGACTTTTTCTTTTGGTAAACCTTTCGCCTCTCCTAAAGAGATAAAAGTATCACCGTAATTATGTGCTTGAGCATTTCCTATACGAAGATCAAAAAGTAGCTTCTTTGCCTCCACATACTCCATATCTGTAATTTTCATTATCATCTTTTCAGCTTGTTCCCGATAAACCAATAATCCATACGTTTGACTGGTTATTTCGGGAAAGAGCATGGTTGATTCATTGTAACAGGACTCTCTTCTTTTGAAATACTTTTTCAAAAGATTATTAGTATGCCTATGCTCAATGTCCGTATAATTATAGTATAGACTTACAATCAAGACCAAGTCTTTAAAGC
Source organism: uncultured Alistipes sp. (assembly GCA_964509345.1). Classification (GTDB taxonomy): domain Bacteria; phylum Bacteroidota; class Bacteroidia; order Bacteroidales; family Muribaculaceae; genus UBA7173. The sequence continues at coordinate 1,856 of CAZDWY010000020.1, forward strand.
CAAGATTCAAGTATTTTTCATTATATTTCTCAGCAAGCGACACTGCATATCCTTCGCAACCCATGGAGAACCATCTTGCTCGATTCTTTATAAGTTCGTAAATAACATCCAGGTCGTTTGGGATAATTTCAGGGTTACCTATCTCAGCGATAAGCGAATCTAATGATTGCTGCATAACCGCTAACCTTGCATCAGACCGTATCGCCCATATATGGGAAAATATCAGTTCCGGTTGTATGTTCAAAGATTTTCCTTTCATATTCTTTTTATTTTACACTGCAAAGTTAGCTGCTTAATCGAAAACACACTTTCCGATTAGAAGTAATTAATAAAAAAGTTGACTCAGTCCGACTGAATCAACTTCTTTTCAGATTGATTTCATGCAGATATAGTCAAAATTTCACCCTTTTTTAATAAGCTCACACTGAAATTTTACATAGGAGGTTTCGCTACTGCGTATATCAATTCCAAGCTGATTCTTAAATGCTTCGCTGATCTCTTTTTCAAGAGGATGACCCGATGAAACAGATGCAACTTGAACTTGTTGCCCTTTCTTTATTCCTTTACTGCCACCAATATTTATCTTAGCAGTAACTTTCCAAATATGTGCCATAAGTTTGATTTTTAAAGATTACTTAATTGTCACAAAATTAAAACTTGAATAAGAAACATTCATGCCGATTAGATGCCCTATCTAAATGGTTTTTAAAATTTGAATAAATCTAATTCGGCTTCTTGATTAAGCTGTATGCTTAACGCAGTAAGTAATTTGTCAATAGATTTTGCATCAAAGAAATCATCTAAGGGTAATCTTTTAGCGAGAAATAAACACTTATTACCATCTACTCCAGTTCTATTAATGTAGAAATCACTGGAGCTATTGACCACGTAATTGACTGTTTGGAATGCTACCTCTGCCCAAGATGTAGGAGAATAAGTTTCTTTAGACATTATTTCCGGGACATAATACCATCCATCTCCATAACCCACGCATATAATCACCCAACTTTTTGATTGTTCGGGTGATTGGAAACATTCCAAATCAGTTCTCTTCTTATTTTCGAATTGTGAGCGAATAAAACCATCGTCAGAAACCTGTATAATTGAAACAGACACTTCTTTATTTCCTTCTTTAGTGGATAAAATATGTGTCCCTAAATAATATTCAAACATATACCCATAGAGGAAATCCCAGCTCCACATATCAGAGAAGACGTTTAGGTTAGCGTCATAATCTTCTTTGATTTGACACTTGCGTATGGGATTCGAAAATCTCTTTGCGCCGTAAATCCGTGCATTTTTAATGCCACTGCGATTTTTAATATAATTGACGATCGACAGCATGCTCTGCTGATAGGATGCCAATGTGCGAAATGCCCCTCTGACATTAGTCAATGCATTTCTGATTGATTGATTATCGTTATTCATATCTTGAACTTAAGTAAAAGATTATCTGAGTAAGAATCGTATTTTGTTAAGGTTTTAAAATCAAGGATAGATAAGCTGTAAACTTGATGAGCCTCAAAAGATTTCTCAACGTATTTTAGTATTCTTACAGTTTGAGTGACATGTTCATCTGTATAAGATATTTTTTCAAACTGGGATCTAATGGATATCACTGCCATTAATAATGACGTCCATGAACACTTCAAAACAATAACGTCATCGATTTCTTCTGCGTTGTAGTTTTCATTACCACCAAGAGCAATAAAGGACACTTCCTTCTTATTACCATATATTTTTTTATAGGCACAGATCTCCTTTTTCCACTGGTCCTTATATTGGCCGGTAATGTCGCTATATTTTGCTTCTATAATTATATCACGATACTCACAATGTATTATTACATCTGGCTCAACAAAATGTGTATTGTACGTATCATCATACCAACGTGGCCAAAATTCAAAATTTTTAACCGAACCGTTATTTATTGGCAGTATATTAGGCGAACAAGCCCGGCATAATATTTTATATAAAATTTGATCTGGCAATAATAATAATCCTCCTATAATGGAAGATGTCTTTGGATCTTCGTTTGTGTCCTTCGAATGAAGCGTGCTGAATATCATATCACTATCTTGAAAACAGTTATCTACAATTTGTTGCCTCTGTTAACGTATTTCGACACTACGGTCGCATGAAAAAAGGCGCGACTCCCTTTTCGCTTATCTGCTTTAGTCGGCTCTGGTAAACCGTGAGTTCAAATAAGTGGAAAGCGGTCGGCGCCCTGAACGGGTGCAACCTACCTTTCGACTTATTACACGGAACTCAAAAGTGAAATTTACCAGATTTTACTAAAGCCGGGTAATTAGTCAAAGCTAATTGCTATATTGTGAATCCAGACTTAGTTGCTGAATTTCAATTGCGAAATTAGCAAAAAAAATCAAATCCTGCAACTCGCCAATGCTTTCCGGTTGCAAAGCTATGATGCCAATCGGAAACAAGCTTTCCGTTCTAAAAAAATCGAACAAAACTTATTAATTTTGCATTGAGGATAATGCTCGCAGAAGCGGCCGGCAATTTGATTGGAAGGCTATTAGCTAACCTTTTGCTACCCTTTGAATATTTTCTGAATTTCTTATTGAATTTCAGAGAGTTTGGAGAGTAAAGTTGGAACAGTAGGTATCCTTGTGAGAATTCTGTTTCGTCAACTATATGCGAATATTTGATAGGGAATGTCGCTGGTTAATCAATTTCAGTCAATTGAGTCAGATCATAGATTGAATTGCGCTACCCAGACGCTAACCATTTAGAATTTGCAGAGTTAATGATTTGATAATCAATATACTTTTGCAGTTCGGTATGTTCCCTGTCTTTCCGCAATTAATTTAATAAATTTCGGATATGCGGCAAGATTTGACACATCTTGGCCGTTATCTATACAGAAACATTTCACAATGAAAATATTACACCTTTCCGACACTCATGATTGCCACCACAGACTAACAGACTTACCCAAAGCCGATGTCGTGGTTCATTCCGGCGATTTCACTATGACCGGAACTGAGCAGGAAGCAATCGACTTCCTGAACTGGTTCTGCGACCTGCCATATGCACATAAGATTTTCATCTGCGGCAACCATGACGATTGTCTCTATGGCGCCAGAATCGACGGTCTTGACCCTGATGTGCACTACCTGTGTAACTCCGCAGTAGAGATTGACGGGGTGAAATTCTACGGCGTGCCAATGTTTATGAGCGACTGCGTCACCGACCGCCAACAGCGTAACATCGCCAAAATCCCATCTGACACCGATGTCCTGATAACCCACAGCCCGGCCTACGGTATCCTCGACTTCGACGACAATATAAACTACGGAGACGTGCAGCTTCTCGCTAAAGTAACGGATGTTCATCCCCGTCTCCACCTATTCGGCCACATCCACGCCCAACACGGGATCGCAACCCGGCATGGCATCACCTTCTCCAACGGAGCCATGATGAACGCCGACTATACCACCCTCGCTACCCCCAATCTCCTAACACTATAATCGGCTACCCTCTATTACATCCCGAGATTATTTCCCAGCCAAAAGTTGGCGCGAGACCTTTACCTCGCCGCAGGCAATTTTTGAATTTTGCCGGTTCTCTGCGAAGACAGGATGCACCGGAAAATTTTTACCACCCGACAAATAATCAGTAAATTTGCATTATCATGGCAAAGGAATCAATTATCCGGCATAACACAGCAGACTATAGTATCGCTGTTCAGACAATAAAAGACGCTATCCTTCGCAGCCAGTATCAGGCAGCGAAGTTGGTTAATCGCGAAATGCTCTCACTATATTACGGTATAGGCCGATACATTTCAACAAAATCTCGTTATGGGTTCTGGGGAACCGGAGCAATTAAGGCAATCTCAGAGCGACTTCGCAAGGAAATGCCGGGTTTAAAAGGCTTCTCGGAGAGTAGCCTAAAAAATATGAGGATGTTTTATGAAGAGTGGTCTCCCGTTCTTGAAGCCTCACAGCATGAATCATCTATTTCGCCAATCGTGATTGGCGAAATAGAAACGACAACCCTTCTATCGTCTAAATCGCCAATCATGACTGACGATTTAGAATTGTTTGGAAATCTTAGCTTTACCCACCACATAAGAATTCTCAACGGAGAAAAAAATGTAGACAAAAGGTGGAAATACATAAAACTGACTCTTGAAAACAAATGGGACACCCGCTATCTCCAACAGCAGATAAAGGACAACGCCGCTGACAAATACGGAGCGATGCCATCAAACTTCAATGTGACAATCAAGGATAATAGAGATGCTAACAAGGCTCTGAATATGTTTAAAGACGAGTATCTTCTTGACTTCATCAACACAGAGGTAATAGGTATCCGCGATTGCCAGGATGTTGACGAACGAAATATCTGCAATTTGCCTGCAAAAAATAGCGGCTTAACTTCGTGCTTTACACTTTGTTAAGCCGCTATTTCTTATACCCGGGACAAAGCTGCTATTATCACATCCCCATACCATCTGTACTATCGCAGGGATTTAAGTGGGGCTATTCGGCGAAGAGCAGTTCCTTGGTTTTCAGGAAGAGGGACCGAGTGCCAGGATTGCCGATACTTATGAGCTCAAGCAGAGGGTTGTCGAAGTCAATGCTTGATCGGATCTGCTTGATTTGCTCGGGTGAGAAGCGCAATACGGTATCGGCTTTCGCAGCATCGCGCTTGTCCCAGTCACGCGGAGTATATGCGTCGGGGATGAGGGTCTGAGCCATCAAGGAAAGATCTATGCTGGCGCGGGCATATTTTTCCAAATCCGGCGGGAAATTGCGGGCTTTTATGCTATCAAGCCCATCGCTATGAATCTTCATCATAGCCTTGTAGTAGCTTTTGGTTCGGGTTTTCCCCAGCAGATCCACCTCGGCATCCTTATTGAAGAATATCAGTTTGTCTCTCATTGCTTCAATGTGGCGGTATTTGCCGTCAATTACACCGGCCGGCCTGATGAAGCGCTGGGCATCGGAAGTATGGTCAGGCAAGATATAGAGGTTAATGTCCTCATCGGGATCGACATAAAAACTTGCGTAAGTGTTATACGGAGTGAAAGCCGACACATTGGCGGTTCCTTTCAGTGGGATTTCCACGGTCACAATACCATTATCATCAAATTCCGATTCGATAATTTCCTGAGTGTCATCTATGGTATTTACAACAAATTTCACACTGTGATCCATCCAGTCGCGCCATGCCACTGCGTGAGCGATGATTTTCGCTACTCCATCCTTTCTGACGATTGCGGGGAGAGAATCCGACGTATGGTTGTGCTCAAGAAGGTCTGCCGGGATTTCAGAGGGAAATTCATTTGGCATGCGTTCACCGGTAAGGTCTATTCCCCATATCGAGTTTGCTATGGTACCATTTCTCTTTTGGATCAAATCAAAGGATTTCACATCTGTGGGCAACCCGGGAAATATCAATTTGAACTGTACCGGAACACCCTGAGGCATAACGACATTGTTATTTCTAATAACTGTATTGCCTATGCTACAGACACTCTCCACCGGCAACATTGTATCGCCTGCCACGAGGTAAATCTCATCGCCAAGCGGGAAAGTTGTGTCGTAATAGTCATACAGCGCCATGAAAGTCAGTTGGGTAGATAATTCCGTACGATCTATTTGTGTCAGCTCGACACTGGGACGGGTAGTATTGGCATCGCAATACGGTATATTGTCAACAATAATTTTATGACGTTCAATTTCATTATGCTGTTGACCGGTACAGGCGCTAAAGAGCACAATTGCTCCGAGGAGAAGGGTATTTTTCATGATAACCTGTTGATTAATATTTATTTTCTGCTTTTACTGCAGTTTCAAATGCATTAAAATATTTATATTCCACTTGGTTACGGGTATAAACTATCATGGAATTACCACTCACTACGATTTTCCACAGTTCGGACACCGGAATCTCAGCAAATTCTTTGACTGACATTTTCTTACCGTCGACAAGGTATGTACTTACGCCTGGAACAAGACGATTGAGAATATTCTTATCAGAACAGAAAATCGCGCCGATACGCGGCAAAATCACTCCGTCGACATTCTCCAGACTCATCTCTCCCATTTCCATGCCGGATAAATATCTGACATCACCTGATATAACTATGAAATTACCTTTTTTGATAACATCACTGTCTATATCCGCGCCATAAACAACAAAAGCGTTGCCGGTCTCCTTAATACTACGTTCACCTGCCGGCAGGGTCGATCGGGAGATCTGACCGATTGCTCTACTGACAGCAGGAACCGACAGCAGCAGGACAGCTCCCACTACCGCAGAAAGCGGTAGCAGAACCCGCATTTTACCCCTACGGCTTTCAGATCCTGAAGTTTTCATCATTCTGATTCTTTGCTTCAAGTCGTTATGACTAAAACTGTTAGCCAGCGACATTATTCTAAGTCTGGCAGCGCGTTCAGCAAGAAGCCGGCAGTAGGCACGCAAATCAGTACCACTCCCAATCACAGCCTCATCAGCCTGAAATTCGTGAACAAGCTTCAGTTCGCCACGCAATTTCCATGCACTCGGGCAATACCAACATATTATGGCTGTAAACTGCGCGATACAGAGGTCAATCATATGGCATCGGGCTATATGAGCCTCTTCATGGAGCATAATATCTGAATTTCCAATGTCCGCCCCATTTACGACCACAATACTTCCTATACTGAATGGCGCTATGTCGCGGCGATCGTGGACATACACCGTAAGCCCTCCCACAGTCTGCTTGCGCGAACCACGTAATAACCCGTATACGCGAAGAAGCTGAACTACGGTCAATAACAGGCTGGCGGTTACACCGACTACATATATCGCCAGTAATATATCAAAAATAGAGGCTGATGCGTCGGTATTCGTAATTTTTATCTGAGGAGGAAGTGCATTTTCCCCACGGATTACCGCACTTTCAGAAACAACATTGAAGTCGACACCCAGCAGTACAGGCACAACAACAAGAGCGAAAGCATAGATACCGAGCAACACTGTGCGCCTCAATCGTGGCGAACCGTTACGGCTCAACAGATACCCACAATGAGCAAGTATCAGAACCATCGATACAGTAACGGAATATGCAAAAATAGTTCCCATAGTTATACCTCCTCAATCATATCGAGCAATTCGCGCAGCTGCTCTGGCGTAATTTCATGATCGGAAACAAGGGTTGAAATCATTGAAAGACTCGACCCGAAATAGTTGTTCACTATCTTGCGCACAACATTCTTACGATAGCTGCTCTTGGGCAACACGGCGTAATACAGGAATCCACGACGATCACTTTCCTTGCGCTCGATACACCCCTTCTGCTCAAGAATACGCACAAAAGTGGAAACTGTGTTGAAATGCGGCTTGGGCTCCGGAAGATGGTCGATAATGTTTTTTACACTACATGGACCGTACTCCCATATCCGCAGCATAATTTCTTCCTCTTTCTCGGTAAGCTTAATATTTGAATCACCCATATCACTAAATTTTTAGTGCATCAAAGTTATGCACTAAAAATTTAGTGAACAAATCCGAGACGTTAAAACGTGTTAATATTAAAATATGCGAGATGAGCAGCAAAGAGTGCATACATCGACAATATCCGGTATATTTGAAGCAAGAGGGTGTGTCAAAAAAACGACACACCCTCATATCACAGGATCATATTTTATCGATTGAAACATTTTTGAAGCGTATAGTCCCGCAACCGGCAGTGCCCTCTTTTTGTGGGGAAGGGAAGAAATGGGATGATACCGGGTCAGAAACGGTAGAAGAGGGAGATGACACAGGAGAAACGGGAGAGTTTCGAGCTTGTCAGGTAGCTTGAAAGCGGTTTCACGGTCTCCCCTTCTGCAACGGTATATGTAACCGGGGCAGTGTTGGCATTGAAGGCATCCGGATCAGCTTTGATTGATTTATACATATTGTTGACAGCTCCCTCATATTTGAAGGTGAGACCAGCATAAAACGATTCCCATATACGGACATCTGCTCCCACACCTGCCATCAGTGAAAAGGTGACAGCGTGAACATCCGGCGTAATGGTTTCATTTCTGCCAAGAGTGGATGCGCCGAACCCGTTCATGTATGATGCGTCGATCATAAGGTTGTCATACTGGGGGTAGACACCGTAGCTGAAAGCTTTGCCTCTTGAGGTAAAGTTTTCTACTACATTAAAACCGAGTTTCATACCGGCCAAGGCGTGGAGGCTGAATCTATCGTTAATTTGATAACGATAGTTCAGATATATGGGAATGGTTAATCTGCCGATGCGGATATTCTGGTGAACACCATCCAGCGCGTAATAGCGTATGTAGGGCTCGTTATCCATATCGGCAGCCGCAGGTGCCGCGTAATGATACTCCATTCCGGAAAGGTTAGCCTTAAGCGATGTCCGCCCGTAGCCGAGCCCGATATTGGCCTCAAGAGAATTTTCACGTTGGCTCCAGAACGTCCAGCCGAAATCAATTCCGAAATCAGAGGAAGCTGATTTTGCATCCATCCCCGGCAAAGCGCAGCGCGTTGACAAAGCATTGCCGATGCCGATATCGGCAGTAGCCTTTATCGCGAACTTCTCGCGGCCGGCAGTTTGCGCCGTACCTGTAAGTGCAACAAGCATACTTACAGCCATCATCACATATCTTACTGTATATTTCATATCTGCCTCAAATCTGATTTCCTTATTATCTGACCAAAATTTTCTTTGTCCTCACTTCTCCTCCGCGATCCATCACCACGACATAGCTGCCGGGAGCGAACTGTTTGAGTTCTATCACATCGGTACGCATCGCGTTGCCGGAGTATGCTCTGGAGTAGACAAGAGCACCTGCCATTGTATAGACCGCAACGTTCACGTCACCGGGGCTGGTTATCGAAATAAATAATTCAGTCGGTGTGACGGTAATCCAGTTATCGCCATCGTGAGCCGGCGATCTGCGTGCATCGGGATCGAAACCGTATACCGACGCATCGAAGCATACCTCCTCGGATCCGTCAAGGTGACGCAGATTGCTGGTGAAAATCTCGCCATCTTCATTCTCGAGATATGCGAATGTCCAGAAATCATTGGAAGGATTATTATAGATCGCTGATGCTGTATGGCAATAACGCAGAGGCGTGTCGGCTATGATTGCAGATTCGCCATAGGCATCCGTATAACCGACGATAAACCTGTAGCCAAGTTCAGCCAGTTCCGCATCCGAAAGATCCATCATGATTACAAAGGTACATGTCGATCCGTCCCCTTTCCTGAGAAGCTGCCGAGGGGTCATCGGACGCGGTCGGACAGTTACCGCGCAGTAGGCGTACTTACCATTGGCAGTTTTTGCCATAATAGTTGCTATGCCTGGGGTAAGACCGGTCACAACACCATCCTCGACTGCAGCGACAGAGGGGTTGTTCGATGTCCATGTCACTGTTTTGTCAGTAGCGTTTTCCGGCAGGATCAAAGCTGTCAGAGCGGCGCTTTCACCCTCGAACAATGTCAGGTCGGTTGCATCGAGAGTGATCGACGTGACATCAATATACAACGGTTCGACTGTGACATCACAAATAGCTGTAATACCGTTCGACGACGAAGCAAATATCACGGCGGTTCCAGCACGCACTGCGGTCACCTCACCATCGGCCGATACGGTTGCTACTGCATCGTTGGATGACACCCATGTCACAGTCTTGTCGGAGGCATCCTCCGGAGCAACGGTGGCAATCAGAGTATAGGTATCACCTTCTGTAAGCTTCAGTTCAGTCCGGTTCAGCGTAAGCCCCGTCACGGCAATGATATCCGGAACAACAGTGACAGCACACGTCGCAGTCAAACCGTTGGCGGAGGTTGCAGTGACGATTGCGAAGCCCTGCTTGATAGCGGTCACAATCCCTTTGTCGTCGACAGTCACTATATTCTCATCGTTAGAGGTCCATGTCACAGTCTGATCGGTCGCATCCGATGGGCGGATTATAGCAATGAGGTCTGTAGAGTGACCTTCCCTCATCAGCAACTCGGTATTGGAGAGGGAAATGCTTTCGACAGCTATTTCACCCGGAATAACGGTGACGGCGCATTCAGCCGTAAGACCGTTGGAGGAGGATGCATAAATAGTGGCTGTTCCCACTGCGACGGCTGTCACCTCGCCATTTTCCGAAACAGTTGCGACAGCTCTGTCTGAAGACTTCCATGTCACCGTCTGGTCGGTGGCATTATCAGGCTTGATGGTGGCGATAAGATTGAATGTGTCACCTTTTATAAGTTCAAGCGATGTTCTGTTGAGCGAGATTTCTGTGACGGCCACGATTATGGGTACCACAGTCACAGAGCACTCAGCCTTGTTTCCGTTTGCAGAGGCGGCTGTGACTGTCGTCTTGCCCTGCTTGATTGCAGTCACGATTCCCTTGTCATCGACAGTAGCTACAGTCTCGTCGTCAGAAGTCCATATCACCGTCTGGTCCGTAGCATCGGAGGGACGGATGATGGCGATCAGTTCAGCCGTCTCACCCTCATTCATCAACAGCTCGGTATTCGAGAGAGAAATTCCGGTCACAGCTATTTCGCCCGGAGTGACGGTTACAGCGCACTCTGCCGTCAGACCGTTCGAGGATGAGGCATAGATCACCGCAGTTCCGGCACGGACTCCGGTGACCTCCCCGTTTTCAGAAACTGTAGCGACCGCTTTGTCGGAAGATTTCCATGTCACGGTCTTATCGTTGGCATCCTCCGGAGTTATGGTTGCAATCAGAGTGAAGGTTTCACTTTCCTTGATTGTGAGCTCGGTCTTATTGAGTGAGATACCCGCTACGGCGATAAAATCGGGTACTACGGTGACAACGCAATGTGCACTCAGTCCGTTAGCCGAAGTGGCAGTGACGGTGGTGACACCCTGTTTGATTGCAGTGACGATACCCGCCTGGTCTACTGTGGCAATTGCCTCGTCGTCCGATGACCATGTGACACTCTTGTCTGTGGCATCGGATGGGAGGATAATGGCAAGCAGTTCAGCCGTGTGACCTTCCCTCATCAACAGCTCGGTATTCGAGAGGGCGATGCTTGTCACCGCTATTTCGCCCGGAGTGACGGTCACGGCGCATTCGGCTGTAAGACCGTTTGAGGAGGAAGCGTAGATTATGGCGTTTCCAGCCCTGACACCGGTGACCTCCCCATTTTCCGATACAGTTGCAACCGCTCGGTCCGATGACTTCCAGGTCACAGTCTTGTCGGTCGCGTCTTCAGGAGTTATAGTCGCCACCAGGGTGAATGTCTCACTTTCTTTAAGTGTCAATTCTGTTTTGTTCAATGTGATACCCTCAACAGCTACAATTACAGCCTCATCCTCTACTGTAACATTACATTCGGCATATATCGCGGGATCATAACCGGAAGTCGCTCTTACGACTGCTGTTCCAACCTCAATAGCGGTCACTATGCCGTTCTGATCAACGGTCACGATCGATTCATCATTTGACGACCAGACGACAGATTTGTCGGTGGCATCGTCCGGACGGACAATAGCAATAAGTTCCGTTGAATAACCTTTACGCATCAGCAGTTCGGTATTCGACAGGGAGATACTCAACACCGCAACCTCACCAGGAACCACGGTGACGACACATTCAGCCGTAAGACCGTTGGATGAAGACGCATAGATTGTGGCAGTTCCGGCGCGGACAGCGGTCACCTCCCCGTTATCTGAAACTGTCGCTACGTTGCTGTCCAATGACTTCCAGGTAACCGTCTTGTCGGTGGCATTATCAGGAATTATTGTCGCTTCCAGATCGTATACCTCACCTTCCTTGAGGGTTAGTTCATATTTGTTAAGCGTGATACTTTCAACGGCGGTAATGTCGGGGATGACAGTCACCACACACACGGCTGTCATTCCGTTGGCAGAGGTGGCGGTAATTGTGGTGACACCCTCCTTGACAGCAGTAACGTTGCCATTCTGGTCGACTGTGGCAATCGACTCGTCGGCAGACACCCAGGTGACACTCTTGTCGGTGGCATCAGAGGGACGTACGATCGCGATCAGTTCAGCCGTATGACCTTCTCTCAGCAACAGCTCGGTATTTGAAATGGAAATGCTTTCTACGGCTATTTCTCCCGGAATCACGGTAATGTCGCATTGAACCGTGATACCATTGGAGGAGGATGCGTATACGATCACAGTGCCGGCACGCACGGCCGTTACCTCCCCGTTTTCAGAAACAGTCGCTACATCCAGGTCAGATGATTTCCAGGTCACCGTCTTGTCGGTGGCATTGTCTGGAATTATTGTAGCTTCCAGATTGTATACCTCACCCTCCTTGAGGGTCAGTTCATATTTGTTAAGCGTGATGCTTTCAACGGCGGTAATGTCAGGAACCACAGTTACGATACACTGGGCTGTCATTCCGTTGGAGGAGGTGACAGTGATAACGGCCTGCCCCTGCTTGATAGCAGTCACAATACCATTCTGGTCAACTGTCACAATACCTTCATCGCTTGATGTCCAGACTACAGACTTGTCGGTTGCGTCGTCAGGCCGCACGATCGCGATCAGATCGGCAGTGTGACCCTCCCTCATCAGAAGCTCGGTATTTGATAGCGAAATGCTTGATACCGGAATTTCTCCGGGAACCACCGTAACGACACATTCCGCGGTATGACCGTTGGAAGAGGAGGCATAGACAGTTGCGATTCCGATCCCCACACCGGTAATTACACCATCATCTGAAACAGTGACGACTGCGCGGTCGGATGATTTCCACGTTACGGTCTTGTCCGTTGCATCGTCTGGCTTGATGGTTGCGATCAGATCGAAGGTATCACCTTTTATAAGCTCGAGCGACGACCTGTTCAGCGTGATTTCTTCTACTGCAATGACAACCGGCACTACTGTTACAGTGCAGACAGCCTCAAGACCGTTGACTGTAGTAGCGGTAATTGTCGTCACCCCCTGCTTTATTGCAGTCACTATGCCGTTCTGGTCAACCGTCGCGATAGCTTCATCGCTGGAAGCCCAAGTGACAGACTTGTCGGTGGCATCATCCGGACCTACAACCGCGATAAGATCAGCAGTGAAACCTTCCCTCATCAAAAGTTCGGTATTTGTCAGCGATATGCTTGTGGGATCCACGATCCTTGCATATACAGTCACATCGCAATCGACCGTAAGACCATTGGAGGAAGAGGCATAGATAACGGCTTTTCCGGCACTTTTCGCAGTGACAACTCCTTCCTGTGAAACCTCCGCGACAGATTTATCAGAAGATCTCCATGTCACGGTAGGATCAGTCGCATTTTCAGGAGTTACCGTGGCTGTAAGGTTGAACGTCTCACCTTCGTACATCTCGAGAGAGGATCTATTAATCATAATGTTAGCCACCACGACAATATCAGTCTCTACCGTCACCCTACATATAGCCTTTACCGACGGATTAGAAACGGATGTGACCGTTATTATTGCTAAACCGGGAGCGACGGCGGTGACATTGCCATTTTCATCGACGATAGCGATAGACTCATTATCCGAACTCCATTTAACAGTCTTGTCGGTAGCATCAGCAGGTTGAACCAGAGCACTCAGTTCGGCGATCTTACCCACCTTGATAACAAGCTCGGAATTGGTGAGTGAGATACCTGTCACGGGAGTCGGAACTACTGTCACC
>CAZDWY010000020.1:15587-36737 GCA_964509345.1 uncultured Alistipes sp.
TTGCCGAGGCACCACCGCTTGTAGCTGTGATGGTGGCTTCACCCAGAGCCACGGCGGTAACCTTGCCGGTGGCATCAACCGTCGCTATTGTCTCATCGCTGGAGGTCCAGGTCACCGTCTTGTCGGTGGCATCCTCCGGGAGAACTGTTGCCGTAAGAACAACCGTTCCGCCTACCATCAGTTCGGCTGTATTGCGATCCAGACTGACGCTCGTCACCGGAGTTGGAATCACAGTCACCTTGCAGGTTGCCGAGGCACCACCGCTTGTGGCAGTGATGATGGCTTCACCCAGAGCCACGGCGGTAACCTTGCCGGCGGCATCGACTGTCGCTATCGTCTCATCGCTCGAAGTCCAGGTCACGGTCTTGTCGGTGGCATCCTCAGGAAGAACCGTTGCCGTAAGTGTGACCGTTCCGCCTACCATCAGCTCGGCTGCATCACGATCCAGACTGATGCTCGCCACCGGAGTTGGTATGACAGTAACTTTGCAGGTGGCTGTGGCTTCGCCGCATGTGGCTGTGATGATTGCCTCGCCCAGGGCGACAGCGGTGACGTTGCCCTCGGCATCGACTGTAGCTATCGTCTCATCGCTGGAAGTCCAGGTCACCGTCTTGTCGGTAGTGTTTTCGGGAAGAACAGTGGCCTCCAGTGTCGTGGTATCGCCTACCTTCAGCTCGATCGATTCATCGCTCAAAGTTATGCTCCCGGCAAGCACTGGGTTGACCTTCACACGGCATGTGGCGCTTGCCTCGCCGCAGGTTGCAGTAACGGTAACTTCGCCTACGCCCGTGCCTGTCACTACTCCGTCGGCATCGACTGTAGCTATCGTCTCATCGCTGGAAGTCCAGGTCACCGTCTTGTCGGTAGTGTTTTCGGGAAGAACGGTGGCCTCCAGTGTCGTGGTCTCGCCTACCTTCAGCTCAACCGATTCATCGCTCAAAGTTATGCTCTCGGCAAACACTGGGTTGACTTTCACCCGGCATGTAGCGCTCGCCTCGCCGCAGGTTGCAGTAACGGTGACTTCGCCTACGCCCGTGCCTGTCACTACTCCGTCGGCATCAACTGTCGCGATGGTTGGATCGCTTGAACTCCATGTAACAGTTTTGTAAGTCGTGTCGTCAGGCAACACGCTGGCCGTCAAAGTCACGCTTTCGCCAACCCTCATCTCTGCCGACTCTGCGCTCAGCGTGACGCTTTCGGCCGGGGTGGGGATGACCGTCACCGTGCAACTGCCGCTTACTGTGCCGCAAGTTGCCGTGATCGTCGTCTGGCCAAGAGCCACACCCGTCACCATCCCATTCTCATCCACGGTCGCGATAGTCGGGTCGCTTGAGCTCCATGTCACTGTCTTGTCAGTCGCGTTGTCGGGCAACACGTTGGCCGTCAAAGTCACACTTTCGCCTACCATCAGCTCGGCCGACTCTGCGCTCAGTGTGACGCTTTCAACCGGGGTGGGGATTACCGTCAAAGTGCAAGTGCCGGTCGCCGAGCCACATTGGGCGGTGATCGTCACCTCACCGACACTTATCGGAGTTACGTTGCCCGAGTCATCTACAGTTGCCACTGTCTCATCGCTCGAGTACCACTGCACATATTCCCTGTTATCGGCATCCAGGGGCATCGGAGTCGCTATTATGGTAATAGACTCGCTATCCATTATTGATGCAGAACTTGGTTCCATATCGACACTTGTCACCGGTATTCCGACTGACACATTGCATGTCGCTGTTTTCCCGTTTACTGTGGTGGCGGTAATCACAGCTACACCTTTGTAAACAGCTGTCACTGTTCCGTCGGCATCCACTATAGCCACGTCGCTGTCAGATGTCTCCCATGTCAGGTTCCTGTTGGTGGTCCACTCGGGAGAGAACGTCACCGAGAGTTTCACCTCATCTCCCGGCTCTAAACCTACACCTCTTTGATCAAGCGCGATAGATGTGGGTAACACCCCTATCTCAGGGGTTTGCTGCGGCATGGGAACATCGCGGTCGTCAGCATTTATAAGTTTGATGTTCGAGAGTGTCAGTGTACCCTTCTTATAATGGGGAGCTACTTTTACATTAATATATACGACTGCCCCCGAAGTTCCTTCGATAGACTTGCCGGGATCGGATGAAAAAGAACCCATGAGCAACTTGCCGTTGTTGATATTCGTCACAAGCTGATAGCTCCCGCCGAGACGCTCACCGTTAAGGCTTACATCGGCCTTACCGTCACTTTTCTTCAAGAATTCAAGCCCTTCCGGAAGGGTTACATCGACAGAAAATCCATAAAACGGAGTGTCAGGATTGTCGAGCATCAGCTCGAGCGTTCCAGTCGTACCCGGTTCAAGATCTATCGGATTCAGATAAAAGCGGTTCTGAGCATTGGCGGTGGCTGACACTAAAGAGATCAGCATCATCAGCAACGAGGATATCTTAGAGAACTTTTTCATCACTATTCATGATTGGTATATAGAAGCATAGGGACGCACGATCCATGCGTCCCCATGCTTATTATTTTACTACGATTTTTAAGGATTCACCGTTTACAGTCACGATATATATGCCTGCTTCAAGGCGGACAGTCTCGGAGTCGGACGCTCCCGTGAACGATTTCACGACCTTGCCGTCAACCGTAAAGACCGCTATATTCTTGCCGGCGGCATCATATATTGTAAGACCGTCAGCCGTCAGGACGAACCGCACCTCGCCAATTCGTGATACGGTTGAAAGATCTGTCATACCTGATCCGTATCTTGAGGTGAGCACATGGCTCGTGGCGCTGATATCGGAGGCTATGACATCAAAGATCTCGACATCACCCTCGGCAACGTTTTCGCCGCTGACCACACACTCGAGGATTGATCCGGCCTCATCGGCGAAGACACTATTACCGAGATCGAAAAGTACCACACGCATTGTACGCCCGTCGATGCGACGCGAGCTGAGCACATGGCCAGCGGCGCGGCTGCCAACCTTCACCTCATCAAGTGTCATACCCTCAGGCACACGGATATTGGCCTGCAGAGCCACATATTCCTTGCTGTTGTCAAGACCCACACGGACCTTACCTCCCTCAGCCGGGAATATTACCAGTGCATCGGTAATCCCGCCATCATTCCTGGCGCGGCGGATACCGCTGACGGCAGCCGCCGACTGCTCGGCCGTCTGAGCAAGTACAACCTTGACGGTAGCGGATGCGTCTGCAAAGGATATCGAACCATCATCGTTTACGTCAGCTCCGACAGTATAGAATCTCTCCCATTCATCGCGGCTTCCGAAGTCGCGGCGTCCTGTTTTCCACCAGTTGGCAAGAATGTCATGATTCATTACGGCATAGTTCGCGATATTCACTGCATCAGAGATGTCAAATCCGCCATCCCAGTTGGCATCGGCAATCTGAGGATATACATCCAGGTCGCATTCATGATAGAACCGGTGATCTGTCTCTACCTTTATGTGAGAGGGACCAACAGCGTTGATGAAAATTGTACCGTCATGATTCGGATGTTGAGTGGCAACAGCCTTATTGAAAGTGCTCCAGGTCATAGTCTGACCAGACAGAGGCATAGTTGAAGTGAGCTTGTATGTGGTGCCGGGAATATATACGGGCATCTCCTGCCGGGTGGGCTGATTGACAAAAATGCCCGGTTCAATACGATGCTCATGCACCTTCCAATGCTCTTTATATGCATCAAGAGTTTTTGCCTGCACATAGATCTTGCAGTTCTGATCAGTGAGATTCCTTTCTCCTACGGTCTTTGGAGGTGTCTCTGTATATACCTTGATTGTGGAGAGCACCTCGCAATCGTCGAACGTATTTCCTCCAAGCAACTCCAGCGTTTTGGGCAGGGAGACAGTATTGAGCTTCTGGCAATAATACATTGCCTCCTTTCCGATTTTAGTCACGCCCTCAGGTATATTGATCTCTTCGAGCTCAATGCAATTTTTCATTGCATAGTCGTCGATTATCCTCAATTTCCAGTTTTCGGAGCGCTCGAATGCGCGCAGATGCCTGCAATCCATCAATGCGCCCATGCCCAGTTCCTCGATATTGTCGTGCATGCGTATGGAGTAAAGCCCGCGGCAATCTTTCAGCACTTCGGGATTCAAACGGGTCACAAGAGGCGGCACTTCAAAATATGTCAATCCATAGCAGTTGGCAAAAGCTCGTTCGCACATATTGGTGATGGTTTTAGGCAGGTTGATCTCAGGCAGGTTTTTGCACCCGTTGAAGGCCTCCTGACCGATTTCGTACACGCTCTCAGGGATAGTGATGCCTACGAGAGTAAGGTCATCTTCAAAAGCATCATTTCCAATTCTTATCACCTTGTATGACATCCCATAATAGTCGCTGGTTTCATCGATGTTTTCCACAAATTGCGGCACCTCATAAGTTGTAGGGCCATCGGCCTTAACGGCCGGACCCGCCACCTCGCAGTAAGGTACCGGCTTATTGCTCAGCACCCTGAAACGGAGACCGTTCTTTGTCTCGAGCACCCTCTCCAAATGCAGGAGGGTATCGTTTTTGGCCTCGATCTTATAGAAAAGAGCCCATGGAGTTTTACCTTTGATGTCCTCGAGGAGAGCATTAGGGGCCTTGACCACCGACTTCTTGCTGGAATATACCTTGGGAGAGAAGAAACCCTCATCAAAGGATGCCGGAAGCGCCGCATTATATGTGACATAAAAAGCGCTATCGCAGTCTACGAAAACTCGGCTCCCCTCTCGGAATGATGCGGGGATCGATATCTCACTCACACCCTTGCACCCTCCGAAAGCAGCTTCTCCAATGGTCGTGAGACCCTCGGGGAGGTCGATCTTTGTAAAATTCCCACACCCGTTGAAAGCCATGGTGGGAATCGTTGTCAAAGTGGCGGGGAAATTGATGGAGGGTAAATGCATACAACCGCTGAAGGCACCCTCTCCCATCGATGTCAGGCCCTCCGGCAAAGATATCGGCTGAGGAACGGAGTCTTCCTGTTGCCATATTACGGTATAATCCTCTAATTTTTTAACCGTATAGCCTGTAAGGGTGTATTCCCCTTCCCTGACGCCTTTAAAACAATCCTTAAAACAATCTTTAAAGGCGTACTCACCTATTGAGGCGACAGCCTCACCCATCTTTACGTCAATAAGGTGGGAGCACCCATCAAAAGCGTGAGCTCCGATAGCAGCCACATTTTCCCCGATCGTCAGAGAAGAAAGACCGTAATTATAAAAGTAATAAATGTCTGTATAGAGTTCTTTGGAATCTAAATGATACTTATTGGAATTAACCGCACACCCATAGAAAGCATAATCTCCGATTGATTCCACACCATCGGGAATTTCAACTGAAAGGTTGAAATTCTCTTCCGGCATGGCATCAAATTGTCCTTTAGAGAAACATTTATAAAATGTATAGGGATTAATCTTTTTCAGGTTCGCGGGGAGCTTCAGCGACATCACGTTACTGCAATCCATGAAGGCGGAATCCCCGATCTCCTCTATGGTGTCAGGGAGGTCAAGTAATTTAAGTGGAGTGGATCTGAAGGCACTGTTTCCGATACTCTTCAACCCTTCGGGGAAAACCACGGATGTGAGATTCGGACAGTTGTAGAAAGCATGGTCGCCTACCATTTCCAGAGTTTCAGGAAGTTTAATCTCCTGCAGACCGGGAAAATCGGCAAACGCGTAAGGGTCCAAAGTGTCGATGACGGCGTCAGACAGATCTCCAGTTGAAAAATGGAGGTTCTCACAGTCCTTGAAAGCGTACGCACCGATGCGCCCCTTAGCCCCAGGCTCAGCGTCTTCACCCCATGACACTGAAGTCAAATTTGAACACCCGTTGAATGCGTACTCTCCTATCTTTACTGCCGGATTATCAAACTCGATTATATAGAGTCCCCACATATTTCCCCAATCAGTTATCATCGCGCAATTCTCAAAAGCGTGAGCCCCTATGTGAGTCACGGTTGAAGGGATGTTCACATAATACAGGTTTATGCAATTAGAGAATGCATAGTCTCCAATCTTTTTGCATGTTTCGGGGATTTCGACGTCAGAGATGCCCGAAGGAGCGCGAAGCAATGTGGTGCCGCCTTTATCCGTGAGATATACCCCCTCGTAGGAGTCATATCTGGCATTATCACCGTCTACTTCGATGTACTGCATATTATAGCATCCCGCAAACCAATTGTCATTAATATCCTGATCAAAATCTGAAGATATGATCACTGCTTCTATTCCCGTGCAGCCGGCATAGACGAACTCTCCCATCTTGATATTTAACAGCTCGGCATCCATCAGCGAAACGCAGTTTTCAAAGGCTCGTGAGCCTATTTCCTCAAGTGTTGTGGGGAACTCCACATATCCCAGCGCACCACAGTCGGCAAATGCTCCATCGCGGATTTTGGTTACTCCTTCCGGGATTATGGCTTCCATGATATTCGGGAGTGCGGAGATAATCTCAGTGCCATCCTCACTATAGAATATCCCGTCATCCGACACTCCGTCCTCTTCGTCGTAGAGATCGGTTAAATTTTCGAGATAGTAACACCCTTTGAAGGTCGTCTGGCTCGAGGATTCAACGTGATCAAGACCACCCACGTAAGCCAATTGGGTGCAGTAGGCAAACGCGAAGTCGGGCAGCTCATTGATGGCGTCGTTGAGGTAGACTTCCGGAAGGTCAGAGCATCCTTGGAACGCCCCGACACCTATCGACTGGAGAGATTCAGGAAGCGTGACTTCCGACGCGCTGTAAGTGTCATAGCTATGGTCTTCCGGGCAGCTCATGCAGTTCTGGAAGGCATAATCCCCGATTGTCTCCAACGAATTTCCAAACTCAATCTGACTCAGGTGCTGGCAGTCCTCGAAGGCATGAGCGCCGATAGTTTTGACGCCGTCGCCGAGGGAGACCTTCATCAGACCGTGATACGTTATGAAGTCTGTTGATGTTCGTTTCTGAGTATGTGTGTAGCATTTAGCGAACGCATAATCCCCGATGCTCTCGACGCTCGCGGGGATGGTGAACGACTCAAAGGTCTCGCAGGCATAGAAAGCATGACTTCCGATCGACCTTACCCCCTCCGGAAGGGTAGTAATGTCAACCCATTCGCACCCATAGAAGGTGTATGGATTCACATTCTCAAGCGTTGAAGGCAACTCGATGTTTTTCAGCTTAGTGCACAGATAGAAAGCGGAATCCCCTATTTCCTTCACATTCGGTGGTACAACCATGCTCTGCAAGGATGTGCAATTCCGGAACATACCGTTGCTGAGCCTCTCCAGATCCTCCGGGAGCTCCGCAATGCTGAGATTGGGACAATTCTGGAATGCCCCGGCGCCGATTTCTCCGGCGTGACCGCTGATCACGACCGTTCCGAGTTGCGGATTGTCAGCGAAGGCGTTGATCCCTATATTTGTACCATCGCTCTGGATAGTCACAGCGTTGGTGTGCCAGTTCTCCAATAATTTCTGGCATCTTAGTTTGTAGTCAGTTAAAATTTCGGTAGCTGGTGTAAAATTCCAGGCATGCCACCAGTCATCTTCATTGTTGAACAGCGACCGGGGATAGAACCAGTTCAGTTGATCGAAATAGACCTGACCATCCTCGCTGCGCTGCGACTTTGAATTTTTTCTTTTGAAACTATTGGAGAAGGCGCCTTCACCGATGCTCTCGATTGACGCGGGGATATCAACTCGCATCAGGTTGCAGTCGGCGAACGCGTAATCACCGATCCGTCCTTTTGGGGACGCGCCGGTAGATGTGTTATGGAGCCCATCGAAATTCAGATCTCCGCCTATAGTAATCAATTCCAACAACTTGCAGCCGGCGAAAGCGTAGTCGTCGATCACACAGCCCGGATTCGGAATTTTAATCTTACAGAATCCATAATCAAGATGGTTGATTTCAAAGTGGCAACCTTCGAATGCATGCTTACCGATATATTCCACAGAGGCCGGGAGTAAGAGATAATTATCCAGACCCGTCAATCTTCCGCCATATCCATAAACCGGATAGTCAACATTTCTTAAGAAATTTCTCACCGATAACGGCCATTGGTCCCCCTCCGTATAATACCCGGTAGTGAGGTTATGGCAATTCCTGAAAGCATAGTTACCGATATGAGTGAGGTTTTCGGAAAATTTGATATAACCGATATTGTGGAGCACCTTGTTCTCGCACATGTTGAAGGCATAATCCTCGATACGGGTGATCGAGTTGCCCATTATCACCGACCGAATTTTCGGGCAGTCGTCAAAAGCCATCTTGCCGATGGCGGTGACGGTATATTCCTCTCCCGTGTCCGGATCGATGGCTGTTTCCGGAATGAGGATATCTTCCACTTCCAGATAGAGCGGATCGAATACGACCTCTACGGTCTTATCCTCCTCTGAAGTGATATGATAGGTCAAAGTGAGCGGCTTTTCCAGCAACATCACTTTCCAACCTTCTGTATCTGATTCTTTAAGGTCATACACCGAATACTGGTAACCCAGATCATAAGGCAACTCATCTTCTCCCGGATAGGAGTAGTAAAATTTGCCATCGACTGCCGCTGACATAGGAAGAGCCAGAGAGAGCAGACCCAATATGATTGACAGTAGTTTTTTCATATATGTTTTATTATTATTTACCTGATTATAATTCTAAGCGGATATTATTGCTGCACAGATGCGTATGTCCTCGGATTACGAATGTAAAACTGCCTCGGGCGCATATCATGAAATACAAATCAATCCACAAACTAACATAAAATCATAGAATTTTTAAGGCGGTTAAAGCAATGCTTATAAATTTGCAAGTCGTATGTTAATTTACAAAATTAGATACTATATTTCTATTATCCAAATAAAAAAGATAAATTAACTGTTCACAGATCAAAAAGTAGGATTAGAATTATATGCCGGAGAGATGAAATGTCACTTATTATAGCTATATTTGCAGTATATCACCTTGGTTATATACTGATGTTACAAATATGATGAATGCATTATGGATATCATGAAAACATTATACAGAACCCTGATCATATCGCTGCCTCTGTGCGTGCTCACGCCGGCAGCTGAAGCATCCACTCCTGTAGAAGTTCCCTCTGCCCAAATTACGAAAAGCACCCAATGGGAGGGAAAAAAAGTAGGCATACTGGGTGATTCGATGAGCGATCCACGCCTTGGAGTAACAACAAAGCGATTCTACAATTACCTTTCAGATCTTATCGGAATTGATCCCTACCCATATGCCACCAACGGGTTTCAGTGGAAAGATCTTGTGGCGAATGCTACAAGAATGAAGGCGGAACACCCCGACGATCTCGACGCAATTTTCATATGGGTCGGCACAAACGATTTCAATTCCAGCCGACCGATCGGTGATTTCTTTACCGAGACCGTAGAGGAGGTAAACGTAAACGGCCGTATGGAGAAGCGCAAGAAACGCACCCATATACTCGACGAATCTACCCTCGCGGGAAGCATCAACCTTCTTCTCTCCTATCTGAAAACCAACTTCCCCACCCAGCAAATCGTCATACTCACACCCATCCACCGGGCTTTCGCCACATTCGGCAGCAGCAACGTGCAGCCCTCCGAGGAATACGCCAACGGCGCCGGACTTTATCTCGACGATTATATCCACGCCATCAGAAAGAGTGGAGATGTATGGGCAGTCCCCGTGATAGACCTTTATTCACTGAGCGGACTTTTCCCTCTCGAACAAAGTCACGACAGATATATCGCAGACCCCGACTCCGACCGGCTGCACCCCAACGATGAAGGGCATTATCGTCTGGCCCGTACACTCCAGTATCAGCTGATGTCGCTTCCCCCGTCATTCCAGAAACCAGAGTAAATAATACGATATGAGGGCGTGTCGTTTTTTTGACACGCCCTCAATTTATATCCCTATGGCGGGAGTGCTGTCAGAATGGTTCAGATGGTAGAAGCCGAATGTCAATAGCGACGACCCAGATGAGCCATTATGACACACTCTCATAATGTTACGTAATATCCGGTTACTTCACGATCACTTTAGTGACAACCGCTCCGGCTTTGACTACATATGCACCCGCCTGAACGGGAACTACGGTTACTGCACCGCCTTGACCGGAGAATATCGCCTTACCGTCGACGGCGAAGACTGCGACATCCAGCCCTACGGCGCCGGCAATGGTTATGGAATTTCTGCCACCACTTATAGTCAGCCCATCGGCATCAGGGCTATCGATCCCAGCCGACTGATAGAGCACTGAGGCAACGTTCGAAGGCGATGACTGACCCTTGTTGTATACAGTGACCACTACATACTCATACTTCTTGCCGTTTTCCACGTTAATATCAAGATATTCACATGTCTCTACGGTGGTATCGTTGATCTTCACGCCATCGCGATATACATCGTAGCCCTTGAAACTGATAGTGACGGGGGCACCTTCCGGGATGTAAGTCACATCATCTACCATGAGCATGAATGCATTTCTTGCACACGAGTTGATAGCGAAGTAGCGTGCACCTTCCGGAACATCGAATTCATAGCGGGTCCACTGTGCGGGCAACGACTCAAAGGTCTTGACCACTACAAAGTCGGCAGGATCAGTTGAACCGGTCGAGTAGCTCACCTTTATCTTTTCAGGATACTGGGCGGAATAGCTCTTGGCATAGAATGAGATGGTCTGTGCTGTCCCGTTGAGTTCGGGAGAGATAGCCCATTCATCGGACACCCCACTATCGTCGCGGAAGAGCGCGAAGAGATACTTTGAACCGGAATGTGCCTGGAAATACCTGTCGCCGCTACCGCGCTTATCAGTGTCCCAGATCCAGAAAGAACCCTTGGTCACACCGGCTACGATATTGGGAACTTCCACGTCGGAAAAACCTGACACAGGCGATCCGTCTCTGTCGACGAACGTCCATTCGCCGAAACGCGATGAGAATGAGAGACCATCCTCAAAATCTTCAGTGACAGCATCTGCAGGGATAGATGCCAGATCAGGCTCGTTCCATATAAGTTTTACAGCATTCCGGTCTGCAGAGCCGGCGAGGTCGCCTACACCGGGAAGCTTGGAAGCTACCGGAGTAACAGTGACAGTATTTTTGCCTTTATTATTGGTAGAATTCTCATCGCCGGGCAGAGCGACCTTTGCCGAGTAGACAATATTACGGGTTGCAAGAGCCGACATGGTAAGGTCAAACCCTACAACCGTACTCAGACCTCCGGCAAGAGCCTCGCCGGTTTTGGCAGCCACAAGTTCAGTACCGGCATATAGTTCTACTGTATAGTTCTCAGCTACAGCCGTACCTTCGTTGGTAACGGTAACGTCAACCATATAGTTATCACCCGTCGTCACTTTGGAAGGAGCGCTGACCGACGTTACAGACAGGTCGTTCGCATATACGGTCCCCACCCTTATATTATCTATAATAGTATAGGTCGCAGCTTTGACTATCGAGTAAAAATTGAGCTGGATAACTTTACCGGCATATGCGGAAAGATCGACCACAACACGGTTCCAGGTATTACCAGGTCCGGTCTCGCTTACAACGATAGTCTCGGCATCCACGAATTCCTTCGCGCCTTTCTCCTTCACACTTACAGTTATCTCGTTGATGTCAGGCACACCACCTTCAATATTGCCGATATTGTAAGTATAGAATGTGAGACCGGGATTGGTGAAACCTTCGAGCGATATCAAACCCGTGTAAAGATCACCGTAACTATTCTCAAACGGACCAAACATCGCTAACATGCGGTTATCACCGTCTTGCGAAGTAATCAGCACATCGTCATAGGTCGCCCAATTGCCACCACCGGCATTGTTGACACCTATTATGTATTTATTCAGGTCGCTCTCGTTGGAAAGCGTCATCCCCTTGTAGGGGGTTCCGGCAGGGAAATGCGCCGAAAGGGAGCTGTTGGTTATCTTACCGGCTCCACGATCCGTTACGGCTGCCATAGCATACTGAACGAACTCCTGCTTACCGGAGGCAACAGCCTGATAAGTGAAGGTTGTGGCATCAATAACTCCGGACACCGCCACGGGGCTGCCGTATTCGTTGATTTTGAAAACCTGATATTTCACCAGTGAGGGATCAATCGGAGCGCCACTTTCGGTAGTAGTGACCGCATCCCATGTCACGGTCACTTCACCCGGGGTGTCAGTTTCAAAAGCATCTACTCCTGTTACAACCGTGGGATATTCAATACCTACATAAACCGATGCTGCCGTCGCCGGGCCTTCGCCTGAAGTTCCATAAGCGGTGACAGTGTAGGTATAATCTCCAGCCACAGGGAGATCGTCGGTGTAAGTCAAGGTAGTGTTGACTGCCGGAACAGCCCAAGTCTTTATTACCTTGCTTCCACGTGATAATACGACCTTTGACAAAGTTGTAAGGTCTTTGCCCGCGAGGGTCTTTGCAGGTGTTGTAAAAGACACCTCCGCCGAAAGAACACCGTTGAGGGCAGCCTTCACCGTAAGATCTGTGACCGGACCGGGGCAGTCGGGAGCCTGCGGCGCACTTACAGTGAAATTATCTACATACAGATATATCCTATGCATGTCAGAGATACCATGGATACCTACATAGTAGTCACCATCGGTTTCGGCCACGAATGCACTGCTCCATTCCATGGGAGCATCGATTTCCATCGCTACGTCGGTGGGAGCGAGCAGAACAGAAGTCATCTCACCGGGTTTTGCCGATCTGCCGATCTTTACTTCGACACGCTCGGGATAATCCGAATCAACGCAGGCAAATTCGGCAGCGATATCATATAGACGTCCTGCTTCCAGCTTCAAAGCCGGGGAAATCAGCCAATCATCCATATCAAGCGAATAATTCGGCTTGATAAGCGCGCTCCCCTCCCATGCGATCCAGCTGATACCATCACCGTTGCTATCAACAACCTTGAATCCGTCAAGACTGTCATCGAATGTGGCGGTGAAGGGTGGCACGACATACCCCAACGTCACTGTGTTGGAACGTGCCGCAGATGAAGAAAGGTCGCCGGCGTTCACAACTACCTCATAGTAGTAGGTCGTAAGTTGCGAAGGCTCGGGAAGAGTTTCGGAGAAGGTTGTGGCGGTAATCTTGTCAGCCACTACCGTATTGCCGGGACAACGGGTCACAGTGTATGTGACGCGGTCAATGTCTATATAACCGCCGTTGACAGAAGATGTGACAGGAAGCCAGCTCACGGTGACCACGCCATTATCGTAATCGGCAGTTACCGTGGTTGCAGCAGGAGTATCGGAACCCACAAAGGATGTCACCTCTGTTTTAGGACCTTCACCTGCCTCATTGCTTACATAAACCACGAAGGTATAGAAGCCTGCGGAAGGAACAGTAACCTGAGCTGCGACTTCAGCGCCAAATGTGGTGACCCCGGTGGCAACCTGCGCTCCGTTGGCTGATACGGTATAGTTGATGTCGCCCGAACCTTCGGTTCCGTCAAAGAAAGTTGCAGGCGCCTTGAATTCGACGGTACCGCTGAGCGAGCCTCCGTTAAAGTTGGCCTTTACATCGGTTACGGCTGCAGGAGCGCCATCTTCAGCCTCAGGTGCGGGAATTGCAAGTCCAGTGACCTCCTCATGACCAGGGAAGTTATATATGACGGTCGCCTCACCGGTGGAGGTGTTCACTTCAGTGAGGAAACCCTCCATCGCGGTATTGAGAACTGTCCAGAACAGACGGTCTGTCTTTGTGTCGAAGACTGCGTCGGAAGCGTAGAGAGAATCATATCCCATGTCGCCGACCTCGGTCACGGATCCGGTATTCTTGTCGAGACGGTACAGTGTGGAACCGGTACATACTACTGGATCATTTTCATTTTCCGGCTCAACAAAATTGCTGTATACAGCCCAGAGTTGACCTTTGCTGTCGCATGCGATCGCATTCCACATACCGTACACATTCAGTTCTATCGCATGGACAGGATCGAATATAACCCGTTGTTGCTCTGTATCAAAGGTTATCTTAGTCAGCGCGAAGTATCCTTCTATATTGGCGATAGCATAAACCGTTGAAGTGGTTGCGTCGTAAGTCATGGAATAAGTATAATACGACCCATAGACCTCGAAATCTTCATGACCGTTTTCCATGTTATAGCCGGTATAGTAGATTGTACTGCCGGTCCAGGGGCTTTGATAATATTCGCATGTATAATACATATCATCTACCAGTACACCTCCGAATTCAGCATTGGCATACCGGAACAAACGTTTGAACTCCTGCGATGAATTGGTCGGGATAGTATATAAACCATTTGAAGACAACGTCTCAGAGTAGACAACCGAACCTACAAGATCGGGCAGCTGTGTAGTCTCGGCCATAGTCTGTGAGCTTACTTTGCCTGGAGCCTTTACCCTTAGACCGGCTGCATTGAACGGAGAGGAAAAGATATTCTTTCCTGAAGCAGGCAATTTCGGTCGCATAAGGGGACACATCTGCGTCGTCCCTGAAGCATCTGACCGTACAGCCGGTGTCGAGACTCCCGGCAGATCATAATTCACCGGCAATGCTCTCCGGGCAAGCGGAGCTGCCGCTACGCTTAGCGTTGTTACAAAGACAAAAAGCTGTGAAACAAATCGGGAAATTTTTCTTGACATATTTTTAATTACACTGGATTACACTGGTTTCAAGGGAAAAATCGCAACAGACTGCATTATACATACAGCCACCATGGTGTGTCCTGAAATTCAGCATACACCATTCCGGATAACACATATATATCGCTCTCCGGAACCGACGCAGTTTTTCAGGAGTGCAAATATACAACCTTTTTCAATATTCTCATGCAACGACTGATAATAATCAGCTATAATATATAAAGATTCGCCTTATTTTACAACGAGAATCTGTATGACTACGATTTTAAATAATTTAAATTGTCGGCAATGGATGGGAATGATTCGGCTCTTACTACCAGTGATACCAGCGCGAAGTGTATTACTCTTCAAGATGTCTGATCTGCTCATCAGCCGTTAGCGCCTCCATCTTCGAACATACATACCGCAAATGTAAATGAAGTTTGGGATATTCCGATTTTTATTACCCAAGATTTTTCCCGACAATAATCAAATACCGGAATATTTGATTTACTTTGCAGCAGGAAAAGACGCCCGCAAATGCGGGCACTGATCATTAGCCGTTACATATATGAATATCAAAAAGATACTTGCCGGAAGAATCAGTATGAACGACATTCATATGATATGTCGGGCTTGTGATGTACCTGGCGGCGGAAAGGTGAAAACCGCGCTTTACAGTCTGATAACCGATATTGACAACCGCGTGGGTTACAACGCACTCTGGATTATGACCCACTTCAGCAACGAGGGAATCAGATGGCTCATACAGCAGAGAGACCAACTGATCGACCTGCTCATCACTACAGATCACACCGGTAAACGACGCCTGTTGCTGGCGCTGCTCGAACGGATGCCGACCGAAAAGAAAAATCTCCGCACAGACTATCTCGACTTCTGCCTCTCACGCATCAACTCAACTGAACCATACGGCATCAGGGCGCTATGCATGAAGCAGGCTTTCGCGCAATGCCGCTTCTATCCCGAGCTCACTGGCGAACTTATAGAGCAACTGGAAATGCTCGGCTACGGTGAACTTTCACCGGGTCTCGCTACCGCAAGGAGAAACATCCTCAGGGATATATCGCGCCTGAAAACCGCCGCTGCCCGGCCATAGGGGAAGAGGCTGCACATAATGGCATGGCTGGATACATCCTGCGTCGTTCAGCCCGTTTATTATCTTATAGACTAACCACATATAAACCCTATAAGATAAGCAAGCCGTGGAAATTATTTTATATTATCTGCGAACATGCTTTCATACGTATTTTGCCCGAAGATGAAGGAGTGTAGCGAGCTACACGACT
Source organism: uncultured Alistipes sp. (assembly GCA_964509345.1). Lineage (GTDB taxonomy): Bacteria > Bacteroidota > Bacteroidia > Bacteroidales > Muribaculaceae > UBA7173. Next base: position 31,443 of record CAZDWY010000020.1, read on the forward strand.
GAAGATTAGGGCAAAATACGGCGGAAGGATGCGGCAGATGATATAAAGCTCTGTTGAACATATCATGCATAATAATTTTCATGACTTACTTATGACCTCGATTAAAGTAAAGTTCCGCCCCTCGTCGGTACCCGGCCACGAGGGCACCATCTATTATCAGATCATCCACGAAAGAAAGGTACGGCAGATTATCACGGATTACCATGTGTATTCTTCGGAATGGGATGCTACGCGCTCTATGCTCGTTGCCATCCCAGGAAGCAACCGATATGCACTCATTTTATCACTCCGGGAACATATCAGATGGGATATTGAACGGATAATGCGCATATGCCGGAAACTCGACTCTATTCCATATCCTTACTCCACCGACGAGGTAATCACCGAATTCCACCGTTATGCCTCTGAATATACCCTTTTCAACTTTATGGAAAGCACTATCACCTCACTCAGGATCAGCGGCAGGATACGCACCTCCGAAACCTATCGGGCCACCCTCAACAGCTTCAGGAGTTTTATGAAAAGCCCCATTGCCAGGCGCCATATATTCTGTAGAAACGGAGACATAATGCTTGACACTCTTAACTCCCAGATGATGGAAGCCTACGAATCATGGCTGAGGGAGCGCCACCTGTCCCCCAATACAATCTCATTCTACACCCGGATTCTACGCGCTGTCTACAACAGGGCCGTGGAGCGTAACATAATTGATAACCGCTTCCCCTTCCGACACGTATACACCGGAGTTGACAAAACCGTTAAACGCGCGCTGCCCCTTGCTGTAATAAAACAGATCAAAACGCTTGATCTGTCAACTAATCCCCCGCTCGATTTCGCTCGCGACATGTTCATCATGAGCTTCTATCTAAGAGGAATGAGCTTCATCGACATGACATACCTTCGCAAATCAGATCTCAAAAACGGATACCTGACCTATCGGCGACGAAAAACCGGACAGTTACTCGCAATAAAATGGACAACCGACATGCAGTCGATTCTCGACAAATATCCCGAAAACGAAAGTGAATATCTGCTGCCCATCATCCGCCGGGCAGACAGAAACGACCGGTGCATTTACCGCAACATGGGCTACAACATCAATCGCAATCTGAATAAATTTGCCCGTCAGCTCAATCTGGACATCCGCCTTACGATGTACGTGGCCCGCCACAGCTGGGCATCGGCAGCCAAATCTAAGGGAATTCCGGTCACGGTAATCAGCGAGGGGCTCGGCCACGACAATGAAGCCACAACCCGCATATATCTCTCAAGTCTCGACACGTCCGTTATCGACAGCGCAAACTCATTGATTCTAAAAAGTCTCGAATAAATAAGCATCTGCAAAAAGGGGGTGTCGGAAAATTTTCCGATACCCCCTTTTTGCAGATGCTTATTTATTTCGTTGTAGATTACTTGACGAGGAGCTTGACAGCTGCCGCGCCTACACGCACGATATAGGTAGCGGGAGCCACTGCCACAGTGCAGTCGCCGTTGCCCGAATATACAACGCGACCGGCTGTGTCAACCACGGTGACAGTCTCGTCGGCAGACGCACCTGTTACCACGATATTGCCGTTGACAGACGCAACCATCACGCCTTGCATAGGAGTCACCTCAGCAATCCCTGAGCCGTCGCCATCAACGCGGATATTGTCAATAGCCACACTACATGAATAAGCTGCCTTATGAGCGTGGAAGCGTATCTGGAGCTTCTCGGCTCCTTCCGGCTTATTGATAGGAAGCACTATTTTGTGCCATCCCTCTTCGTCGAAGTCAATATAATATACAAGTTTCTGAATGCTTGTGAAATCATCGCCGTCGAACGAGGTCTCGACATCGAGTGAATGACCGTAGCCCGGAACTCCATATACATTGAAGGTAAGCTGAGGAGCAGTAGCGCCCGTCACATCGATATTCCCGGAGGTCAGATAGTCGTCGCGCTCAGCTGTAGAATAGTGACCGTAGTAGGCGTATGCCAGACCTTTGCCACCGTCGACAGGTGTCACCTGACCCTCGTTGATAAAGTATGCCATCTCTGCGAATGCCCACAGTCCGGAATCCTCGCTGCTGGTAACTGTCCATGACGAATGCTCAGCCTGAATATATGAGCCTACGACATTATCGAAATTCTCGATAAATGGAAGCGACGACGGACGACCCACAACCAAAGTGTTCGAGATAGCAGAGTAGCCTGCCATGCCGTTGCTTACTGCCTTAACGAAATATTTCACGATCTCCTCTTCGTCAAACTCAGTCGGGTCGGTGAAAGTTGTGCCCTTGTGACCGCTTACAAGCATCGTAGCGTCGTAATCGCTGTAACCGTTGCCGCGCTGAATAATGTAGGTAAGATGATCGGTATCGACATATCCGCCGTTCAGACCTTCGGTAGGAGCGTCCCACGTAACGACAACCTTTCCGTCTTCACCAACCTCTGCTTTGAGGTTCGAGGGAGATACCGGCTGGTCATTGCCTACAAATACCGAGCAGCTCACACCGTAGGAGTTTCCTGCGGTACCCTCTACAATAATACGGTATTCATAGATTATGTCAGATTCTACGTTCGCATCAGTGATGGAATATTCCTCACCCGGAACGAGACCTTCGGTCAGACGACCGATTTCATCCCATTCGAATGTATCGGTATTGTAGCGTGTTGCAACGATTGCCTTGAATGCATCGAGTTTCTCGCCGTTGATGTCGGTAGCTGGTGCGCGGAATGTCAGCACTACCGGAGCTGCTCCCTGGGTAGAGGCAGCTTTCAGATCGGTCACATCCGAGGGTTTCTGCCCTACAGTGATTATATCCTCGGTATAATTACCGTAGTCGCAGAGTTCGCCTACATATACCAACGCGCGGTAGCGGTATTCACCACCTTCGGCAATGTCGGTATCCTTGTAGGTAAGGGTCTCGCCGGGAGCTGGATTCTCAAATGTATGTACCAGTACGTAGTCGTTTGCATACCCGATCTGGCGGAAAAGCTTGATGCATGTGATGCGGCTCAGAGGCTCATTGTTGATGTCGCCGAGCGAGGGGTGCGACTTTTCGGGAGCGGTGAGGGTCACGTCGATGCAACCGTTCTCCTTGTCCATCGCAGCCTTGAAATCTGTCACAGACGAGGGATAGACCTCAGCAGGTGCCTCAGCGCTGCGAAGCGATATCTCGTCGACAACCACACATACGGCGAACGCCGGATCATTGTTTGCCACAATGCGGATCATGGCGTTCTTCGCACCGGAAGGAACCACTGCCACATCTGAAATCTTGTTCCACCCTTTCTGCGGAGCTTCGTCGAGAACTGCATAGCATACGCGGGTGTAGGTGGCGCCGTTGTCAAAGCTTATCTCGGCGCCGGCACCGGTCTTGCCGGCAGCAACATCGGGAGCATAATAACACATGCCCAGTTCAACGGCAGCCTCCCCTTCCACATTGATCTTGGAGGATACGAGCCAGAAATCCGAAGCGGGGGTATAATCGTAAGAGTCGATACGGGCAAGTCCACCTTCACCCGATTCGGGTTTCACCTGAGTGTTGCCTACGTAAGTGTAGGTGTCGAATTTCCATTCGGGAGGATAGTTGCCGGGGCAGTTTGTAGCTGTTCCCCAAAGATGTTCAGCCGAAGCAGAATAACCGGAAACATTGTTGAAACCTTCGATGAAGGGGAATTCGAGAGCCGGACCCAGAATCATGTATCCTGAATTTGTCTCGGTACCGGTGCCTGCGCCTGAGGCCGCCTTGACAGAGAAACTGATCTTTGTAGGCTCGGTGGCGGAACATTCATAGAGATATGTGCACTCGGTAAGATCCTGAGCGAGCACAGTGCTGTTGTCACTCCATGAATTTGCACCGGGAGTTTTCATTATCACGGTATATTTCAGGTCTGAGTCATCGAAGTAACCGTTATTGGTTCCTGTAGTGGGCGCTTCCCATGTAAGAAGCACATTGCCGTCTTCCTGCTCAACAGCCTTGAAATTGGTAACGGCACCGGGGGTATCCTCTCCAATGAATATCTGAACATTGGTTACCGCCGACGCGCCATCCTCGTTGTAGGCAATAAGCTTCCATGTGTCGCTTCCTTTTACACCGTCGCGGGTAACGGTTACCGAATATCTTTCACCGGGAGTTGGATCCGCGAGAGTCTCGAGAACCACTTCCGGATCCCAGTATGACGCGCCGGGAGCGAGTAGTTCGATCTTCTCAAGAGAAGGGAGAGCTATGTCAGAGCCCGCATATGTAGCCGGAGCGGTAAAGCTCACGGTTACCGGCATCTGCCCCTTGTCGGTTGTTACCGTAACATCGGTCACGGCTGCGGGTACAGCGCCGGCGAGAACTTCATAAGCTGTCGCACCATCCGACGATTCGCCGTTGGCGAACACCTTTACCTTAAAATCATATCTCGCGCCCTTTTCCAATGATGTCTCATGATAGGAAAGCTGTTCTCCAAGAGCGGGATTTTCAAAAGTATGGAGCAGAACCGGAGTTTCCCAGTATCCCATATCGCGGTAAACCTCTATTTTTTCGATAGAGGTAAGATCGCCATATACTGTTCTCCAGTTATCATAGTCATAGTAAGAGCCGCGTGTGGGAGCGGTGAAGGAGATGTCGAATCCCCCTTCGAGTATATTCCACTGGATTGTGAGATCCGACACATCATCAGGCTCGAGAGGCTGATCCGATTCCGAGGCTGCCGCCACCGGAAATGTCTGCGCCGTCTGTCCGGAATCAAGCGCCATTGCCGATACTGCGCCGCAGGCAAGAACTCCTGCAACTGCATAAGATAGAGATTTTCTCATAGAGTGAGTATTGTGATTAATGATTAAAATGCTGTGTAAATTAACGGACCACCGACAAAAAGTCTGCCATTGGTCTGTATTGAAGTGCAAAGATACGCAATTTTCCACACCACGCAAGCAATTTGCGACATAAAAGAGGTTAAAGAGCAATACCTTGTATTGTTCACAGGCAAGTGGAGATATGTTGCATACTGATCTAAAGGATTATTTTTGCGTTGCTTTGAGCAGTAACTAATTAAGTGAGCCGGAACTTTAGGGTTCCGGCTCACTTAATTAGTTACTGTGCATGGGATGCCTGAGCTTAGTCACGACGGGGACGGTCGCCACCTTCACGGCGAGGTCCACGGTCACCGTCGCGGCGTGGACGGCGGTCACCACCCTCACGGCGATCTCCTTCGCGACGGGGACGGTCGCCACCTTCGCGGCGGGGTCCACGCTGACGGGGTTCGGGTTCAACATAGCCTTCCGGTTTGGGCTGGAGAGCACGCATGCTCAGACGGTATTT
>CAZDWY010000021.1:0-35926 GCA_964509345.1 uncultured Alistipes sp.
CTTCGGGCACTTCGGGCGAGAAGTGCGTGATGAACGGCGTCATGCAGTTCTCCGTGCTCGACGGCTGGTGGGTCGAGGGCTACAAGGAGGGCGCCGGCTGGATGCTCCCCATGGAACGCACCTTCGAGGATCAGCACTACCAAGACGAACTCGACGCCGAGATGATCTACAACACCATCGAGGAGCAGATCGCACCGCTCTACTACCGGCGCGAACAGGACGGCATACCCCACGCCTGGGTGGCATCCGTCAAGCGCTGCGTGGCCGACATCGCGTCGAACTTCACCACCAACCGCATGCTCATCGACTACGAGGAGCGTTTCTACGACAAGCTCGCAGCCCGCAAGCAGGAGATCACCGAGGGCGGCTACAAGCTGGCCCGCGAGATCGCGGCATGGAAGCGCAAGGTTTCGGCCGCATGGGATCAGGTGCGCGTGATCGACGTGCAGCGCGTGAAGATCGACCGCGAGGCCGTCTTCGTAGGCGAGAAATACCACTTCGAGGTGAAGCTCGACATCGCCAACCTCCGGCCCGAAGACCTCGGGGTGGAGATGGTCATCGCCCAGCAGATCGTCGGCAACGAAGGGGCCAACGTATCGCGCACGGTCGGCCTGTCGTGCACCGAAGTCGAGGGCAACACGGCGACCTACACGCTCGACTACACACCCGACGAGACCGGCACCTACGATGTAGCGCTGCGCGTCTTCCCGCAGAACGAACACCTGCCCCACCGCATGGACTTCGCGCTGGTGAAATGGGCCTGAGTTTCTAAAAAACGGACGCCGGCGGTCGGAAAAACGAACCGTTCCGACCGCCGGCACCGTTCCGGTCGGCCCGCAAATACGCAAAAAAAGGCCGGGGAGAAGAATTTTTTCGGAATACCGCAACGAGTTGACGAAAAAATCGCTATCTTCATAACACGAAAACAAAGTCATTCACGAATAGCATGTCAGCACTAACCTTCGACAAAAGCGAACTGGGCAATCTGGAGTACTCGCTCCAGCGGGAGATGCTCGCCACCGACCGCCGCGGCGGCTACATGAGCACCACCATCGTCTGCTGCAACACGCGGCGCTACCACGGACTGATCGTGGCGCCCATCAACGAGAGCGAGCGCACCTATCTGCTGCTGTCGTCGCTCGACGAGACGATCGTGCAGCACGACCAGAGCTTCAATCTGGCGCTGCACCGCTTCAAGGGCGTGTACGAGCCGCGCGGCCACAAATACATCACCGACTTCCAGTATACCCCCACCCCGACGATCACCTATCGGGTCGGCGGCGCGATTCTGAAGAAAGAGATGCTGTGGATCCACAAGCGCACGCAGCTGATGATCCGCTACACGCTCGTCGACGCCCACTCCGAGACGCGGCTGCGGCTGCGGCCGTTCTTGGCGTTCCGCGACAAACACGCGCTGACCAAGGCCAACATGGAGGCCAACGGCCACTCCTATCCGGCCGTCAACGGCGTGAAGTGCCGGCTTTACGACTCGTTCCCGTGGCTCTACCTGCAGACCAGCAAGCCCGGCACGGAGTTCGTGCCCGCCCCCGACTGGTACTACGATTTCGAGTACCTGCAGGATATCGCCCGCGGCTACGAAGGCCACGAAGACCTGCTGACGCCGGGCTACTTCGAGACCGAACTCAAGAAAGGCGAAAGCATCGTCTTTTCGGCATCGCTCGACGAGATGGGTTCGACCCGGACCATCGAGGAGGTGTTCGAGGCGTCGATCGCCCGCCGCACCCACAAGATCGACTTCATCAGCTGTCTGGAGCACTCGGCCCGGCAGTTCGTCATCCGCCGTCCGGGCGACCGCACCGAGGTCGTCGCAGGATACCCGTGGCACGGATTCTCGGCCCGGCAGATGTTCATCGCCCTGCCCGGACTGACCCTTGCGCAGGATCACAAGGAAGACTGCATCGACGCCCTCGACACGCAGGTGCGCGGCATGCAGGAGGGCATGTTCGCCGGCTCGGCATCGGCCGCCGTGGCTGCCGACGCGCCGCTCTGGTTCTTCTGGACCCTGCAGCAGCTCGAAAAATCGCTCGACGGCCGCACGATCTGGGGGCGTTACGGCGGCGCCATGAAGCAGCTGCTCGAAAGCTACCGCCGCGGCATCGCCGGACGCGTGATCCTCAACGACAACGGGCTTATATGGGCGTCGTCCGCCGAACGGCCCCTCACGTGGATGGATTCGGTGGTGGCCGGCGAGGCCGTCACGCCGCGCAACGGCTACCAGGTAGAGGTCAACGCCCTATGGTACAACGCTGTATGCTATACGCTGAAGCTGGCCGCCGAGAACGGCGACGCGGAGTTCATCGCAGCTTGGGAAACGCTTCCCGCACGCACGGCGGCCTCGTTCAACGAGCTGTTCCACCTGCCGCAAGGCTACTTGGCCGACTACGTAGGCGCTGAGGGCGCCGACGACACGATCCGCCCCAACATGATCATAGCTTGCGGACTGCCCTACAAGATGCCCGACATGGAGACGCAGATCGACGTAGTGCGCACCGTGCGCCAGCACCTGCTGACCCCCAAGGGACTGCGGTCGCTGACGCCCCGCAACCCGCTCTACAAGGGCGTGTGCGACGGCTCGCCCGCCGAGCGCGACTTCGCCGCCAAAAACGGATCGGTGTGGCCGTGGCTGCTGCCGTTCTATGCGCAGGCCTGCTTCGACATCGACGGCGATGCGTTTCTGCCGCAGGCCGAGGAGATGCTCGCCTCGTTCGAGGAAGACATCCAGGTCTACGGCATCGGATCGATCAACGACCTCTACGACGCCGATCCTCCCTACGTCTACCGCGGAGCCATTTCGCAGGCGTGGAGCGTGGGTGCCGTCCTCGACCTCTACCGCATGATCCGCGAGCGGAAAAGCGGAAAATAAATACTCTCCGGAGCGGGCGGGAGTGCCCGCGCGCCGCAGGCGGCGGAAGGAGATGTTCCGGCGGAAACCGGAATGAAAGACGCAATAAGTTGTAAAGAAAAGATAGCTATGAGAGTTTTAATGTTCGGCTGGGAGTTTCCTCCTCACATCGCCGGCGGTCTGGGCACGGCATGCTACGGCATGACCCGCGGGCTGGCACGCAACGGCGTCGAGGTGACGTTCGTGGTGCCCCACGCCTACGGCGACGAGGATCAGCGTTTCACCCATGTGCTGAACGCCAGTGAAGTGGAGGCGCTCTACGGATCGACCGGCAGCGGCGCCGACGACATCCTGTCCAACATGTCGTTCATCCGCATCGACTCGAACATGGTGCCCTACATCTCGCCCGAAGAGTATGCCGACTACCACGAGCAGTTCGTCAAGACGGGACAGAAGACCTGGTCGACGACCGACGCGTGGAAGCAGCGCTACACGTTCTCCGGCAAGTACGGCGCCAACCTCATGGAGGAAGTGGCCCGCTATGCCGTGGTCGCCGCGCAGGTGGCCCGCGATCTGGAGGGGCAGTTCGACATCATCCACGCCCACGACTGGCTCACCTACTTCGCCGGCATCGCCGCCAAACGCGTATCGGGCAAGCCGCTGGTCGTGCACATGCACGCCACGGAGTACGACCGCAGCGGCGAGAACGTCAACACGCAGGTATACGCGATCGAGCGGGCCGGCATGCAGGCCGCCGACCGTGTGATGGCGGTCTCGAACCTCACGCGCAATATCGTCATCAACCGCTACGGCATCCCGGCCGAGCGCGTGGTGACGATGCACAACGCCGTGCGCTTCGCCGAAAACTCGAGCGAAGCGCCCGAACGCGGCGTCGAAGACAAGATCATCACCTTCCTCGGCCGCATCACCTACCAGAAAGGGCCCGACTACTTTGTGGAGGCGGCCGCCAAGGTGCTCAAGCGCATGCCCAACGTACGCTTCGTCATGGCCGGCTCGGGCGACATGATGAACCACGTCATCCGGCGCGTCGCGCGGTTAGGCATCGCCGACCGCTTCCACTTCACGGGCTTCCTGCGCGGTGAGGACGTACACAAGATGTTCCAGCTGTCGGACGTCTACGTCATGCCCTCGGTATCGGAACCGTTCGGCATCTCGCCGCTCGAAGCCATGCGCTCCAACGTGCCGGTCATCATCTCCAAGCAGAGCGGCGTGGCCGAAGTGCTGGACTACGCCGTGAAGGTCGACTACTGGGACGTGGACGCCATGGCCGACGCGATGTATGGACTGATCAAGTACCCGGCGCTGGCCAACATGTTCGCCGCCAAGGGGCTCGAGGAGGTGACCAACCTCAAGTGGAACAACGTAGCCGCCAAGATCAAGGCCGTCTACGAAGAAGTGATCGAAGAAACTAAGAATCAATAATACCATGAAAACCGTCTGCCTGTACTTTCAGGTCCACCAGCCTTGGCGTCTGAAGAAATACCGTTTCTTCAACATGGGCAAGGACCACAACTATCTGGACGACCTGCAGAACCGCTCGATCATGCAGAAAGTGGCGCGCCAGTGCTACCTGCCGATGAACGCCCTGCTTCTGAAGCTCATCCGCGAGAACGAGGGCCGGTTCCGCTGCTCGTTCTCGATCACGGGTACCGCCATCGAACAGTTCCGCAAGTTCGCGCCCGAAGTGCTCGACTCGTTCAAGGAGCTGGCCGCCACGGGCTGCGTGGAATTTCTGGCCGAGACCTACTCCCACTCGCTGGCGTCGCTGGCGTCGAAAGAGGATTTCGTGGAGCAGGTGCAACTCCATGCGAAGACCGTCGAACAGGAGTTCGGACAGAAGCCCACGGCTTTCCGCAACACCGAGCTGATCTATTCGGACGACATCGGGGCCATGGTGGCCGAAATGGGATTCCACACCATGCTGGCCGAGGGAGCCAAACACGTATTGGGCTGGAAATCGCCCAACTTCGTCTATGCCAACGCCATCGACCAGCGGATGCGTCTGCTGCTGCGCAACTACAAACTCTCGGACGACATCGCATTCCGCTTCTCGGACCGCGGCTGGGACCAGTGGCCGCTGACGGCCGAGAAGTTCGGCGGGTGGCTGGCTTCGGAGGAGACGCCGGGCGAAGTAATCAACCTCTTTATGGACTACGAGACCTTCGGCGAGCACCAGCATGCCGACACGGGCATCTTCGAGTTCATGCGGACGCTGCCTGCGGCGCTGCTCTACACCAAGGAACTGGAGTTCGCCACGGTCAGCGAAGCCGCCGCGAAGTACCAGCCCGTATCGGTGCTCCACTGCCCGCACACGATGTCGTGGGCCGATGAGGAGCGCGACGTCACGGCCTGGCTCGGCAACGAACTGCAGAACGAAGCGTTCTCGAAACTCTATGCCCTCAAGGAGAAGATCGCCGAACTGAACAATCCCGATTTCGACTATGTGTGGAACTTCCTCCAGACCTCGGACCACTTCTACTACATGGCGACCAAGTGGCTCTCCGACGGCGACGTACACTCCTACTTCAATCCCTACGATTCGGCCTACGACGCGTTCATCAACTACATGAACGTGCTCTCGGACTTCATCATCGAAGTCGACAAGGCACTGGCTGCCAAAGAGGCGTAGCGGGAAAAGAAAGGTATAAGGGAAGCGCGCCGGACTGCAACAGTCCGGCGCGCTCGTCGTTTCTTCGGCGTTCGGGGTTATCGCAAGGACCTTTTACGTCGGACCTTTCGCTTTTCGCCTCCGAATAAAAAGCAGCCCCGGAGCAGATGCTGGACGCAGCGCACGGAGAAGCCGTTAGCCCGGTTATTGTTGTTCAACGGGTTCACGTTGCTCGTGTTGAAGTTCAGATTACCCGCGTTGACATTGCCGGCCGCATAGGACGAAGACGACCAACACCAGCCGCCTGCGCCGACACTCGTCAAGGCTCCCGACGTATTGGCGCGGTAGCCCGCAGCGGACGATCCGAGCAATCGCTGGAATGAATGCCGGAGAGAAACTTCGGGGCACTCCGGCAGACTGGAATGCAAAGCCGGCGGGGCTGAAACGTTTTAGCAAGGCTGTTAAAACGTTTTATATGCGGGCCTGAGGCCCTTGTGTTCGCCGTCGGCGGACTGCTGAATCTGCTTGCCTCGCTGACGCAAACCTTGGCCTGCGTCATTCCGGGCCGGGACTGCTATATGGTTGCTTTCAAACCGCCCGGACTATCCCTTGCGCTTGTAGCGCGAGGGCGAAGTACCGGTATGCAGCTTGAAATACTTGCCGAAGAACGACTGCGTGGAGAAATTGAGGTGGTAGGCGATCTCCTGGATGCTCATGCCCGAATACTTCAGGAGGGTTTTGGCCTCGAGGATCACCGCCTCGTCGATCCAGCGCGCCGCGGTCTTGCCGCTCACCTCCTTGACGGCGGAAGAGAGGTATTTGGGCGTGATATTGAGCTGTCTGGCATAGAAACCGACGTTGCGCTGGCTCTTGTGGTGGAGCTCCAGCAGCTTCATGAACTCGCTGAAAAGCACCTCGCAGCGCCCCTGCTTCTGCCCGCCGTGCTCCTCGCGCTGGTTGATGTCGATAATCAGGTAGAACGCCGTGGTGAAAAGCGAGCGGATGATCTCGTGGCGGTAACGCTCCTTGTCGCTGAGCAACATGGCCTTGACCAGCTGGAACAGCTGCCGGATCTCGGCGACGTCCTGCTCGGAAACCTGCAGCACGGGGGCCTTGCCGAAACGCATGTAGACGGGAAGCGACGCCGAGAGATCGATCTGAATTTCGTTGACGAACGACTTGGAAAAGGCCAGCACAAACGCGGCGGCATTGGACGAACACTTGACCGTGCGGATGATACTGCCGGGATTGAAGAAGACGATCGAATTGGGCCGCACCTGGTAATCTTTCATGTCGATGGAGACGACCGCCTCGCCGGCCATCATGATGATGACCGAAAAGCCGTCGATGGCGACGGGATATTCGGCCGTGGTGTTGTGGCGGGCATCGAGCGACGTGATGACCAGATCGTCGGACAGATAGGAGACGTCGCGCATCTCTTTTTTGATGCGCTGGATCGAAACCTTCTTGAGGTTCTCGCTGACAAAGGGCTTTTTCATGACCGACTTTCTTTTTCGCACATCACCTGCAGCCCGCCGGGCAGACACTCGATATGGAGCGGGAACTCGGCGCCCTTCTGCCCGTCGACGTCGGTAGGCTCGTTGAGCGTGGAGCGGATGTCGAGCCGGCGGACCTGCAGCTGCCGGATGATCCGGGGAGCGCCCCCGAGCAGGTAGCGGATCATGGCCCCGGTGGAGCGGACGGCGTTTTTCTTCTCGAGCATCAGGCAGTCGAACAGACCATCCTTGACCGACGCGCGGCGCGCCAGCCGGAAACCGCCGGCCGTCTCGCCGTTGAAAACCAAGACGATGAGCGAATCGAGGTCGAACACCTCGCCGTCGGCGACGACCTCCAAAGGCACGGCGTGCATCGACCGGAACTCTTTCACGCCCTCGATCAGATAGGCCAGCTTACCGATGAGGTGCTTGCTGGCGTTGGAAGTATGCTGCGAAGTGGTGGTGAAGATTCCGAACGAGAGGACGTTGACGAAATACTGGCCGTTGACGCGCCCGCAATCGACGCGGTCGACGCATCCGGAAGCGATCTGCCGGGCCGCCTCGAGGGGCTTTTCGGACATGCCCAAGGCCCGGGCGAAGTCGTTGGCCGTGCCGGCCGGGATGATGCCGAGGGGGATATCCAACCCCTTTTGTTTCATGGCGTTGACGACGAAGTTGACCGTGCCGTCGCCGCCCGCCACGACCATCAGGCCGATCTGCTCGCGGCCGTCGAACGGATTGGCTCCGAAGTCGATCGCCACGGGCTCGATATCGTATCCGGCCTGTCGGAAGATCCCGCAGACCGGCTCCACGTTGCGGCCGATCCGGCCCTTGCCGGACTGGTCGTTATAGAGAAAAACGGCTTTCTTCATAGCTTGCTCAATTCATAATCAACTCCTGCATGGCCTCGGAGATGTACTCCTCGTAGCCGTCGCCGCCCGCCAGAATGAAGTAGACCTTCACTCCGGGCATCCGCCCGGCGGCGGCCAGCGCATCGTCGGCCCCCATGGCCAGAAACATGGTGCCCAAGGCATCGGCCTCGGCGCAGGTGGGAGCCGCCGCGGTGACGGACAGCAGCCGCGACAAGACGCTGCGCCCGGTGCGCGGGTCGATCGTATGGGCCACCTTGCGGCCCTGCGCATCCATATAATAACGGCGGTAGTTGCCCGACGTGGCCAAAGCACCCTCGGAGAGGCGCACGCGCTTCTGCACGAACTCGCCGTCGGTCATGTTGCCGTCGAACGGCGTCTCGACCCCGATCCGCCACGGGGCGCCCTGCCGGTTGACACCGCGGCAACGCACCTCGCCGCCGATATCGACCAAATAATTGCGAGCCCCGAACCCCTCGACCAAGGCGGCCAAGAGGTCGACGGTATACCCTTTAGCCACGGAATTGAAATCGAGCTGCACGCGCGGATCGGCTTTGACCAGCCGGCCGTCGCGCACGGCGACCTTTTCACAACCGACGAACGCCAAGAGCGAATCGATGTTCGGCTCGGCGGCGCGCTCCCGGCCGGCGAAACCCCACGCCTCGACCAAAGGTTTGACCGTCACGTCGTAACGACCCTCGCTCAACGCCCCGATACTGTCGGCGAGCTGCAGACAATAAGCTATGTGGACGTCGACGCTGTCGGTCTCGTTGCGATTGAGACGGCTCAGCAGCGACTCCTCGTCGAAGATCGACATCGACGCTTTGGCCCGGCGGTCGAGCTCCATGACGGCGGCGTACAGCTCCTGCTGTCCGACGCCCCTGACGTCGGCGACCACGCGCAGCGAAGTGCCGAGCATGACCCCCTCGACGGTGATATAACTGCGGGCGGGCGAGCAGGCGGCGGCCAGCGATGCGCCGACGATCAGAATCCTTTTCAGCATAAGATTCATCCTTTTCTCCTGCAAAAATACGATTTTCCGGACGAACTTCGCTTTTTTCCTGCCGAAAATGAAAATAATTGTGCATTGCGAATCGTCAATTGTGAATTTATTCGTACCTTTGCCGAACGCTCTGGCGTTATTCACGGTAAGGGGAATGCGTCGTAGAGTGGAACTTAAATAAATCCAAGACACAATGGCTTATTTAACCGCAGAGAAAAAGCAGGAGCTTTTCGGCCAGTACGGCAAGTCCAACACCGACACGGGCTCTCCCGAGAGTCAGATCGCGCTGTTCTCGTACCGTATCAGCCACCTTACGAACCACCTGAAAAGCAACAAGCACGACTTCGGCACCCAGCGCGCACTGCTGCGTCTGGTCGGCAAGCGTCGCCAGTTGCTGGAGTACCTGAAGGAAGTGGACATCGAACGCTATCGTGCGATCGTGAAGACGCTCAACCTCCGCAAGTAATCCGCAGGGGAAGAAATGAGGGCAATTCCCGCAAGGGGTTGCCTTCATTTACGTAAAAGACAATCATTCGGAAAAAATAATCTCAGGTAAAAAATTCTTATGGAAGAAAAGAAGCTGTACAATGCAGTCCGCAAGATCATCACGCTGGCCGACGGTCGCCGGATAGAGATCGAAACGGGCAAGCTGGCCAAGCAGGCCGACGGCTCGGTGGTCGTCAAGATGGGCGACACGATGCTGCTCGGCACCGTCGTAGCGGCCAAGGATGCCAAACCCGACACCGATTTCATGCCTTTGCAGGTAGAATACAAAGAGAAATACGCCTCGTGCGGCCGCTACCCCGGCGGCTTCATGAAACGCGAGGGCAAGGCCAACGACGCAGAGGTGCTGACGGCCCGACTGATCGACCGCGCCCTGCGGCCGCTGTTCCCCTCGGACTATCACGCCGAAGTTTATGTGACGGTCAATCTGATCTCGGCCGACAAAGATATTCAGCCCGACGCACTGGCCGGACTGGCCGCCTCGGCGGCGCTGGCCGTGTCGGACATTCCGTTCGGCGGCCCGATTTCGGAAGTGCGCGTCGTACGCAAGAACGGCCAGTATGCCATCAACCCCGGATTCTCGGAGATGGCCGAATGCGACCTCGACATCATGGTGGGCGGTACGATCGACAACATCCTCATGGTAGAGGGCGAGATGAAAGAGGTATCCGAGGAAGTGATGCTCGGCGCCATCAAGTTCGCCCATGAGGAGATCAAGAAACACTGCGCCGTACAGATCGAACTTTCCAAGGAACTGGGCAAGGATGTGAAACGCACCTACTGCCACGAAGTCAACGACGAGGAACTGCGCCAGACGATCATCCGCGAACTCTACGACAAGGCTTACGCCATTGCGACGAGCGGCACGATGAAGCACGAGCGCAGCGACATGTTCGACGCACTGGAAGCCGAGTTCGCGTCGCGCTATACAGAGGAGGAACTCGTGGAGAAAGCCCCGCTGATCCACAAGTACTTCCACGACGACGTGCAGAAGAAAGCCATGCGCAACATGATCCTCGACGAGGGCAAGCGCCTCGACGGCCGCCGCACCGACGAGATCCGTCCGATCTGGTGCGAGGTGGGCTACCTGCCCGCCGCCCACGGCTCAGCGATCTTCACGCGCGGCGAAACGCAGTCGCTGACGACCGTGACGCTGGGCACGAAGCTCGACGAAAAAGTCAAGGATGAAGTACTGGTACAGGGCACCGAGCAGTTCGTACTGCACTACAACTTCCCGCCTTTCTCGACGGGCGAAGCCAAGGCCGCACGCGGTCTGAGCCGCCGCGAGATCGGCCACGGCCACCTCGCATGGCGCGCACTGAAGCCGATGATCCCGCTGGGCGAGGAGAATCCCTATGCCGTACGCGTGGTGTCGGACATTCTGGAGTCGAACGGCTCGTCGTCGATGGCGACCGTCTGCGCCGGTACGCTGGCGCTGATGGATGCGGGCGTGAAGATCAAGAAACCCGTATCGGGTATCGCCATGGGTCTGATCTCGGATTCGGCGAGCGGCAAGTGGGCCGTGCTGTCGGACATTCTGGGCGACGAAGACCACTTGGGCGACATGGACTTCAAAGTGACGGGAACCCGCGACGGCATCACCGCCACGCAGATGGATATCAAGGTGGACGGCCTTTCCTATGAGGTGCTGGCCGCCGCGCTGGAGCAGGCGCGCAAGGGCCGCATGCACATCTTGGACAAGATCACGGAGTGCATCGCCGAACCGCGTGCCGAATACCGTCCGTTCGTACCGCGCATCGTCCAGATCACCATTCCGCAGGATATGATCGGCGCCGTGATCGGCCCGGGCGGCAAGGTAATTCAGGACATCCAGAAGACCACGAACACGACGATCACCATCACCGAGGACGACAACAAAGGTTACGTCGACATTTTCGGTGTGGACAAAGCAGCCCTCGACGGAGCGTTGGCCCGCATCAAGGCGATCGTGGCACAGCCCGAAGTAGGCGAAACCTACCACGGCAAGATCCGCTCGATCGTAGCGTTCGGCGCGTTCGTGGAGATCATGCCCGGCAAGGACGCCCTGCTCCACATCTCGGAAATCGACTACAAACGCTTCGAGACGATGGACGAAACGGGTCTGAAAGAGGGCGACGAAATCGATGTGAAACTGATCGGTGTCGACGCCAAGACGGGCAAACTGAAACTCTCGCGCAAGGCCCTGCTGCCCAAGCCCGAGGGCTATGTGGAACGCGAACGCCGTCCCCGCCCCGACCGCGGAGAACGCCGCGACCGTCGCGACCGCAACGAGGAATAACGGTGAACCGTGCCTGTTTCGGGCGGAAAAATTCAGAAAAACCGCCCGAAATATTGCACAATCGCCGAGAGTTTCCTATATTTGCCCCTGTATGCCGCATGCGGACGCGACTTGACAGTCGCCGCCCTGCGGCGGAATCCGGGCAACGGAGAAAAGCAAACAACAAATAAACACACTAAATTTTCTATTCGAGATGAAAAAATTCATGAAACTGAGCGTCGTGCTCGTAGCCGGCGCGCTGGCTTTCTCGAGCTGCAACTGCTTCAAGAAGATGGCCAAGAACCGCGACGAGGTGAACCTGACCGTCAATCCCGAGATCCTCACGCTGAACAACGGCTTTGTAGCCGCCGACATCAACGTGACCTTCCCCGAGGCCTACTTCAATAACAAGGCCGTCGTCAAGGTTACGCCCGTAATCGTATTCGAGGGCGGCGAAGTAGCCGGCACGCCCAAGTTCTATCAGGGCTCGAAAGTCGACGACAACTACACGGTAGTGGAGAACAACGGCGGCAGCTTCACGCAGCACGTAGAGTTCCCCTACGATTCGCGCATGGACCAGTGCGCACTGCAGCTGCGTGCCGAGATCAAGTGCCCCAGCGGCGCCTGCAAGGAGTTCACGCTGGTGAACCTCAACGACGGTGCGATCCCGACCAAGGAGCAGGCCGAGATTCTGGCCGGCGACGACGAGGCTGCCAAGGCCGCTCTGGCCAAGGAGTTCGGTCTGACGGTAGCCTACGGTCTGAACACGCTGCAGAAAGACATCAAATACGGCGACATCATGGAGCCGATGGCCAACAACTACAAGCGTGTGATCACCGTAGTCGACAAGACCGACCTGCTCTACGCCATCAACTCGTCGGTAGTGACGAAGAAGAACGAGCGCAAGGCCGACCTCGACGCATTCAAGAGCAACGTCGACAAGAACCTCGAGAACGACCGTGCCACGCAGAACATCGCCATCAAGGGCTACGCTTCGCCCGACGGTCCGGAGAAGTTCAACGACAAGCTCTCGAAAGCCCGCAGCGAATCGGGTAAGAAAGTGGTTGCCAAGCTGCTGAAGAAGACGGGTCTGGATATCGACGCCGCAGCTTACGGCGAGGACTGGGCCGGCTTCAAGGAACTGGTCGAGAAATCGGACATCAAGGACAAGAATCTCATTCTGCAGGTGCTGAGCCTCTACAACTCGCCCGCACAGCGCGAGAGCGAGATCAAGAACATGACCTCGGTATTCAACGAACTGAAGACCGACATCCTGCCCGAACTGCGCCGCTCGCAGATCGTCAACAGCACCGACATCCAAGGCAAGACCGACGCCGAGATCATGGCCGCATACCGCAACGGCGATGAGCTGACCGTCGAGGAATACCTCTACGCTGCCGAGACGCTGGCCAACGGTGCCAACGAGCAGGTTGCGATTCTGACCGCCGCTGCCAAGAAGTACGACGATGCCCGCGTTTACAACAACCTCGGTGTCGCTCAGACCAAGGCCGGTCAGAAAGCCTCGGCTCTGAAGTCGTTCGAGAAAGCCGCCAAGCTGGATTCGTCGAAAGAGCTGAACAAGAACCTGCTTCTGGCCAACCTCGCCAACGGCAACACCGCAGAGGCCAAAAAGTACGCTCAGTCGGCCGACGCCGAGTCGAAAGCCGCACTGGCTGCCGCACAAGGCGACTACAAGGCTGCCGCCAACACGCTGGAGGGCTACAACGCCGCAGTCGCTTCGGTGATGAACAACGACCTGCCCGCTGCCAAGAAAGCGATCGCCAAGGACAACTCGGCCGATGCCGATTACCTGCGCGCCGTCATCGCAGTGAAGGAAGGCGATCTGAACACCGCCGACGCACAGCTCAAGAGCGCCGTATCGAAGAATCCGGCACTCGCCGAGAAAGCTGCCAAGGATATCAATCTGGCCGCACTCCGCAAATAATCGGCGTCGCCGATAAAAAAAGAGCCCGGGACACGAAGGTCCGGGCTCTTTTTTTGTATATGGGTTCGAGGTGGAAAATCAATTATTTTTTCTACATTTGTGAAAAATACCGACCTATGGAGTACGCAAACCAACTGAACGAATACGCTCCTGCATGGAGCGCGGCCGAAGTCAACGAACGAGTGGCCCGCCTGCGCAAGCTCGCCGAGCGCAACCATAACGCCGAAGTCTACAAATTCTGCTACTCGGCGATCGACCTGACGACCCTGTCGTGCAACGATTCGGTCAAGTCGGTCACGGAATTCGCCCGCAAGGCCGCCGAGTTCTACGGCAAATATCCCCACATTCCCAATGTGGCGTCGATCTGCGTCTATCCGTCGTTCGTGGAGACGGTGGGACTGGCCGTCGACGGCACGCCGATGCGTATCACGTCGGTAGCCGGAGGATTCCCGGCAGCGCAGACGTTCCTCGAAGTCAAGGCGCTGGAAGTGGCCATGGCGATCGAAAACGGAGCCGACGAAGTGGATATCATACTCAACGTAGGCCGCATGCTCACGGGCGAATACGACGAAGCCGCCAACGAAGTGGAGGTGATCCGCTCGGAGATGGACCGCGACGTGGTGCTGAAAGTCATCATCGAATCGGGCGCGCTCAAGACGCCCGAGCTGATCCGCAAGGCCTCGCTTCTCTCGATGCTCGCGGGCGCCGACTTCATCAAGACCTCGACGGGCAAGATCGATGTGGCGGCGACGCCCGAAGCGGCGCTGGTGATGTGCGAAGCGATCCGCGACTACTACGACAAGACGGGCCGCAAGGTGGGATTCAAGGCTGCCGGCGGTGTCCGCACGGCCGAAGATGCCGCGCTCTACTACACGATCGTCGAGGAGACGCTCGGCAAGGAGTGGCTCAAAACCGAACTGTTCCGCATCGGCGCGTCGTCGGCTGCCAACAACATCCTCTCGTCTATCGAGGGCAAGGAAATCAAGTACTATTAGCGGAGCGCCGCAATCCGATTTCAAACAACATTCCCCGGAAAAAATTCCGGGGAATGTTTATTTCTGCGGCCGGCGGACTGCCTGTCCCGGTGCGCAAACGCCACGCAGCCCAATACCCGCGTCCGCCGGGCAGACCTCTGCGAAGCGATGCCGAGAGAATAGCGGGCCGCGCAAAACATGCGGCGCACGAGAAACCGGAGACGATCAATAATCGTCGTTGGCGAAGAGGTCGGAGGGCAACTCCTCGTCGGCATTCTCCATATAATCGGGAGCGGCATCCTCGTCGTCCGCAGCGGAAGGGGAAGGGGCGGTGACGGGTGCGGACTGCTCACTCCGGCTTTCCTCCGGTCCGGGCACAGCAGCGGAAACGGGCTCCGACCGGGAGAACGACGGCCAAGCGAAATCCACCTGCCCGATGATCGAACGATAGCGGCCGCAGCCGAGAACCGTAAAGACGATCGTCGCGATGACGGCCGCCGAAAAGAAGATTCCGATAAGTTTCTTAATCATTTGTCCGGGTTGTTGTTCAGGATTTCGAGAGCCTGCATGATCACCTTGTCGACAGGATAGATGCTGGCGTAGAAACCCGTATCTTCGAGTTGGGTATTGCGTCCGATATAGGCCCTCAGCTGCGCCTCGAGCAATCGCCGCGAACGGGCGATCTGGGTATACTGCGGAGCCACGCCCCTGCCGGCGGCATAGCGGATGAAGCTGTTGACCAGCGTTTTGTCGCGGTCGAAAAAGGCGCCGAGCTGCTCGACGGTGCGGATGGTGTCGAGCGCCTCGCGATGCCGGTCGGCATATTCGATAGTGTAGCGGTAGAGGATATTGCGGCCGACCACCTCCATGAAGTAATCGGTAACGTCGGTCGTATCGGCCGGGATGAAGAAGTCGGGCATGATGCCGCCCCCGCCGTAGACGGTCCTGCCGCCGGGCGTGGTGAAACGCAGCGAATCGGCAAACCGGATGCTGTCGGCCGAGAAAAACTCGTTGCGGCGGTAACGGCTCCAGAGCTCCTCGTCGTAACTCTCGTCGCGGCCGATGGTATAGGGCTTCTGGATCGAGCGGCCCGTAGGCGTATAGTAACGCGCCGTGGTCAGCCGCAGGGCCGAACCGTCGGCATAGGGAATCTGCTGCTGCACAAGACCTTTGCCGAACGAACGGCGGCCGATGATGGTGCCGCGGTCATTGTCCTGCAAGGCGCCGGCGAGAATCTCGCTCGACGAAGCGCTCCCCTCGTCGATGAGCACCGCCACCTCCATATCCTGCGCCGTACCGGTGCCGTCGGCATACTGGCGCTGCTGCTTCTTGTTGCGGTCCTCGGTATAGACGATCAGCTGCCCCTGACGGAGGAACTCGTTGGCGACGGCGATCGCTTGGTCGAGGAAGCCACCGGCATTGCCGCGCAGGTCGAAAATCAACCGGTCGCAGCCTTGGGCCCGCAACATGGCCAGTGCACGGCGTATCTCGAGCGAAGTGGTCCGGGCGAACTGCCCGAGCTTGATGTAGCCCGTAGTGCCGGAGATGCGGAAAGCCGACTCGACGCTCTTGATGGGAATGGCGCCCCGCACCACCTCGACGTGCACGAGCTCGGGGATGCGCTGCCGCTCCAACCCCAGCCGGACGGTGGTGCCGCGCGGGCCGCGCAGGCGCTTGACGATCTGGTTCTGCGGAATCCTGCGCCCGGCTACGAGCGAATCGTCGATCTCGATGATGCGGTCGCCGGCCCGCACGCCGACCTTGTCGCTGGGACCTTGAGGAATGACATTCAGAACGATGGCCGTATCGGTGGCCATGTTGAAGACCACGCCGATGCCGTCGAACTCGCCTTCGAGCGATTCGTTCATGGCCTCCATCTCGCCGGCGGGAATATAGACCGAATGGGGATCGAGCTCGGCGACCAGCAGCGGCACGGCGTGCTCGGCGAGCGAATCCAACCCGATAGGATCGACGTAGCGCTTCTCGATGAGCGAGAGGGTCTGCGTGAGCTTGTTGTCGTACTTCTCCTGCGGCAGAAAGAACCGCGGCAATCCCGAATTACGTCCGACGTAGAACCCCAGCGCCACGCCTGCGACGACCCCGGCGGCGAGCACCAACGGAAAGACGACGGTACGTATGGAATTTTTGTACATTACTTATTCTTGAAAGTATAAGCCAGCCCGACGCTCAGCAGCGTTTTGGTCTGCACGTCCACATTCTGTGCCCGATTGTAATAAAGCTCGAAGTTGAGTGTTGTGGAGAGGTACTTCGTAGCCTTGATATCGATGGTATTGGTCCAGCGGACGGTAGGGTGGATCGGCAGATTGGGCTTGTCGGCGAGCTCGTGGCCCACGGCGGGATTGTCGGCATCGCTCCACGCAGCGAGCGCCCGCAGGTAATCGGAATATCTGGAAATCTTGTTTTTCTGACCGATGTCGGTGATCCAACCGTAGAACGAGAAGATCGACGTCCGGTAGCGCAGAATGCCTTTCTTGCCGAAGGTGCGGTCGAAGTCGATCTGCACCGAAGAACCGCCCTCGTACTTGGAAGTCTTGTCGGGTCCGGCCAGACCGTAGGTCTGCCAGCCGGGCTTCTTGTCCCAGACGTTCTCGCGGATCTGGGCGCTCTCCACGAAGACGGCGCTGAGGGCGACGGGCGAGATGTTGACGACGATGGGGAACTTCTCCTTGGGACACTTGTAGGTGATACCCAGCGAGATATCGAGGTAGCCGGGCGCCATGAACGAACTTTTGCGCTCGATCTCGGTCTGCTGCGTACGCGAGAGGTAGCCGTGGGCGAACTGGCTGCGGAACTTGAAGATGGCACCGTAAGACCAGTTTTTGGACATCTTGAACGACGGGGCCACCGACAAATCGAACTCGTCCTGGTTTTTGAACCAGACTCCGTCGCTCGAGGTGGTGCCGTCGTCGTTGGTCGTCTCGACCTTCATGCGGTTGTAGCCGAATTTGGCGATGAACTTGGTCTCGACCGAAAAGAGGTTCTTGGTAAAGGTATGATTCAGAAAGAGATTGGCTGTCAGAGCAATGGAGTTGTCACCGCCCGAGACCTTGATCCACGGATCGTTGTACGAGGTGAGGGCTCCCTGCAGGCCGCCGCCGAATTCGAGCGTATTGCGCTCCCGGCGGACGGCGGCGCGCTCGGCACGGTAGCGGGCCTTGTTGAAATAATCGAAATCGACCGGCGTGGCTTTGACGGGGCTCTGGAAGATAGCGCTCTCCTGTCGGGCCTCCACCTCGTCGATGGAAAACTGGGCCGAAGCGGAAGATGCCGCAACGAGCGCCGGCAGAAGAAAGAAGAACGAACGGAATTTCATAAATCGCAGAAAAAGGAATTTCGATTGCAAAGGTATGAAATTATTCAGAGAATCCGTAACTTTGTCCTATGAAGTATTTCGGAGCACATGTGAGCGCCTCGGGCGGGCTGCAGAACGCCCCGGCCAATGCCCGCGCTATCGGAGCCGCAGGGCTGGCCCTTTTCACCAAAAACCAGCGCCAATGGACGGCCAAGCCGCTTAGCCGGGCGGAGATCGACGAATTCCGCCGCGCCTGCGAAAGCGGCGGCTATACGGCGGCGCAGATCCTGCCCCACGATTCCTATCTGATCAATCTGGGCCACCCCGAAGCCGAAGGGCTCGAAAAGTCGCGCGCGGCGTTCGACGAGGAGATGCTCCGCTGCGAGCAGCTGGGGCTCGACCGGCTGAACTTCCACCCGGGAAGCCACCTCAGGCAGATCGGCGAAGCGGAGAGCCTCGGCCGCATCGCCGAATCGATCAACCGGGCGCTGGACCGCACGCGCGGCGTCGTGGCCGTCATCGAGAACACGGCCGGGCAGGGCTCCAACCTCGGGTTCCGCTTCGAGCAGATCGCCTACATCATCGAACGGGTGGAAGACAAGTCGCGCGTGGGCTGCTGCATCGACACATGCCACGCCTTTGCGGCCGGCTACGACCTGCGCACGGCGGCGGCCTGCGACGCCACGTTCGCCGAATTCGACCGCGTGGTGGGCATGCAATACCTGCGGGGCCTGCACCTCAACGACGCGATGAAGCCTCTCGGCAGCCGCATCGACCGCCATGCCCCCTTGGGAGACGGGGAGATCGGCTGGGAGTGCTTCCGCTACATCGCCCGCGACAGCCGCTTCGAGGGGATGCCGCTGATTCTCGAAACGCCCGACGAGAGCCGCTGGGCCGCCGAAATCGCCGCGCTCAAAGCGTTCGAGGAAGAATGACCCGCCCAAAAGGCGAGGTTACGAAAACACCCGATTTTCAAACTTTCAACTTATCCAGACACTCCCGGATGAGGGCGGCACTGCCGCGCACCTCGTCGTCGGAGACGGTCAGCGGCGGCGAAATGCGGAACGCCGTATCGCAGTAGAGGAACCAGTCGCTCAGAATGCCGGCCTCCTTGAACAGCTCCATGATACGGTAGAGAGGCTCCGAAGCCCCCAGTTCGACGGCCAGCAGCAGACCCGAGCGGCGGATTTCGCGCACGGCGGGATGGTCGGCGAGCAATGTTTCGTAGAGGGCGCCCTTGCGCTCGACCTCCTCGACCACCCGATGTTCCACCAAATAATCGAGTGCCGCCAGACCGGCCGCGCAGCAGACGGGATGACCGCCGAAAGTGGTTATGTGGCCCAAGACAGGGTCGGTCTGCAGGGTGTCCATGATCTCGCGGCGCGCGACGAAAGCCCCGAGGGGCATGCCGCCGCCGAACGCCTTGGCCAGACAGACGATATCGGGCACGACGCCGTATTTCTGCATGGCGAACATCGAGCCCGTGCGCCCCATGCCGGTCTGTATCTCGTCGAAAATCAGGAGCGCCCCCACCTCGTCGCAGCGCCTGCGCAGCGCCTCGAGGTAACCCGGCTGCGGAGGCCGCACGCCCGCCTCACCCTGCACGGGTTCGGCCAGCACGCAGGCCGTGCGGTGCGTGATGCGCTGCAGCTCGTCGAAATCGTTGAACCCGATCGCCTGCACATCGGGCAGCAGGGGACGGAACGCGTTTTTCCACTCCTCGCCCTCGGGGGCGCCCATCATGCTCATGGCACCGTGCGTCGAACCGTGGTAGGCGCGGCGCATGGAGATCATCTCGGTGCGGCCCGTAAACCGCTTGGCCAGCTTCAACGCCCCCTCGACCGCCTCGGCACCCGAGTTGACGAAGTAGACGCTCTCCAGTCCGCCGGGCAGCAGCGAGGCTATTTTGGCGGCATACTCCACCTGCGGCGTCTCGACCAGCTCGCCGTAGACCATAACGTGCATATAGCGGGCGGCCTGCTCCTGCACGGCCCGCACGACGGCGGGATTGGCATGACCGACGTTGCTGACGGAGACTCCGGCGACCAGATCGTAGTAACGCTTGCCCTCGGGCGTATAGAAAAACGAACCCTCGGCCCGCGCGACCTCGACCAGCATGGGCGAGGGCGACGTCTGCGCCACGTGGGCAAGAAACTGTTTGCGAAGAATATTCATCTTTAATCTTTCTCTTGGGAAGGGAATCGTCGTTCGAGAATCTGTGCGGCGTCGGCGACGCTGCGGTACATCCACCGATAGAGGGTTTCGGTCTGCTGGGCGGGGGTCATGGGCCACGCCGCGACCTGCTGCCGCACCCGCTCGGAGAGCATGTAGATGAGGATGGCGGCCGACGCCGAGACATTGAGGCTTTCGACCATGCCGCACATGGGGATGCGCAGGAACTCGTCGGCCGCGGCGATCGCCTCGTCGGAGATGCCTGCGTGCTCGGTGCCGAAGACCAGCGCGAAAGGCCCGCGCGCAACGTCGAACGTCTCGGGCGTGGCATCCTCGCGGTGGGGCGTGGTGGCCACGATGCGGTAACCCTCGGCTTTGAGCGTGCGGAGCGCTTCGGCGCTCGACCCATGCCGGCAGACGTCGACCCAGCGGTCGGTGCCCCGCACCACGGAGGGGGCCGGCCGGAACTCGCAGCAGGTCTCGACGGTGTGCATGCGCTGCACGCCGAACGCCTCGCAGTGGCGGATCAGCGCCGCGGCGTTCTGCGGGTGGAACGTATTTTCGGCCAGCACGGTCATGTAACGCGTGCGCTGCGCCACCGTGCGGCGGAACAGCCCGACCCGCTCCTCGGTCATGAACTCCTCGAGACAAGCGATGCGCTCCTCGTACCAGGCCGCGGGTCTATTTGCGGTATTTGTCATCGTCGTCCAGCATTTTCAGATAACTCTCGTAGCGCATCGGCGCAATATCGCCCCGGGCGACCGCCGCGGTGACGGCGCAGCCAGGCTCGTGGGTGTGGGTGCAGTTGTAGAAACGGCAGTCGCGGCCCGCGCGCATCATCTCGGGGAAGTAATGCCACAACTCGCCCTCGCCGATGTCGATCAGTCCGAAACCCTTGATGCCCGGCGTGTCAATGAGCGAACCGCCCCCGGCCAAGGGATACATGGTCGAAAAAGTGGTGGTATGGCGTCCTTTGCCGTGGCTCTCGGAAATCTCGCCCGTGCGGATGTCGAGCGAGGGGTCGATGGCCTGCACCAAGGTCGACTTGCCGACGCCCGAATTGCCGGAAAGCAGGGTCGTGCGGCCCTGCAGCAGCTCCCGGACCTGCCCGACGCCCTCGCCGGCGGTCGCAGAGACCGTGAGCACCCGGTAGCCGATCTTCTCGTAAACGCTCCGGAAAGCGGCCAGCGCTTCGGGCTCTTGGAGGTCGGCTTTCGAGAGCACCAGAACGGCCGGAACCTTGTAGGCCTCGCAGGTCACCAGAAAGCGGTCGACGAACTCCGGAGCCGTTTCGGGCCGGCGCAGGGTCGCCAGCAGCAACGCTTGGTCGACGTTGGCGGCGATGATATGCGATTCCTTGGAGAGGTTCGACGCGCGGCGGATGACGTAGTTGGACCGGGGCTCCACAGCGACGATGGCGTGGTCGCCGTTTTCGTCGCTCTCGCACGCCACGCGGTCGCCGACGACCACCGGACTGGTCGACCTCGCCCCCTTGAGCCGCAGCCGGCCCCGGATCCGGCAGCGCACGCGCACGCCCTCGGCGAGCACCTCGTACCAGCTGCCCGTAGCCCGGACCACCACTCCCGAAAAAGTTCGCTCCATGGCTCTATGCGTTGGGGGATGCGTCGCCCGGCACCTGCTCGCCGACCCACTCCACGAAAGGAAAAATCAGCTCCGAGAGCCGCAGCACGGGCCGGTAGCAGCGGGAGTGCTCGACGGTCCGGCTGTCGACGAGCGAATAATCGGCATTGAGCCGGTCGAAAGCGGCGAAAAGCGCGCTCACGACCAACATGTATTTGAGGACCGAGACCCCGATGCCGAGCGCGATGTCCAGCATCCCGAACCCTGCGAAGCGGAAGATGCGGCGCAACAGCCGGGCCGCCAAGGCGATGACCAGCATGGCGGCCAGCAGCACCACGGCGAAGCCGCCGGCCGTGCGCACCGACGGATCGAGGTGCAGCGCCCCGCCGACCCCGGGCCCGTAATGCGCAGCGCACCAAAGCCCTACGGCGATGGCGACCAGCGAACAGACCTGCACGATGAAGCCCTTGCGCCACCCGTTCCACACGGCCAGCGCCAGCACCAGACAGACGATAAGATCGATCGTATTCACGGGCGGAACGGCAATTTGTGTGTAAAGATAGGCATTTTCCGGTAATTTGTGCGTATCTTTGCATAAATACATCCGCAACCGCAGGACCATGAAAAAATACATACTGCTCTCTCTGCTGCTGGCGCTCGGGGCTCCGACCCGCGCCCGCGAAATCTACCCCCTCAACGAGGGCTGGCGCTTCTTCTTCGCTTCGGAACCCAGCAGCGACAACGCCTGCTTCGTGACGCTGCCCCACAGCTGGAACAACAACCCCACGGCGAAAGGATCGCTGCTGGAGACCACGGGGCTCTATCACAACGACCTCTATCTGCCGGCGGAATGGGCCTCGAAGCGCATCTTCGTCCGCTTCTACGGCGCACAGAACGTGACCGACCTCTTCGTGAACGGCCGGCTGGCGGGCGAACACCGCGGCGGCTCGACCGCCTTTGCGTTCGAGATCACCGACAAAGTCCGCTTCGGCAGCGACAACTCGCTGCTGGCCGTGGTGAGCAATGCGGCCCGGACCAACGTCCTGCCCACCTCTTCGGAGATGAACTGCTACGGCGGCCTCTACCGCGAAGCGGAGCTGATCGTGACGGAGCGCACGGCCGTGTCGCCGCTCTATTTGGGAACCGACGGGGTGCTGGTCCATCAACAGACGGCCACGGCGGAGAAAGCCGAGGGCGAAATAGAGATACACCTGACCTCGAACGGCGACAACGCCTGCACGGTGGCGGTCGACATAACGGGTCCCGACGGCCGCAAGGTATTCGCCGATCGGGTCCAGCATGCCAAGATCGAGGACAAACCCCTGAAAGTAGCCTACTCGGTGCCCTCGCCCAAGCTGTGGAGCCCGGCCCGACCGACCCTCTATACGGTCAACGTGACGGTGAGCAAAGGCTCCAAATCCGACCGGGTGTCGGTGCGTACGGGATTCCGCCGGATAGAGGCCGTGCCCGAAACGCTGCTGCTCAACGGCGACAGCGTAAAAATGCGCGGCGTGGTGCTCTACCACGACAACGCCCTGTCGGCCGGCACGCTCACCGATGCGGACTACGACCTCGATCTGCAAGAGATACGCACCTTAGGCGCCAACGCCCTGCGCTCGGCCATGATGCCCCATGCCCAGCACCTCTACGACCGCTGCGACGAACAGGGCATGCTGGTATGGATCGACACGCCCCTGCACCGGGCGCCGTTTCTGAGCGATGCGGCCTACTATGCCATGCCGGAATTCGAGGAGAACGGGCTGCAGCAGCTGCAGGAGATCGTCGCTCAGAACATCAACCACCCCTCGGTGGTCATGTGGGGTCTGTTTTCGCGTCTGCGGACCACGGGCGACGACGTGCGGCCCTATGTACGCAAGCTCCGCGAAGCACTCCGCGCACTCGACCCGTCGCGCCCGACCGTAGCGGTGAGCGACCAGAACGGCGACATCAACTTCATCACCGACATGATCGTCTGGCGGCAGGCCGTGGGCTGGGGCAAAGGCAAGGCCGACGACCTGCTGATCTGGCTCGAACGATTGGGCAAAAACTGGTCGCATCTCCGCTCGGGCATCGCATACGGCGCGCCGGGACTGATCGGACACGCCGACACGCCGCTGAACGGCAAACTCGCAACCAACCGGATGCCCGAAGAACGTCAGGCTCTTTTTCATGAAGAATACGCCCGCTGCCTGCAAAACGATTCGCTGCTCTGGGGAGTATGGCTCGAAAACATGTTCGACTACGGCTCGGTGCGCAGCCCCTACGGAGTGAACGGCATGGGGCTGATGACCATCGACCGCCGCCAGCACAAGGACGCCTACTACCTCTACAAAGCACTGTGGAACAAGAAGGAACCGACGCTGCACTTGGTCGGGAAACGCCACAACATGCGCCGCACGCCCCGGCAGACGTTCCACGTCTACTCCTCGGCGGGCGAGCCGCTGATGATGATCGGCAGCGACACGGTGGCGATGAACGAATATGCTCCCTGTCAGTATCGCTCGGACACGGTGGAGCTGAGAGGACGTGCGGAGATCAGGGTGCGGGCCGGGAAGCTGCGCGACCGGATGACGGTGCTCATAGACTACGCTTCAAAACCGCCGAAGAATCCGGACCCTCAGCAAACAGAAGGTCCGCAAACGACAAATTAGGCGCGAACGGCTGTCGGTCGGCGAACGCCTGCACGTAAGGCTCGGCCCGAAAGGCCGGACCTTCCGCATGCTTGGGCCGCAGGTCGAAGTCGCCGGGCGCGGCCTCAAGGTAGGATTCGCTGACGGCGGGCATGGGCACCCGGGCCGCCGAACAGAGCAACTCGAGCAGCTGCAGATTGAAGTCGGCCAGAAACCCGAAGCGCCGCTCGTAGAACGGGGCCAGCCTGTCGGCATAATGGTCGAAAAAAGGCGACCCCTTGTACGAGGCGACCAGCGCCCCCCAATGCTGGTGCTGCCACCGCTTGGAATAATCGATCCGCACGTCGCGCACGGGCTGCCGCGGCCGGTCGGCATGGGCCACATGGACCGTGAGCTCCATGACCCCGTCGGCCGTGAGGATGCGGGCGCGGTTGCGCTCCGAACGCTTGATGAAGTGCTCGCCCAGATCGACGACGCAATCGCCGCGCAGCAGGCAGGCGAAATAACGCACCGAGGGCAGATAGCTGCAAGGAAGCAGGATCATCGCTTTGCACCGTTTTCCGGTTCCTCCCAATCGCCGTTCTCCTTGATAAGGGCTATGAGCCGGTCGAGGGCCTCCTCCTGCGGGATGTTGCGGGCGATGACCTCGCGGCCCTTATAGAGGGTGATGCGGCCCGGGCCGGCACCCACATAACCGTAGTCGGCATCGGCCATCTCGCCGGGGCCGTTGACGATGCAGCCCATGACGCCGATCTTGAGATTGCGCAGATGCGACGTGCGGGCCTTGATCTCGGCGAGGGTTTTCTCGATATCGTAGAGCGTGCGGCCGCACGAGGGGCAGGCGATGTATTCGGTATGGGAGAAGCGGGCGCGCGCGGCCTGCAGAATCATCAGCTCCACTTCGCGGAGAGCGGCCGGCGAATGCTGCGAAGCGTCGATCCAGATGCCGTCGGCCAAGCCGTCGAGCAGCAGCACGCCCAAATCGGCCGCGGCCTTGACAGCGACGGTTTCGAGCGACGCATCGTCGTAGCGGCGCTTCACGACCACCGGCTCGTCGGGCTGCTCCAGATCGAGAATCGCGGCCCGCAGCTCGGCCGTGGGGTTGCCCGAAAGGGCCTCGATGACGCGGAAACCCGCCATCGGCTCGTCGTGGACGATCGGCACCGCCACCCGGCTGCGGCGCCGGAACTCGGCGGGCGAATAACGCTCGGGGTGCCGCACCTCGAACTCGCCCGGCCGCACGGCGAAGTAATCGGCCAGCAGCTGTGCCACGGGGATCTCGTTTTCGGGGGCTTCGGTGAGCGAAACGCGGATCGTGTCGCCGATGCCGTCGGCCAGCAGGGCCCCGATGCCTACGGCGCTTTTCACGCGGCCCTCGAGCCCGTTGCCGGCCTCGGTGACGCCCAGATGAATCGGATAACGCATCCCCTCGGCATCCATCGCTTCGACCAGCAGCCGGTAGGCGGCGACCATGACGCGCGTATTGCTCGACTTCATCGAGACGACGACCTGATCGAACTTTTTCTGCCGGCAGACGCGCAGGAACTCCATGGCCGAGACGACCATTCCCTGCGGCGTATCGCCCCATCGGTCGAAAATGCGCTTGGCGAGCGAACCGTGGTTGACGCCGATGCGCAGAGCCACGCCCCGCTCGCGGCACTGCTCGATGAGCGCCTCCAGCTCGCCGTGCTCCGTACGGTAATTGCCGGGGTTGATCCGCACCTTGTCGACATACTGCGCCGCCACGGCCGCAGCCTCGGGCAGGAAATGGATATCGGCGACCAGCGCGGCATCGATCCCCTCCTCGCGCACGCGGCGGGTGATCCGCTGCAGGTTTTCGGCCTCGCGCCGGCCCTGTGCCGTGAGCCGCACGATGCGGCCGCCGGCCCGGGCGATGCGGCCGATTTGCGCCACGCAGGCCTCGGTGTCGTTGGTATCGGTATTGGTCATCGACTGCACGGCGACGGGCCGGCCGCCGCCGATCGCCGCGCCGCCGATACGCACCTCGCACGACGGCCGCCGGGAAAATTTCGTCAGATTCATCTTGCTCGTTCGGATATCCGCTGCGAAGATACGAAATTTATCTTTCCGCCCGCAGCGCCCGGTCGGGTTGCGGCGGACGAACTTGCTGTTTTTTGACTATCTTTGTCGGGTGAACATGCTGGAGAGCAATATCCAATTTGTGCCGGGCGTGGGCGAAGCGCGGGCGAAGCTGCTGGATCAGGAGCTGCACGTCCGCACGGTGGGCGACATGCTGCGCCACTACCCCACGCGCTACATCGACCGCACGAAGATCTACCGCATCGCCGAAATCGCCGAAGGAGCTCCGGCACTGGTGCAGTTCCGGGCCCGCGTGACGGGCGTGGCCTATGCGGGCGAGGGGCGCAAACGCCGCTTCACGGTCTATGTGCAGGACGGCTCCGGAAGCGCCGAACTGGTGTGGTTCCAAGGGATCAAGTGGATCGAAAAGCGGATCGAGCAGGGCCGCGAATACCTCGTATTCGGACGCCCCTCGTTCTACCGCGGCGAGCTCTCGATGGCCCACCCCGAAGTGGAGACTATCGAACAGGCCCTTTCGCGCAAGCCCGAAAGCGGCATGCAGGGCATTTACCCCTCGACCGAGAAACTATCTAACATACTGGGCACCAAGGGCATGTACCAGATCATCTGCCGGGCATGGCAGCTGGCCAAGGACCACATCGAAGAGACGCTGCCCGAGGCGCTCCGCACCCGCTACGGACTGATGCCCCTGCGCGAAGCGTGCTACAACATCCACTTCCCCCAATCGCCCGAAGCGCTCCGCCAAGCGCAGTACCGGCTCAAATTCGACGAACTCCTCGGCGTGCAGCTCAACGTCCAGTCGCGCCGCACGGTCCGCATGACCCGAAACGACGGATTCCTCTTTCCCAAGGTCGGGGGCGTTTTCAACACGTTCTACACGCAGAAACTGCCGTTCCCGCTCACGGGAGCGCAGAAACGCGTCATCAAAGAGATACGCAACGATACCGTCACGGGATTCCAGATGAACCGTCTGCTGCAGGGCGACGTGGGCAGCGGCAAGACGCTGGTGGCCCTCATGTCGATGCTGCTGGCCGTGGACAACGGCTACCAGGCCTGCATGATGGCTCCGACGGAAATCCTCGCCCGCCAACATTTCGCCACTTTCACACGGATGCTCGAGGGGCTCGGCGTGCGGGTCGCGATCCTCACGGGCGCGTCGAAAAACCGCGAACGCCGCCAGGCGCTCGAGGGCATCGCTTCGGGCGAGGTACAGATTTTGATCGGTACCCATGCGCTCATCGAAGACCGCGTGCAGTTCGCCGATCTGGGATTCGTGGTCATCGACGAGCAGCATCGCTTCGGCGTCGAACAGCGGGCCCGGCTCTGGACCAAGAACGCCCGGCCGCCCCACATACTGGTGATGACCGCCACGCCCATACCGCGCACGCTGGCCATGACCCTCTACGGCGACCTCGACGTGTCGATAATCGACGAACTGCCTCCGGGCCGCAAGCCGATCAAGACGGTCCACTACACCGATGCGGCGCGCCTGCGGCTTTTCGGCTTTATGAAGCAGGAGATACGCAAGGGCCGCCAGGTGTATGTGGTCTACCCGCTGATCAAGGAATCGGAATCGATGGACTACAAGGACCTCACGGACGGCTACGAATCCATTTCGCGCGACTTCCCACTGCCGGAGTTCGTGACGACGATCTGCCACGGCAAGATGAAACCTGCCGACAAGGAGGAATCCATGCGGCAGTTCAAGGCGGGCGAAGCGCAGATCATGGTGGCCACGTCGGTCATCGAGGTGGGAGTCGACGTACCCAACGCCACGGTCATGGTGATCGAATCGGCCGAACGCTTCGGGCTGTCGCAGCTCCACCAGCTGCGCGGACGCGTGGGACGCGGCAGCGAACAGTCGTACTGCATTCTGATGTCGGGCGTCAAGCTCTCCAAAGAATCGCGGGCGCGGCTCGAAGCCATGTGCGAGACCAACGACGGCTTCCGGCTGGCCGAACTCGACCTCAAACTGCGCGGCGCGGGCGACGTCAACGGCACGATGCAGAGCGGCATGGCGTTCGATCTGCGCATCGCCAACCCCACGGCCGACGTACAGATACTGACCCTTTCGCGCGAGGCGGCGATCGAAATCCTTGCCGCCGACCCGACCCTCTCGCAACCCGAAAACCGGGGGCTCGAAGAGCTGCGCCGCAACTACTCGGGCCGCCGCGAAACCGACTTTTCACGCATATCGTAACCAGCATATACCGATCATGAAACGACTGCTTCCGCTCATAGCGCTCCTGCTTGCCGCGGCATCGCTGCGGGCCCAGCTCTACCACCCGGGCGAGGTGCTCCAATACCGCGTGAGCTACAAGGCCAAGATGTTCCCCAACACCGAAGTGGGGGCCGTCGAGGTGACGACGACCGAGACGACGCTCGACGGCAGGGAATACTATTTGGTCAAAGGCGTGGGCCGCACGCTGCCGACCTACCGCTGGTTCTACAACATGGAAGACGTCTACCGGATATGGATCGACCCCGCGACGCTGCGCAGCGAATATTTTCAGTGCGACATCCGCGAGGGCGACTACACTTTCGAGAGCCGATTCGACTATGCGTGGGCCGATTCGGTGGTGAGGACCCGCTGGCGCAGCCGCCAGAACCCCTTCGCCGAAAAGGAAATGCCCCTGACGCCCGAGAGCATGGACGCCATTTCGCTCTTTTTCAACATGCGCACGGCCGAAGCGGACGACTTCCGCAAGGACGAACCGGCATACCTGCAAATGATTCTGCAGGACACGATCCGCCACATCCGCTACCGCTTTTTAGGCCGCGAGGTGAAGAAAATCCGCAACATGGGCAAGTTCCGGACGCTGAAATTCGACTGCCAGTTAGGCACCTCCGAGGGCTACTCGTTCACCGACGGCACGGTCTTCTTCATCTGGATATCCGACGACGACAACAAGATTCCGCTCTACATCGAATCGCCCGTGCGCGTGGGCAGCATCAACGGCTACATCTCCGGCTACAAAGGCCTCAAGTATCCGGTGACCAGCTTGGTGAAATAGACACTACGAACAACAGAAAGGCGCGCGGCCTTTCATTTTTCACCTTTCACCTTTTTGTGTTCCGCCGCATACTTGCGGCACCACGGGGCGATGCCGCAGCTGCCGCACTGCGGATTGCGCGCCATGCAGACGTAGCGTCCGTGGAGAATCAGCCAGTGGTGCGCCACGGGCAGCAGATGACCCGGGATGTTCTTCTCGAGCACCAGCTCGGTCTGAAGCGGCGTCTTGGAACCCGTAGTCAGCCCGATGCGCTCCGAGACGCGGAAGACATGCGTGTCGACGGGCATCACCTCGCGCTGCCACAGCACGGCGCCCAGCACGTTGGCCGTCTTGCGGCCCACGCCCGGCAGCCGCTGCATCTGGTCGAGGTCGGCCGGCACCTCGCCGCCGAACTCCTCGCACAGCATCCGCGCCATGCCCGCCAGATTCTTCGCTTTGTTGTTGGGATAGGAGATACTCTTTATATAGGGATAGATTCCCTCCGCCCCGGCCGCCGCCATCTTGTCGGGCGTGGGAAAAGCCTCGAAAAGGGCCGGCGTGGTCATGTTGACCCGCTTGTCGGTGCACTGGGCCGAGAGGATGACGGCCACCAGCAGCTGGTAGGGGCTGTCGTAGTGCAGCTCGCTTTCGGCCACGGGCATGTGCTCCGAAAACCAGCCGATGATTCCTTCGTAACGTTGTCTGAGTGTCATGATCGTTTTGTTTTTGTCCGCCGGAACAACACTTTTTTCACCAGCAGCCCCGCCCCCTCGGGACAGAGCAGCAGCCGCGGCGTCGCCCGCAGGTCGCGCCACCAGCGGAGCAGATATTCGCCGACCGAACCCTCGTAGGAGAGGACCCACAGAGCCACGGCGCTGCGTTCGCGCAGGATACGGAAGCGGTTGCGGCCATCCCTGTAACGCGCATCGAACCACAGGCTTATGCTCATCAGCGAATCGCGGAACGCGATCCGGCGGCGGTATTCGGGAGTGTGGCTCACGCTCGCGGGGAGCCGCCGGTGCACGGCTGTCGGCCGGTCGATGAACCGGATGCGGCTGCAGGCGGCGAACCACAGCCACATGGGCCAATCGTCGGTCTGCCATTCGGGATGCTGTTCGGGGTGTATCTCCTCATAATAGCGAGCCACGAGATCGCGCCGCGCAAGGGTCGTGCAGTTGGCGATCGTAGTCCGCAGCAGCAGACGGTCGAAATCGGTATAGCGCTCGGGCGGATAAGGACGCCGCTCGCCCGTGGCCTGATAGAAATCGACGGCCGCAGTACAGCACATGCCGCACGAGGGGTCGGCTTCCAGCAATTCGACCTGCAGCTGCAGTTTCTGCGGATCGTTCCACCAGTCGTCGCCGTCGCAGTAGGCCACATACTTGCCGCGGCACGCCTCGAACGTGCGGCGGTAGTTGGCGCGCCAGCCGATATTGCACCCGCCGGAGAGCAGTCGCACCCGGTCGGGGAAGCGTTCGGCATACTCGCGGCAGACGGCCGCCGTCAAATCGGTGCTGCAGTCCTCGCCCACGACCAGCTCGACCCCGAACGAGGTCCGCTGAGCCAGCACGCCCTCGATCGCCTGCCGGATGTAGGCTTCGTGGTTGTAGGTCGTCATGCAGACCGAGACGAGCGGGGCGGACATCTTCCTATAATTTGGTCAGTTTGGCGAATTTGGCCAGCAGGGTCTTCTCGCCGACATTGTCGAACGCGATGACCAGTTTGTGGTCGCCCGCCAGCACTTCGATGCGCCGGATGATGCCGACGCCGAATTTCTGGTGCTCGACGCGCTGGCCGATCGCATAGTCGCCGCTCGCAGCGAATGTGCCGCCGCCCGCCGGACGGCTTCCTATCCGCCGCATCCCCTCGGTCGAAGGGCGCGGGGCCCGTACCAAGGCCGGATCGGGCGCCGTGCGCGGCTTGGGAGCCTCGAAACGCGAACTGCGGTTCGCTCCGTAGCCCTGCCGGCCTCCGGCAGGCGCTCCGTATTTTCCGCCGGAGGCATAACCGCCCTGCGGCGTATGCGAATAGCGGTGGGCCGGGCCGCTGCCGTAGCCGCGTTCGTCGTCGCGGCCCGTCTGTTTCTGCTGCTGGAAGCGGTAATCGAAGCGGCGGCGCAACTCGTCGATGGCCAAGCCCCCTTCCTGTCGGGGCATGGGGCGTTCGTCGTCGGAATCGACCGTATTTTCGAGATACTGCGGATCGATTTCGCGCAGGAAGCAGCTCGGACGCGAGAACTCCATGTTGCCCCACTTGAACCGCATCTCGGCATAGGAGAGCGTCGCGGCAACCTTGGCGCGCGTAAGGGCTACGTAGAACAAACGCCGCTCCTCCTCCAGTCCGTCGGGCGATTCCATGGCCCGCTGCGAGGGGAAAAGGTTCTCCTCGAGGCCGACGATATAGACGTATTTGTATTCGAGCCCCTTGGCCGAATGGACGGTCATCAGGGTCACCTTGTTGCGGTCCTCGGGATCGTCCTTGTCCATATCGGTCATGAGCATGACGTTCTGCAACCACTCTTCGACGGTCGCCTCCTCGCCTATCTCGCGCTCGCCGCTGCGGATTTCGGCATCGCGCTGCTCCTTGAAAAGCTGCATGGAGTTGAGCAGCTCCTCGATATTGTCGAGCGCCGAGGTTGCCTCGGGGGTGTTTTCCTGCCGGTAGAGGGCCAAAATCCCCGACCGCGACGCGATTTCGTGACCGAAGTCGTAGAGCCCCTTTTCGGTCCGGGAAGCCGTAAGCGAACGGATCAGCGCCACGAACTCCGCCGCCTTGCGGGCGATGGCTTTCTGCATGGGATCGGCGGGCGTTTCGGCAACGAGCGTGTCGACCGCCTCCCACATCGAGATGTTCTGCTCCCGGGCCAACTGGGCGATGCGGTCGACCGTCGTGTCGCCGATGCCGCGCGCGGGATAGTTGACGATGCGGCGGAACGCCTCGTCGTCGCGCGGATTGACGACCAGCCGGATGTAGGCCATCAGGTCCTTGATCTCCTTGTGGTCGTAGAACGACGAACCCTTGTAGATGCGATAAGGAATGCCGCGGCGCCGCAGGTTCTCCTCGAGCACGAGCGACTGGTTGTTGGTGCGGTAGAGGATCACGGCCTCGGCCCACTGATCGCCTGCGGCCCGCACGCGGTCGCGCAGGTCGGAGACGACGATTTCGGCCTCCTCGCGGTCGTTGTAGGCCCTCAGCACGCGGATTTTCTCGCCCCGGGCGCCCTCCGAAAAGCAGGTTTTGTCCAACTTTTTGGAATTGTGCCGGATGACCGAATTGGCCGCATCGACGATCGTCTGGGTAGAGCGGTAGTTCTGTTCGAGCTTGAAAACCTCGGCTGTGGGAAAATCTTTCTGAAATGTAAGAATATTATCAATCGTAGCTCCGCGGAACGAATAGATCGACTGGGCGTCGTCACCCACGACGCACACCCGCGAATGGGTCTGCGACAGACGCCGGATGATGACATACTGTGCGTAGTTGGTGTCTTGGTACTCATCGATCAAAATATATTGGAACTGCTTCTGACAGCGGGCTAAAACCTTAGAATGATCACGCAACAGGATGTTGGTCTGCAACAAAATATCGTCGAAGTCCATGGCTCCGTTCTGCTTGCAACGCTGGCAATAAATATTGTAAATATTGCCGAACTCGGGAATCTGGGCATGCCGATCTTCGGCAACTAACGAGCCGTTGGCCAAATAGGCGCCGGGAGTTATAAGGCTGTTTTTGGCAGAGGAGATGCGCGACGCAAGGCGGGTCGGAGTGTATTTTTTATCGTCGAGGCGGAGTTCC
Source organism: uncultured Alistipes sp. (assembly GCA_964509345.1). Taxonomy (GTDB): domain Bacteria; phylum Bacteroidota; class Bacteroidia; order Bacteroidales; family Muribaculaceae; genus UBA7173. Next base: position 33,083 of record CAZDWY010000021.1, read on the forward strand.
TTTACGATATTCTTTATCAGATTCCTACTATCCGACGAATCGTATATTGTGAATGTCTTAGGGTATTCCAACAAGTCGGCATAAACACGCAATAAACGTAAAAAGACCGAATGGAATGTCCCCATCCAAATTCTGCGCGCTTGGTCTTTCGTCAGCGGATCCGGAACCATATCGATGATTCGATTTCGGATTTCGGTGGCGGCCTTGTTCGTAAAGGTCATTGCCAAAATACTGTCCGCAGGCACGCCATTGAGAATCATATGGGCCATACGCGTAGTCAGCACGCGCGTTTTGCCCGACCCGGCGCCGGCGATGATGAGCGACGGCGAATCGTAGTTGACGACCGCCGCGCGCTGGGCGGGGTTGAGACCTTCGAGTATCTTCGAGACAGAATCCGGTTCCATGCCGGCAAAATTACGATTTTTATCGGCCCGATGCAAGCGCCGCGGCCGGGAGTTTTCCGGTGTAGGGACCGACGATCACCCCGTTGAATCCGCGGGCCGTATGGGTGCTCAGATTGCGGGTGTCGACTCCCTGCACCAGCACGGCGAACTCCCCGCCGTCCCACGCATACTCCAGATCGCAGTTTCCGCCCGCAGCCCGCACGCGCAGGGTCAGCCGCCGGCCGGCATCCCCGGGGTGCAGCGGCCGCACGATCGGGGTCGCCGCATCCTTTTCGACCCGCAGGGCCACCACCGCATCGCGGGTCCGGCCGAACAGCAGGTAGTGCTGCTCGTTCTGAAACAGCGCCAGCCCCGCGAACTGCTCCTCGCCGAGCCGGCATTCCAGCTCGGTTTCGGCCACGAAATCGGTGTGCTGCTGACGACAGCCCACGAACGCCGGGTTGGCGACTTCGCCGATCGTGCGGCCGCTATCCCGCAGCGTCAGTCCCCGGCGGTCGGTCCGCCACCACGCACCGCGCGGCGTACGGATCATCAGCCACCGGCCGCCGAGCCCCTCGGAGAAGTCGGTTTCCCATGCGAAATTGCCGGTCGCAGGATCGCCGCCCGGCTCCAGCCCCTCTTTGCGGACCACCGTGGGCACCGCCTCGCCCGGCGGCAGAATGACCGGAGTGCCGTCGGTCCACGTCACGGGAAGCAGAAAGGTTTCACGGCCCGTATTGTAATAGTCGTCAGCGTAGGGGCGGCAGCCCAGAAAGAGGGCGTACCATTCGCCGGAGGATGTTTCGATCAGGTCGGCATGGCCCGTGCTGGTCACCTTGTCGGGCCGGTCGGCGGGCAGGTCGCGCTGGGTCAGCACCGGATTGTGCGCACAGGGCGTATAGGGACCTTTCACATGCTTCGAGCGGAGCGCCACCTGCGAATGGGCCTCGTAAGTTCCGCCCTCGGCGGCCAGCAAAATATACTCGCCGTCTTTCTTATAGATGTGGGGCCCCTCGAGCCACTCGGGCCGCGCCGCGAAGTCGAGACCGCCGTCGAGCAGCAGCACCGGGTCGCCCACGACACGATCGGTTTCGGTGTCGTACTCCCACAGCCACAGCGCGCGGTGGCTGTTCCACTGCCGCGGGCCCGGGGGCATGCCGTTGTGGAGCAGATAGGCTTTGCCGTCGTCGTCGAAGAAGAACGAGGGGTCGATCCCCTCGACCTCGGGCAGCGGAATCGGGTCGGACCAGCCGCCCGCAAAGGGATCGCGGCACTTGACGACGAAATTTTCGATGCCGTCGACGCAGGTGTTGACCACGTAGAACGTGTCGTTATGGGGATTGTAACTGATGTCGGGGGCATAGATGGCCCGGTTGAAGCGCAGCGAATCGAGCGGCGCCTGCTCCGGCCGGTCGAGCACGTGGCCTATCTGCCGCCAGTGCACCAGATCGCGGCTGTGGCAGATCGGAATCGAGGGCCAGAACGTGAACGACGAGTTGACCAGAAAGTAGTCGCCGCCCTTGCGGCAGACGCTGGGATCGGGACGGAACCCGGAGAGCACGGGGTTGAAATATTCGCACTGCGGATCGATCGTCCGCGCGAAACGGGCATCGCGCCCCTCGTACGAAAAGCGCACGAAACGCGCTTCGCCCTCGGCGGGCGAGCCGCAGCCGCCCGCCAGCGATGCGGCCAGCAGCGGCAGAAGAAGAATACGGAATCGGATCATAGCAACCACAAGATACGCAAAAAGCGGCGGCCGGCAAAAAATCATCCGTCATTTTTACTATTTTTGCAATATCTTTGTGTTCCGCTACGTTAAGGCGTAGGATCACCGTGCAAACATATAACAACGAACATACCATGAGCGAAGTCATCAACATCAAGGAACTCAACGAACGCATCGAACGCGAATCGGTCTTCGTCGATACGCTGCGCACCGAAATGGGCAAGGTCATCGTCGGGCAGGGCCATCTGGTCGACACCCTGCTCATCGGCCTGCTCTCCAACGGCCACATCCTCCTCGAAGGCGTGCCGGGACTGGCCAAGACGCTGGCCATCACTACGCTGGCCAAGGCCGTCGACGCCGCATTCGCACGCATCCAGTTCACCCCCGACCTGCTGCCCGCCGACCTGCTGGGCACGCTCATCTACTCGCAGAAGAACGAGGATTTCATCGTGCGCAAGGGCCCGATCTTCGCCAACTTCGTGCTGGCCGACGAGATCAACCGCTCCCCGGCCAAAGTGCAGTCGGCACTGCTCGAGGCGATGCAGGAGCGGCAGGTGACCATAGGCGAGGAAACCTACCCGCTGCCGCAGCCTTTCTTGGTGCTGGCGACCCAGAACCCGCTGGAGCAGGAGGGTACCTACCCCCTGCCCGAGGCGCAGGTCGACCGCTTCATGCTCAAGGCCAAAATCTCCTACCCCAACAAGCAGGAGGAGCGCGACATCGTGCGCATGAACC
>CAZDWY010000022.1:0-35373 GCA_964509345.1 uncultured Alistipes sp.
TTACTACTGGTGCGATAAAAATCGCGTTAGTTTAAAAATTATCAAATAACGAGAGTCCTTTGACATTTTGGTTTGAAATGATTGACGAGTCTTGTTTTGTAAGCAACGTCCGTAGTTCGGTACGTTCCAAAGCTGAGATTCTGATCAAGGTAGCAACCTCAGTAATTGAATAAGGGCTATTGTAATCAGCCTTTATTCTCGCTACTGTCAGATAAGATATTATGGCCGTCCAAAGGTGGACCTTGACTGCATTTTCTGAAAAGCCCCATAGGTTTTTCACGACAATATTCTGTTTGATCCACTTGAAAAACACCTCAATATCCCACCGATGACGATACAGACTGGATATTTCCAATGCGCTGACATCAAAGTTATTGGAGATGAAATCTATAATTGTGTCATTATCGGGATCATATACTCGTACAAATCTCATATCCTCCGGATAAAGTTTGCTCGACTTATAACCGGTAACTCTGATACGGGAGTCTTCGATGATGCTGGATTTTGCATCGGTAATCTCCATCTGTTCGATAGTCGCGAATTTCATATTCTCTTTGGGACGAGACACCCAGAACGCCTGAGCCTGATGGAACTTGTACAGAGCCTTGAAATCAACATAGGCTTTATCCATCACATAGAAAGCGTATGGCTCTGGCGTGAGCTCATCAAGTTCATTGCTGTCATGCCACTTCCCATCGGTGATATGGATATTGGCCGGGATGCTACCACGTAAATCAAGTAATGTGTGCATTTTAACAGCACCCTTGCTATACTTGCCCAAAGCCCATGCCGCGAGTTTGATACTGGTCGATATCGTTGTGGAATCCAACGCATATATTACATTGTCTATGGTTATCTCAGATAGCTTGACCTTTGAATACATTGGTCTAACCAGTCCTATGAGATAAAAACCGAGACCTTCAAATATATGATAATCACGTGTTTCATTTGCTCGCGACAACGAAGTGTGATTCACCGTCTTGCGGAAACCGAGGTGATAGAGTATATTGGAGTGAGCCGCCAGGCACAGACTTATATCTCGAAGCGAGTCACATCCCGTCAACTGACCAAACAGCAGATGAAGCAAATGAGAGTAGCTATTGAGATTCTTTGCATGCCAATCGCCTCTGTATTGCTTTACCAATTTGTCAAACCGATAGCGTGGAATAAACTCGATGACTTGGGAGAATATAAACTTACCTTGATTCATAATCTTGAAGCAGTGAACAACAAGAATAATAAATCAATTTCAAATCAAAAAATCAATGTTCTCTTGTATTTTATTAAATACTAATACTTTAACCATAGTGGTTGGATTTTTATCGCACCACTACTAATCCGCTATAAATCTCTGACAAAAACTATGCAACTATACAAACGCACGATTATCTCGTGTCAGAACCAGGGGTGAGAGGCTACAGACAAAGATCTCTGAGTATTAAGGTCTGGGCGCCGTACCTTAAGGAGAAAAAAAGACGCATAGTCAGGTGCATTCTTATCCAGAGAGTTTATCTTCACTCGTCCGGCACAATGAATAAACTTATTATTGCCTATATATATCCCTACATGATTTATGCGTCCAGTATCCTCATTTCCAAAAAACAGCAGATCTCCTTTCTGAAATGCTGAAGGATCAGACAAAGACACATCCTCACCAATCTTTGCCTGCTGGGATGCATTTCTGGGAAGAATAAGTCCTTGCGTCAGATAAGCTATTTTAACCAAACCTGAACAGTCCATCGATTTCGTAGATGTGCCACCCCATAGATAGGGTGTACCCATAAGTGCTGAGACATAATCTATAGCTGCATCAATATTGACAGGATGCTTTTTCCACTCAGTAAAACTCTCTACATCCGAAGAATACATCTGTCCTTTACGACCATCCGGGAGTCTCACATACACACCTCCCTCTTTTTTATCTCTTGGTAAAATCTCAAGAATCGATCCATTGACAACGTCGGACACTCTGTTCAACTGCAATTCACTTCTATCGACATTGACCAAATCAAAATCTGATCGGAATATGTATGTTTGATCTATGGAAGTAACTATTACCTTATCGGCAGTACGCCAACGACGCATGGCGTCATCGGAAAGTAGCTGCAGTGAATTTCCTATCACATATCCTTTATACCCCTCGGGGGTTTCCACTCCATACCATCCTTGATTTTCAGATGTTATCTTGAGAGGTGTCCCCATAATAACCTGAGAACCCATTTCAGCCGCATGTCCGGGATTCTCCCTGATATTTGCCACAGATACGCGTACAAGAGCCCAAGGCAATACATCTGCATTCAGAGGAGAAGCGGAAGCAGACAACAATATAAAAAACAGAATCTTGACAAACTTTTCAAACATCATATACTTTCCCATTATATATCAAGTGACAGGCATGTTGCGTTCCGGCACAAACCATTCAGCAACACGCCTGCATACAGGTTATATTTCAAAATGACTTTATGCCAGCGAAGCTATCACTTGCTTTACATTATCCGCGAGCGCCTCAGCCTCCGACATGGTATGCGCCTCGGCATATATGCGGATGATCGGTTCCGTGTTTGATTTGCGCAGATGCACCCACGAATCGCTGAAATCGATTTTAACGCCATCGATATCCGTGATCTTCTCCGATGCATATTTTTCTTTCATTGCACACAATATTGCGTCAACATCAATTTCTGGAGTAAGCTCAATTTTATTTTTTGCGATGGCATACTGAGGATATCCCTTCTTTAATTCACTCACTTTCTTACCGCTCTTTGCGAGTAGGGTAAGGAACAGCGCAACTCCCACTAGAGCATCACGACCGTAGTGCGCCTCAGGATAAATGACTCCGCCGTTGCCTTCACCACCTATAACGGCGCCGGTCTCTTTCATCTTTGTCACTACATTAACCTCGCCAACGGCTGCTGCATTATACTCGCATCCATGTGCACGAGTGACATCGCCAAGAGCACGCGAGCTGCTCAGATTTGACACGGTGGAACCGGGGGTATGGCTGAGTATATAATCTGCGATGGCTACCAGTGTATATTCCTCCACAAACATCTCACCATTTTCCATCACAATAGCAAGACGGTCAACATCAGGATCTACGACAAACCCCACATCCGCCCGACCGTCAGCCATAAGAGCAGAAATCTGAGTAAGATTTTCAGGGATCGGCTCTGGCGTATGAGCAAATCTACCTGTAGCCTCACAATTAAGCTCAATAATATTTTTTACACCAAGAGCACGCAGGAGCTGCGGAATCACGATGCCTCCAACTGAATTAACTGCATCGACAGCAACGGTAAAATTCGCCTCAGCGATTGCCTTACGGTCAACCAGAGCCAAAGAAAGCACCTGATCTATATGGCGGCGATTCCATGTCTGGTCAGTGAGAACTGTTCCCAGCTTGTCATACTCAGCAAACCTAAATTCCTCGCTTTCAGCGATCGCAAGCACCTCCTTTCCTTCCTTGTCATTAAGAAATTCTCCATCTGAGTTAAGTAACTTCAAAGCATTCCATTGAGCAGGGTTATGCGAAGCAGTCAAAATTATACCTCCACATGCGTTATTGCCCCTTACCGCTACTTCAGTTGTAGGAGTAGAGGCAAGACCAATGTTCACTACATCGAAGCCCATACCACACAAGGTTGCGCATACCAGACTGTCAACCATTACCCCCGATACACGGGCGTCTCTGCCCACTACGATAATATTTGACCCAACTGTTTCGGTCTTACGTATAAACTGGGCGTAAGCAGCCGTGAACTTCACTACATCAAGCGGACTTAATCCTTCACCCACTCTTCCGCCAATGGTTCCCCTGATACCTGAAATTGATTTGATTAATGACATAAGTTTCTTTGTAGAAAATTTAATCTGATTTATTCATTCAACCCCATCCTATCAATGCTCACTTTGACACCTCATCATCGAATTCTCCGCTGCTGGCTGGCGGAAAATACCTTACATCATAATAATAGAACGGCACCACCTGTGAGATTTCACTGCTTAGACCATACTGCGACTTGATCACAAGGTTTACGCGGGAAAACATGCCGAGGTATGACAATGGAGCCTGCAAACCAGCTCCCCATTGCGACGAACTGCTCAATGTATAGTTGTTGAAACGGAACGAAGCCGATCCCACAGAAAGATCTTCTGAATTTCCCCACCCGCTTTCAAACGTTCCGTTTGCGGGATCATAGGTATACAGACTACTTCTGGTGAATCTGAAATATATCAGATCGTCATCCTCCGCCATCATTTCAGGATCACCTTTGCTAAGGACCTGCATATATACATTACCCTCCTCGTCGAGACGATAAAAAGGAGCATCAGGACCTACCTGAAAATCATTGTTTTCAGGAATATCAAGAATTACATTCTGATTTGCAAGAAATGTATTTACCGCATGCATCTCATCGGTGAGAAGTTCTGCATAACTTTTGCTGTCACTACACGAAGAAATTACAGCAGTAGCCATCACACCTGCTGTAATACCCATGCACAACATTCGTAAATGTGTAAGAGCCATTATTTATAAATTTCTTATATTCAATATCTATTTAGCATTCTCAGATGGAAGATAGCAATCGAATTTTGGCATAATTTCCATAAAAACACCTACTGCTTCTTCTATTGATCCAAAGAACTCTCCTCCGGCTGCGTTCAAGTGCCCTCCACCGTTGAAATATTCTTTACACATCAGATTTACAGGAAAATTACCCTTACTCCGTGTCGATACCTTGACATACCCCTCTTCTTCACGCAAAAACACAGAATATATTACTTCCGGCATTGTAAGCGGTTTGTTGACAAGATCCTCTGTATCACCCTTCTGATAATGAAACTCATTAAGCTCCTTACGAGTAAGAGTTATGAGAGCCGCGCGGTGGTCAGGATACACCGTAAGTTTATTGAGCATAGCATAACCATTTAGACGCAGACGATTTAGAGAATTTGAGAAATAAACCTTACGGTATATTGCATCCTTATCTATGCCACGCCTTACAAGATCAGCCACAGCCTCATAAAGTTCCGGATCGTTCGAATTATATGAAAAATTACCGGTATCTGTCATCATGCCGGTATATAAGCATTCCGCACACAATTCATCGATGCAATCACTCAATCCGAGAGCCATTAGAACTTTATAAACAAGCGCGCACGTTGAACTTTGCTCAGGATGGGATATAAGTACATCAGGAAATGAAGCTGGATTTAAATGGTGATCGATCATAACCTTTTTCGCGGGAGAAGCAATCATGGCTTCCTCTACATGATCAATACGTTTTGGTTCGTTATAATCAAGACAGAAAAGTAGATCTGCATTTGCCAATAATCGCTTAGCATAAGCTTCATAACGAGAATACACCACTATATCGTCTGCACCAGGAAGAAAAGTAAGATACTTCGGCGGAGTATCCGGGGTTATAACCTTTGCTTTCTTTCCCATCCTCCATAAAGCCCGTCTCAACCCAAGGGAAGCCCCCAAAGCATCACCGTCAGGCGACAAATGGCATGTTATGACGATATTACGCGAGGTAACCAATAATTCATCAAGATCCTGAAGGATTTCTTTGTCAATTATGTCGGCATTCATTAATATATATCTGTCAATCGAATTATAAACTGATTCTGGAGCGTAATCTAGATACAACTACTAAAAAACAAGCCGTATCTCCACGCTTTTAACACGCAAAGATACGACAATCCATTCATAATGCCATATTGCAGGAGCAAAAATGGTCAACTATATATGTATTTTTTATTTATTTTGCATATCCCATGGCGGCATATCACCGCAAAGTACTTTTCTCGCCTGAAATGACATATCAATCAGCCGCATGCTGAATAAGCGTGCACCATCCGGCAACTCTACCCTCCGTCAACTCAGGATGATTCACTTCATCGAGCAACAGACCGTCCGCCTCTACTGCGTTCTCACCCATAGCATCGGAATGATTAAAATGATAACCTATAACATTGTATGGGGCTATAAAGTCAGCACCGGTATCGCTTAGACGCTTGTGTAACTCACCAACTGCAGAACAGAATGTGTCAGACATCGTCTCGTCACCGCAGCCGAAAATCGCGACCTTCTTCCCTGTGAGATCAACAACTGAAAGTCCGGCAGCAAAATCATACCAATTATCCTGCAACTCACCGCTACCCCAGGTACTCGTTCCAAGCACAAGGATGTCGTATTCGCCAACTTTGGAAGGAGCCGTAGAAGCTACATCATGGATATTTTCCTCTGTAACACCAAGTACACGCGCTATGCTGCGTGCCACTTTTGCAGTGGTTCCTGTCGTGGAACCGTAAAATATACCGATCTTTTTCATTTGATTAAAATTCGTTTTACACTTATAACATTTCTCACCTTTGTAAGGTTCGGTAAACCTTACTGATATACGGTTTCACTATTTTTCAATTTATTTTAGACGTATCCACACATTTAAAGAGAAAAATGGTTGGGTGTATACCGCATTTTTGCTAACTTTGCAACTTAAAATCAACCTCGCAAATCAGATTTTATCAAATGGCAGATATTAAGGATATCAAAACCGCTCTTATATCGGTTTTTCACAAAGACGGATTAGACGAGATTTTAAATCTCCTCCATAATAACGGAGTAAAATTTCTTTCGACCGGAGGAACCCGCAGTTTTATTGAAAAGCTCGGTTACCCGTGTGACGCTGTAGAAGATTTAACGACATACCCCTCGATTCTGGGAGGGCGCGTGAAAACACTCCATCCTAAAGTATTCGGTGGCATCCTGAACCGTCGCGAAAATGCGACAGACCAGAAAGAAACTGTTCAGTACGAGATACCTTCAATAGATCTTGTAATTGTCGATCTTTATCCTTTCGAAGAGACTGTAGCATCAGGCGCATCCCAGGAAGATATCATTGAGAAAATTGACATAGGCGGCATTTCTCTTATTAGAGCTGCAGCCAAGAACTTCAACGATGTGGTGATTGTACCAAGCAAAATGCAGTATGAGCCTCTCAGACGCATTCTTGCTGAGAACGGGGCAAAAACAACTCTCGCAGACCGCAAATGGTTTGCAAAAGAAGCCTTCGCTGTATCATCTGCTTATGACAGCGCCATCTTTAACTATTTTGACGGTGATGAAACTCCTACAGGTCTCCGCATTGCTATTGATGGTGAGAAAACCATGAGATACGGTGAGAATCCTCATCAAAAAGGTTACTTCTTCGGTCGTCTCGACCAACTTTTCGACCAGCTCCACGGTAAGGAGATATCCTACAACAATCTACTCGATATTGACGCGGCGACCTCTCTGATGGCAGAATTCTCAGATCCGACATTTGCTATTCTCAAACATAATAACGCATGTGGTGTAGCTTCAAGACCTACAATCCTCGAAGCTTGGAAAGACGCGCTTGCAGGTGATCCAGTTTCAGCTTTCGGTGGAGTGCTTATCACTAACGGCAAAATAGATGGACATACCGCAGAGGAAATCAATAAAATTTTCTTTGAAGTGATTATCGCTCCTGAGTTCACCCCCGATGCACTCGGCATCCTTGAACAAAAGAAAAACCGTATAATTCTCCGCCAAAAGGCTCCACTGAAGACGACCCGCCAATACCGCTCGGTACTTAACGGAGCTCTCGTTCAGCAGCGCGACCTTCACACCGAGACTCCTGAAGATCTCCGCACAGTTACAGTCGCACCTGTAGATGCCAACAGAATTGAAGATCTTCTTTTTGCAAACAAACTTGTAAAGCACTGCAAGAGCAATGCCATCGTACTTGCAAAAAACAAACAGCTCTGTGCAGCCGGCGTGGGTCAGACCTCACGTGTAGATGCTCTCCGTCAGGCCATCGACAAGGCGCATTCCTTCAATTTTGACCTCAAAGGAGCGGTAATGGCATCAGACGCATTCTTCCCCTTCGCAGATTGCGTTGAAATTGCCCACAATGCTGGTATTGATGCCGTAATACAGCCAGGTGGTTCCATCCGTGACAATGACTCGATCAAATATTGCGATGAGAATGGCGTTGCAATGGTAATGACAGGTTTCCGCCACTTCAAACACTAATCACTCAGAAGCAGATTAAAGACATGAGATTTTTCTCTCTGACAAAAGAAATAGCCATAGACCTCGGCACCGCCAATACCGTCATTATCCACAATGACAAAATTGTAATCGACGAGCCATCCATAGTAGCTCTGGATCGTAACGACAAACTCATCGCAGTCGGCAAGGAAGCCCAGATGATGCAGGGTCGCGAACCGGCCGGGATCCGCACAGTGCGTCCCCTCCGAAAAGGTGTTATAGCCGATTTCAACGCTGCCGAACTTATGATTCGCGGACTTATCAAAAAGGCAAGTTCAAAAAGCAACTGGTTCTCACCCTCGCTCCGTATGGTAGTAGGGATCCCATCGGGATCAACTGAAGTTGAAATCCGTGCCGTACGCGACTCCTCCGAGCATGCCGGTGGTCGCGATGTCTACATGATTTATGAACCCATGGCTGCTGCCTTGGGAATCGGTCTGGACGTTGAAGCTCCCGAAGGCAACATGATCGTGGATATAGGTGGCGGAACAACCGAGATAGCTGTAATCTCGTTAGGTGGCATCGTAAGCAACCGAAGTATACAGATAGCCGGTGACGACCTCACTGAAGATATTCAGGGGCACATGCGTAGGGCTCACAACGTACGTGTCGGTGAACGTACAGCTGAACTCATAAAGATGAACGTAGGCTCAGCCCTTACCGAACTTGAAAATCCGCCGGAGGACTTTGTCGTTCACGGACCAAACCAGATGACCGCTCTTCCAATGGAGATTCCAGTCTCATATCAGGAAATATCTCACTGTATAGAGAAATCTGTGACAAAGATAGAGACAGCCGTTCTGAGCGCCCTCGAACAGACCCCTCCCGAGCTCTATGCAGACATAGTGCGTAATGGAATATGGCTTGCCGGTGGAGGGGCTATGCTCCGTGGACTTGACAAGCGACTGACCGACAAGATCGGTATACAGTTCCACGTTGCTGAAGATCCTCTTCTATGTGTAGCGAAAGGAACTGGGGTTGCTCTAAAGAACATCGAAAATTTTTCATTCCTCATCCGATAAATCATTATTTGTCACGGTCAGCGACAATCGATCCGCCACTGACCGTGACAAACTCATGTTTTCAAGTTTTCTTAAGTGCGCAATCTGCTTAGCTTCTTCCTCCGATATAGTGCGTGGTTTGTATTCACATTTTATGTAGCGATCAGCTCATGGCTTCTTTTCACGAGGAACCCGTTTCAGCACCACGTCTATCTGACATCAGCCGGAGCTGTTGCATCTGGCGTCTACGAAGTGACCAGCAAAGTCACATCGTATGTGGGTTTGCGCGACATCAACGAGGATCTTCAGTGGCGCAATGCCGCTCTTGAAGCAGAAGTGATAATGCTACGCGACCAAACCCGCAAGTTATCGCAAGCACTGCTACAGGATTCTCTACGTAGCCTTGACTCAATCGGAAAGTTCAGGTTTGTTATCGCGTCTGTGATAAACAATAGTGTAATCCGCCCGCATAATTATATTACCATCGATAAGGGGACTGCAGACGGCATATATCCTGAGATGGGGGTCATGGATCAGAATGGTGTTGTAGGAGTTACAAATGTGGTATCAGATCATCATGCGCGTGTGATCTCACTACTTAATCCAAACTTCCGCTTGTCTTGCAAACTAAGAGGTAACGATGCTTTCGGATCTCTTGTATGGGACGGAAAATCTCCATCAGAAGCATTGCTCGAGGAATTGCCGCGCCAAGTCAAATTTCAACAAGGCGATACTATCATTACATCAGGCTATTCCGCAATGTTTCCGGAAGGTATTCCAGTAGGAGTGGTAATAGGATCAACCCGTGGGGAAGACGATAACTTCCACACCTTACGCATCCGGTTGCTCACAGACTTTACTACGCTGTCAACAGTCAAGGTAATCTCGAACCGCGACATTGTTGAGATAAAGGAAGTTGAAGCAGATGATAATGGTTCCAAGCAACAAAATTGAGCCATACTTTAACAATGCGGTCAACAACTTTATAAATCATCGCACGACACTAACTTCACCTAATGAAACCAAACGAATAAAGGCATGGCGAAAGAAGCACTTAAATTCGCACTTATGTTTGTACTGCTTGTCCTCGCTCAGGTAGTAGTTTTCAACCACATCTGCCTGTTTGGAGTAGCAATACCCTTGGTCTTCATATATTTCATAATTAAATTACCCATCACTTTATCAGTAAACTGGGTCATGACATTGTCTTTCCTAATGGGACTCACTGTAGACATTATGTCGAACACTCAGGGAATGAATGCGCTTGCATGTACTATTCTAGCTATTACCCGGGCTCCGGTATTACATTTATACATGCCTCGACAGGAGACCATCTCCAATCCGGAGATCTCATGTCATACTGTAGGGACAGCAATATTCATGAAATATTCCCTTACACTATGCACCATTTACTGCGCATTGTTCTTTATCATTGAATCATTAACATTTTTCGACCCAATATTGCTAACACTCAAGATAGTAAGTTCCACACTTCTGACATTCGTCGTTATATTGGCTTTAGATAGCCTTACATCTTCAGCGAAATAAAATTTTCATCTCAATTTTTCACCTCAAACTCCACGGCCTCCCAGAGAACCACGAACCACTTCCCCTATATTATTAATATCCTTCTGGTACGAGAGGCACAAACATCCAATGAGAAAAGACTATCAGTTAGAAAACAGAAAATATGTGATCGGCGGCTTTATTGCCGTCATCGCTATAATATACGGACTGAGGCTATTCGGGCTACAGATCCAGGACGATAAATATAAAGATTACGCCGATAATAATGCCTTTCTAAGAAAAACATTATATCCCTCACGAGGATTGATTTACGACCGTAATGATTCGCTGGTGGTATACAATCAGCCGGCATACGACGTAATGATGATACCCCGCGACGTGCACGATTTCGACACCCTGGATTTCTGTCACACCCTGGCGATTACGCCAGATGAATTCCGGGCACGTATCACAGCCATGAAAGAGGCACGCAATTATAGTTCATATACCCCTCAGACACTTATTTCCCATCTGTCAGCAAAAGATTACGGAAAACTCCAGGAAAAGCTGTACCGGTATCCCGGATTTTTCATACAGAAACGCATACTTCGAGAGTACGCATATGATGTTGCCGGAAATGTTCTTGGCAACATCCGAGAAGTTTCGGACAAGGATATAGAAAACGATGAATATTATCAACCAGGCGACTATTGCGGTGATCTCGGAATAGAGAAAAGCTATGACAAATATCTACGCGGAATCAAAGGAAAGGAAATTCTTATCCGCGACGCCCGCGGTCGCATACGGGGACATTTCGAAAATGGTAACCGAGATATAGCCCCTATTTCAGGAAAGGATCTGAAACTCAGTATAGACATTAAACTTCAGGAATATGCCGAAAGCCTGATGGTCAACAAAATCGGAGCCATCGTAGCAATTGAACCCGCTACTGGTGAGATTCTTTGTATGGTGTCGAGCCCTACATATTCTCCACGTACACTTGTCGGCAGAGAACGCGGAAAGAATTATCGTGAGCTTGTGAACGACAAATATAAACCGCTGTTTGACAGAGCTCTTATGGGAGCATACCCTCCCGGATCAACTTTCAAACCATCGCAAGGTCTGATATTTCTTCAGGAAGACATAATAACCCTGCAGACACCGTATCCATGCTACCGGGGTTACATCAACGGCAATCTGAGGGTCGGTTGCCACGGTCATTATTCCCCTATACAGCTTAAGCCAGCGCTACAGACTTCATGCAATGCATATTTCTGCTGGGGATTCAAATCTATGATCGATAAACGCTCGAAATATGGCTCGCCTGACAAGGCATTTGAAGTTTGGAAAAACCATCTTGTCTCGTTGGGCTACGGCTATAAATTGGGTGTCGATCTCCCGTCGGAAGGAAGGGGATTCATACCTAATTCCAAATTCTATGACAAGTGGTATGGGGAAGGACGATGGAGTGCGAACAGTATCATCTCTGTTTCTATCGGTCAAGGAGAGATACTTGCCACTCCCCTTCAGATCGCAAACTTATGTGCGACTATAGCAAATCGGGGGTGGTTTATCACTCCACATGTCGTTAAGGAGATTCAGGATACAATCCTTGATAAGCAATATACAACTCGTCGTTATCCGACCATAGACCAACATCATTTCGAGGATGTAGCGGAAGGCATGCGTATGGCAGTGACAGGCGGTACATGCACGTTGGCAAACCTGCCCGGTATCGAAGTATGCGGAAAGACAGGGACTGCCCAGAATCCACACGGACAAGATCATTCGGCATTCATAGGATTCGCTCCATATAAAGACCCCAAGATAGCAGTCTGCGTTTATGTCGAAAACGGAAGTTGGGGAGCTACTTATGGTGTACCGATAGGTTCGCTTATAATCGAGAAATATCTGACAGGGGAAATATCTCCTGCGCGAAAATATTTAGAGGAAAGGATGCTCACATCAAATACTCTTATTTACAGCGGCGTGTACGAGCGCTGACACTTTAATCTCAACAAAATATCACTGTATAACGACAGATGTCACGCAATTCACTGTACTCCACGGGAAACCGACTTCTGAAAAAACGAGCGGAAGAGAGCGAATCGGTATTTAAAAACATCGATTGGTTTACCGTAATCCTGTTTCTGCTTCTCGTGACTGCCGGAGTATTTTCAATTTACGCAGCAAGCTACGATTTCGATCAGGCAAGTATACTTTCATTTGAGGAGTTCTCAGGGAAGCAGGTTGTCTGGATCGGTCTTTCATTGCTGCTCGGACTGATAATTCTAATTATCGACGCGCGGATGTATGAGACCTACGCATATCCTATATATCTTGCGTTGCTATGCCTGCTCGTCGTTACGATATTTATAGCACCTGACATCAAAGGGTCCAGATCGTGGTTGAAAATAGGTCCGATGAGCCTTCAACCGGCTGAATTCGCAAAATTCGCAACTGCTCTGGCGCTTGCAAAACTATTCAGCGGGTATAACTTCATCCTTAATGAATCGCCACGTAATTATCTTAAGGCTCTCCTGATAATCTTTATCCCTATCGTTCTGATTCTTGCCCAGAAAGAGACCGGTTCGGCCCTCGTTTATTTTTCACTCTTCTTCGTGCTCTACCGCGAAGGGATGAGCGGTCTGGTTCTTTTCGCCGCTCTTCTGGCGGTAGTTATCTTTGTTGTCGCGATAAAGTATTCAGAAAGCATGATTATCGGTATTCCGGCAGGAGAATTCTTTATTTTCTGTCTGATAATGGTGCTTGCGGTAGGTATCACGGCCGTTCATGCACGCCGCTTTACCATTGCCCGCAATATTTTTTTCTGGTTTGCCGGAACCGCTTTGATAGAATGGTTATTATCGCTCGTCGATCTAAATCTCAACGGATATACCTACTTCTTTTCAGTTCTGGGCATAGGGATGGCGTATTGTCTGTTTGAGTTATTGAGATTGAAAGCACGAAAACTGATTCTCACGATTGCAACAGTGGTAATGTCCGTAGGTTTTCTTATGTCGGTCAATCTTGTGTTTAACCACATGATGCCACACCAACAGAAACGAATAAAAGTAGCCCTGAACATTGTGGAAGATCCCAGAGGAGACGGCTACAATGTCAACCAGTCGAAGATTGCAATAGGTTCAGGTGGTCTTACTGGAAAAGGGTTCCTGAAAGGAACACAGACTAAATTGAAATATGTGCCTGAGCAGCATACCGACTTTATATTCTGCACAATCGGTGAAGAAGAAGGATTCGTAGGCACCAGTCTGGTGGTACTAATGTTTCTTATCCTTATTCTCCGTGTCATAGCTATTGCTGAAAGACAGCATACAGTATTCGTTCGGGTCTACGCTTACTGCGTCGCCTCATATCTGATTTTCCACTTTTGTATAAATATCGGAATGGTAATTGGTATATGTCCCGTAATCGGCATCCCCCTTCCTTTCTTCAGCTACGGAGGTTCATCACTATGGGGTTTTACCTTCCTGCTGTTCATCCTTCTCCGACTTGATGCAAGTGGTCGCACGCGCCGGATACAATAATCACCAATCATATTAAAAACCGAAATTACCGTCCACAGAAATATATATTTCGAATTTCCCATTTGCAAAAAACGGTTTTAAATACCCTTAATCGCGCATTGAATGCAGTTTTTTCAGAAATAGAGCACTTGTTTACAGATTTTTTTGTAGCTTTGTGTTATAAAACATACACCCTAAGCTATGTTCTAAAATGATTAAACGAACCCTTGACCGTGTATTAAGCGAGGATATGTCAGAGATATGGGCTCTTCTTGACAATGACGAGAAACGCCGTATCATTGATGCTTTCACTATTCACCATTTCAAAAAGAACCAACGTATTTACGCGGAAGGTGAAGAACCTGAATATCTATGGTGTCTTCTCAGCGGAAAAGTAAAAAAATTCAAAGATGGTGTAGGGGGGCGTGTGCAGATTCTCCGCCTCATCCGCTCTGTGCAGTATTTCGGCTACAGAGCTTATTTCGCTAAAGAGCGCTACAACTCCTCCGCTGCCGCATTTGAAGCTTCTATTGTAGGTACACTCCCAATGACCCTGGTAGAAGACATGATCAATAAAAACATACGCCTGGCCTGGTTTTTCATCCACGAGCTCTCACGAAACCTCGGAGGTGCCGATACCCGGATTGTCAACCTTACTCAAAAACATATCCGCGGGCGTCTGGCTGAGGCGCTGATCGTATTGCGGGATCACTATGGTTTCGAAGATGATAATATGACATTGCGTATTTATATGGCGCGCGAAGATTTGGCAAATCTGTCGAACATGACTACATCGAACGCGATACGTACCCTATCGGGCTTTGTGACGGAAAAACTCATAACAGTAGATGGTAGAAAAATAAGTATTCTGAACGAGCCTGAACTGCGGAAGATATCAAAATACGGCTAAGTTTCAGCAAAGTTTCACGGACATAGATAACTCTCCACTGTCTGAAAGGTAGTAATTCTCCTTTTTGGCAGTGGAATTTTATTGATGCGAACCAAAAACGGTTCAATATTTGTTATTAAAACAGAGGGATGCACTCGAAGAAGAGTGCGGCTATTTATGAAGTATTGATATTTAGATTGTTTCATTTATGAGAGGAATAATATCTGTCGTGGCTGTCCTGTTCACCATGATATTTGTATCAGCGCAAGAAGCCGATACTGATACTGTGGCTACACATTCCGACACAACGTATACGACCGAGACACCACAAAAAATGAATCTTATTGAAAAGGTGATACACTATTTCGATGAAGCCAATAAACCCAAACCGTCAAAACGATTTGATTTCACAGTTGTCGGCGGCCCGACCTACAGCGCATCGACAAGCTTCCAGCTGGCAGTAATGGGAGCAGCCCTTTACCATTCGCGAATGGATTCGTTAACACCCACTTCAAACGCTTCTGTGTTTGTTCAAGGCTCACTTACCGGCTTCTATCGTGTTGGTTTGTCTGGAGACCATTATGGACCGAACGATGCATACAGAATACACTATTGCGCCGATTTCGCACATTTCCCTTTGAAATTCTGGGGAATCGGATATGAAAACGAGTGTAACAATTCAAATGAGACAAAATACACCGAACTAAAATCAGCTCTATGGTGTGACTTTCAATGGAAGATTTCCCAAAACCTCTATGCTGGTCCGTCAGTGAACATGCGATATGCAAAAGCCACAAAGGTTACACGTCCGGAACTTTGGTATAACCCGGGGACACGCAATTCAACATATAGCCTGGGCGTAGGTTTTGTTGTATCATATGATACCCGCGACATATCGACGAATGCTTCAAACGGGGTAAACCTGAGTCTAAAACAATATTTTTACCCTGGTTTCATAAAAAATATAAATCCATTTTCATCAACAGAACTTACTTTCGGGTTCTATAAACAAGCCTGGAAAACTGGAGTGATAGCCACCCAATTCCATACAATGACTACCTACGGACACACACCCTGGAGTATGATGCCTACAGTTGACGCTTCAAAAGGAATAAGAGGATATTTTGAGGGACGATACCGCAATAAAAATGAGGGAGATATCGTATTCGAAATTAGACAGCATATATGGAAACGCATAGGCGCTGTAGCATGGGGTGGAGTAGGAACTGTTTTCCACCATTTTGACGAGATCCGTTGCAACACCCTGCTTCCATCTTACGGTATCGGCGTGCGCTGGGAGTTCAAGAAAAAGGTCAACGTCCGCGTGGACTACGGTATAGGGAAACGGTCATCCAGCATAAGCCTGGGACTGTATGAAACATTTTAACAATATTATAAACATTATTACTTATTTATACGTTTATATGTCGTATGTCAATAACTTATATCAGAGGCGTTGCCAATAAAACACCCTCTGACTTCAAGAGGGATAATAACATCACATATGAAACCTATTAACGAATTCATACAGTCTATCATACGTTCACCCAGATGTCTTGCCATATGGGCAATCCTGGTATTATTGATACCAAATCTTGCACTTACATATACCGAAACAGCCCCCGGTATATGGAAAGCGGTAAACATAGTTTTGCCCGCTGGCATATATCTCCTTATTTATACAATTCATCGGCGCACAGGATGGATCACCGTATGTCTGCTGCCATTCTTTTTCTTTGCTGCGTTCCAAATGGTATTGCTTTATCTCTACGGAGAGTCGATCATTGCTGTAGATATGTACCTGAATGTTGTAACCACCAATATGTCGGAAGCAACTGAATTACTTGGCAACCTATTGCCGGCAATTGCCATAGTGGTGGTACTATACTTACCGGTATTGGCTTGGGGGATATACGCGATCGTAAAAAAAACAGAACTGAATCATACCGTCCGGAAGACCATGTCGCTGATTGGATGTATTCTCACCATCACTGGATGCGCTCTTGGCTTTGGCGCGACAAAATCAGACTTAAAAGGAAGCTTCATGCACGACGTATTTCCAGTTAACGTGATATATAATATGGGTGAAGCAATCAAACGTACAACTTATATTGCCAATTATCCCACGACTTCTGCAGAATACAGGTTCAATGCCCGGAGCCTGAGAAAACCGGAGGCACGCGAAATCTGTGTTTTCGTCATTGGCGAAACTTCACGCGCTATCAACTGGCAACTCAACGGTTATCACAGAGCTACTAATCCGCGTCTGTCGAAAGAACAGAACCTAATCTTTTTCCCCAACGCAATATCTGAATCGAACACCACTCATAAAAGTGTTCCTATGATTATGAGCGCGCTGAACTCTTCAGATTTTAATGATATAAACTACCGAAAAAGTATTCTCACGGCAATGAAAGAAGCTGGCTATTACACACGCTTCTTCTCCAATCAGGCTCCCAACAGATCATATACCGAATATTTCGGCAATGAGGCTGACGATACCAGATATACTGATACAGACAAGCACCCTTACGATAGCGAACTGATTGCGATGATCCATGAAGCAGTCGCCGATACACTCCACCCCAAACAGTTCATCGTAATGCATACATATGGCTCACACTTCAAATATCGCGACCGCTATCCGGATTCATTCTCATACTTCAAACCGGATGATGTTAAAGAGGCTTCTTACTCAGGACGTGGTGAATTAATCAACGCCTATGATAATTCAATTCGTTTCACGGACTATGTATTGTCGTCTGTAATCGGAGAGCTTAAGGAAGCGCGCTGCCCTTGCACCATGCTTTATACATCCGACCATGGCGAGGACATCTACGACGATGCACGCCATCGTTTTCTACACGCATCACCTACTCCGACATATTACCAGCTTCATGTCGCCATGCTTGCATGGCTGTCAGATGAGTTTTGTAATTCCTATCCAGAGATGGCGGCAAACATAAAAGAGAACAGCAAACGAGCAGTCTCCCCACAAAAAAGTATGTTCAACACAGCTGTTGACCTGTGTGGAATAGAAACTCCTGTAAGTGACCGCACCAGATCACTTGCCAGCGGAACATATTCTTTCACTCATCCAGTCTACCTGAATGATCTAAATCATTCGGTTCCTTTAGAAGAATCCGGTCTCAAATCCGCTGATATGAATCAGTTGAGTTTGATCACAGATTTTTAAGGCATATTCATTCCGAACCGCCACTCCAAAACAATAAATATTTTAAAAGTTTTCCAAAACATAAACATAAACTATTGCATATCAAATTATTACCTAATTTACATTCTCAAAAAGTTTTCCAAAAAATTAAAATCACCACATCACTCGATCAAAAAAAGTTTGTATTTATAAAATAGTTTATATACCTTTGCAGGTGGTTGAATAATCCTCTTCAACCACCTAATTTTTTCGTAAACACAATTAAAATTCAGGAAACGCCACCCTCCTAACTTTTTAATCCCCCATTACCAATGATACAGACTGTACTGAAGCGCGACGGGCGCGTAGTAGGATATAATGAAGAAAAAATCAAGGCTGCCATACGCAAAGCGATGCTTCAGACTCCCCTGGGAGAAGACGAAACGTTGATTCAAAAAATCACAGACAGAATCGGTGTGACAGGATCCGAACAAATGACTGTGGAACAGATTCAGGACAGGGTGGAAATGGAACTCATGAAATCGCCCCGAAAGGAAGTTGCGAAACGCTATATAGCTTACCGCGATCAACGCAGCATTGCCCGACGCGCAAAAACACGCGATATCTTCCTTGAAATCATCGAGGCTAAGAATAACGACATCACCCGCGAAAATGCGAATATGAATACCGATTCACCAGCGGGAATGATGATGAAATTCGCATCCGAGACAACCAAACCTTTTGTTGACGACTACCTGCTGACGCAGGAAGCACGCGACGCAGTGCGCAACGGCTATCTTCACATCCATGACAAGGATTACTATCCAACCAAGAGTCTGACATGCGTTCAGCATCCTCTTGACAAGATACTGCGATACGGCTTTGTAGCCGGACATGGTGAATCACGTCCTGCAAAACGAATCGAGACAGCAAGTGTGATAGCATGCATATCACTTGAGACAGCCCAGAATGAAATGCATGGAGGTCAGGCGATTCCTGCATTTGATTTTTATCTCGCACCTTTCGTGCGTTCCTCATTTATAGAAGAAGTAGAGAAAATCGAAGAAATTTCTGGAGAGAATCTATCAGAGCTATATCACATTGAATTGAAGGATTTTGAAAAAAGACCACTTGATGGACTTTCCGGACGCGACAGACAATTGCAGCACGCCATAAACTGCACAGTAAGCCGTGTACATCAATCAATGGAAGCGTTCATACATAATATGAATACCATCCACTCTCGCGGAGGTAACCAAGTTGTATTCAGCTCTATAAACTATGGTACGGATACCTCGGCCGAAGGACGTTGTGTGATCCGTGAATTACTGAACTCTACATATGAAGGTGTAGGAAACGGCGCTACAGCCATCTTCCCTATCCAGATATGGAAAAAGAAAACCGGAGTAAACTATAAACCGGGCGACCCGAACTACGACCTTTACAAACTTGCATGCAAAGTGACTGCCCGACGCTTCTTCCCGAACTTCGTAAACCTTGACGCTACATTCAATCATCATGAGAAATGGAACCCGGATGATCCAGAGCGTTATAAATATGAAGTTGCCACAATGGGGTGCCGCACACGTGTGTTTGAAAACCGATACGGAGAGAAAACCTCTATCGGTCGTGGAAACATCAGTTTCTCAACAATCAACATTGTCCGCATAGCTATAGAATGCATGAACATCAAAGACAAAGAAGAGCGTATAAACCGATTTTTCGCACGTCTGGATGAAATTCTTGATATCACGGCACGTCAGCTTTGCGACCGTTTCAATTTCCAGAGAACAGCGCTTGCCAAGCAGTTCCCACTTCTTATGACGCGCTTATGGAACGGAGCCGACACCCTCGGACCAAACGATACTATCGAAAATGTTATAAATCAAGGCACACTCGGTATCGGCTTCATCGGACTGGCAGAATGTCTCGTCGCCCTTACAGGCAAGCATCACGGTGAATCGGAAGAGGCCCAGACACTCGGGCTCCGCATAGTAAGCCATATGCGTTCACGCGTAAATGAATATTCCGAAAAATACAATCATAATTTCTCAGTACTTGCAACTCCGGCGGAAGGATTGTCCGGAAAATTTACAGCACGTGACCGCAAAAGTTTCGGTGACATTCCAGGAGTCACCGACAAGATTTACTATACCAACTCAAATCACGTACCTGTATACTATCATTGTTCACCACGCCATAAAGCAAAGATTGAAGGTCCATACCATAAACTGACAGGGGGAGGTCACATCTTCTATGTTGAAATCGACGGCGATGCCACCCACAATCCACAGGCAATAGCTGACATTGTAGACCTGATGGATTCCAACAACATTGGATATTGCTCTGTAAACCACAACCGTAACCGATGTATGCATTGCGGCTACGAAGATGCCCAGGACAACCTTGAAACCTGTCCGAAATGCGGAAGTCCTGATATAGACAAACTACAACGAATCACTGGATATCTGGTTGGAACAACGGACCGCTGGAACAAGGCCAAACTGGCAGAACTTTCTGATCGCGTAGTACATAAATAACAATATATTCATGCCAGACCAGCACTATGCCCAGAGTTCTTGACATAATAGCAGGCACGACCGTTGACGGACCGGGATTACGCACATCGGTATATTTTGCCGGTTGCCCACATCAATGTGGCGGATGTCACAATCCCCAATCATGGGATTTCAATGGTGGCACGGAGTTAAGCGACGATGCGATAATGAAAGAAATTGAAACTAATGGCTTCAATGTCACCTTCAGCGGAGGAGATCCAATGTCGCAAGCAGCTGCTCTCATCCCTTTGGCCAAAAAGATCAAATCCGCAGGATATACGTTGTGGTGCTACACAGGGTATAGTTTCGAAGATGTAGTTACCGATCCGATAAAGCGTAATCTGCTGGAACTAAGTGATGTTCTCGTCGACGGTCATTATATGAACAAGCTCCGGGATATCTCACTTCGGTTCAGAGGGTCATCAAATCAACGGCTTATTGACGTAAAACAATCCTTGAACTGCGGAAAAGTTATTTTATGGGACGACGGGATCTGACAATATCAGCCATTTATGAAACCGGATGATTGCAACCGGTATTCTGTTTTTTCAGAGAAAAACAGCTGATTTTCACGGCGAAGGTTGTATATTTCAGAAAAAACCGTTAAATTTGCACTCCGAATCGTGAATAAGAAAACAAAAAACAGCATAACGCAATGAAAAGAACTTTCCAACCTTCTAACAGAAAGAGAGTTAACAAGCACGGATTCCGTGAAAGAATGTCAACAAAGGATGGCCGCAAGGTTCTGGCACGTCGCCGTGCCAAAGGTCGTCTGCGTCTCACAGTTTCCTGCTCTATAGCAAGCAAGTAAATCTGTGGTTGCCACGGATGTGTAAAGAAAGATAGTTTTCTTTGCACTGACTGCTCTCAATGTTGTAAAATCACAATGTCCTTACTGTCGACGAGTCTACAGTAAGGACATTCTATTTCCACATATCATTATCACGACATCGCACAAAACACCATAAACCGGCTATGATTACCCGCAAACTTGTTCTTAACCTCTAATACAATAGGCTGATAATACAATAGGCTGACGACACCAAGTAGCTCCATTAGTATCACATAATTTTTTATCAGATATGCTATCATCTGATAAACTACATGCCATTTTATTTGTTAGTATAGATGAAAGCCTGCTACTGCAGACATAATTTACAACATCAAAAACAACAACTAAACGACATAACATTATGAGTACAAAAAGCATTAAAGGTACCAGAACAGAAAAGAATCTCGTAACAGCGTATGTAGCAGAATCAGGAGCTTATACCCGCTATACATTCTATGCACAGCAAGCCGATAAAGAAAATTATTATCCTATCGGTCAGATTTTCCGTGATACAGCGGCAAATGAGCTTCACCATGGAAAAGTTTTCTTCAAATTCCTCGAGGGAGGGCAGGTAGATATCACTACAACGGTCGATGCCGGTGTGATTGGAACTACTGCCGAGAATCTCGCCACCGCTGCCAATGAAGAAATGGTTGAAGGTGTCGAACTTTATACAAACGCTGCAAAAGTAGCAGATGAGGAAGGTTTTCCCGAAATTGCAGAACATTTCCGTGCTATAGCAGAAGTTGAGGCACGCCACCGCCGCCGCTTTGAAGCTTATCTTAAACAGGTAAACGACGGTACGGTATGGAAACGCGAGAAGCCTATCCAGTGGCAATGTCTTGTATGCGGATACGTATATGAAGGCACTGAACCCCCAACAAAGTGTCCCGGATGCGATCATCCCTACCAGCATTATATGGCGCTTGATATGGATAACTTGTGATTCCACTCAATTTACAAACAATACTGATAATGCCCTCGCTGATATAAATCGGCCAGGGCATTTTTTGGATATTGATGAACTATTGGTTAATTTTGTATCCGATAATAACACATAAGTAAGTCATGAAAATTATAATGCATGATATGTTCAACCGAGCCTTATATCATCCGCGGCATCAATCCGCCGAATTTCGCCCTCATCTTCAGTCGTGCAACCCGCTACGCTCGTTAGTCTCCGGGCAAATACGTAAGAAAGTATGATCGCAGACAAAATAAAATAACTTCCACGACCTACTTATAACCAATTAATATATTATGCGCAAAACCGCATTAGACATGAGGGTTGTATCGAACAACCGCCTTTCACCCAACTACTCTCTCCTGATTCTTAAGGCAGATAATATCACACTTCCCCCAGATACAACTTCCAGAGAACCTTTCAGTTTTCACAACATATTGCCTGGACAATTTGTACAGGTTCTCATTGAAAATAGTCCCGGAACATTTCTCCGCCGCCCAATTTCAGTAAATTATGTCAGACCAGACGATAACGAACTATACCTTCTGATTCGACGAGCCGGGAAAGGTACAGAAGCTCTATGCGAATTGAAACTGAACGCTTCGATTAACGTAATTCTTCCCCTTGGGAATGGATTCTCAATACCTGAAGAAGATCATTCTATACAGTTTCGCCCATTGCTTGTAGGGGGCGGAGTAGGGGTCGCCCCACTTCTATACCTCGGTAAATGCCTTCTTGATAAAGGCATAAAACCATCTTTCCTTCTGGCGGCCAAAAACGAAAAAGACTTGTTGCTATTGGATAAATTCCGCGAACTTGGTTCCGTATACATATCTACAGACGATGGAACAGCCGGAGTGCCCGGGCTCGTCACTGCCAATCCGGCGCTGCGCGAACAATGGAGCCGAATATACTGCTGCGGTCCTATGCCAATGATGAAAGCTGTCGCATCGATCGCCCGCCAAACGGGTGTGCCTTGTGAAGTGTCACTGGAAAATACGATGGCTTGTGGGCTTGGAGCATGCCTATGTTGCGTGGAAGACACTGTGGAAGGACACGTTTGTGTATGTACTGAAGGTCCGGTTTTTACAACAGACAGACTTAAATGGAACTAATTGCCCCAAATATGAAATAAGACTGATTGAAACTATATATTAGTTCAATCTATCTGATAGAACGATATCTGTGCGCTCGGATCCGAAATATTCCCGAGCGCATTTTTATGCAATAACCAGTTGTATATTTTTTCAGTATTCAAAAAAGAACACTCTGATATACACTCCGACAACAACTCATCGGAAACAGATTCTTTAAGCATACAGACAACTACCCCATCAACAAAAATTGTTAAGGATGTCTCAAAATCAAATGGGGTAATTGCAAGTTTTCCCGAAAATACATCTACAAGACACAAAGTCTCAATTCCCGCAGAATGTATAACTTTTCGTGCAAGAATACGTTGGTCTATGCCTAAGGGCTTAAATCTCATATAAACACGACTGTATCATTCATTGGTTTTCTTAAGTTGTCGCCTTTGCATTGTTCCTTGCGATGCGGCACGCCTGTTAGCAGCAGCCCTACGGCTTTCAGGGGTAGCTTTATGATCGGCAGCACTCTGACGATGTTCGGTATGAGCAGTTCCGGCCGAACTTACTGGTAAATCGGATGTATTTCGTACAACCCGCTGATTGCGAGATGGGGCAATTTTCGGTCTTGACGGAAGCGAATCTGCTGATTCTCCTACAACAGGAATAGCACCATCACCTACGGAATCACGTTCGTGTAATTCTTTTCTTCTACGCAAATCCTCAGGTGACATACCATATGTAAATCGTTTATGGGACAAATAAGCATTAGGCATTACGTAATGTCGCATCCTCACTACTGCAATACTGTCTATCTCGTATGAACCCTCATTAGCCGGATAGGTAATGTAACCGTATACTCTTGTTGGAACAAGCGTTGAATCAACCTGAAGACGCTGCTCATTGATACCTCTTGGTGTCACAGAGGTTTCATTTATATATCCAGTTACACCATTATCATAATCGACCATTACACGGCTCTCGATATTTCCAGTAGAATTTACAGGAAGATAACGTAACATAAAGATATCACCTTTCTGCCATGTACTGTCTGGTTCGAAATTAAATGTCAGAATGCGCGACGGCATCCTGTCAGATACAAGTACATGTCCGGGACCGGTCCATATAGCTACTGAATCGCCCGCAATGGCAATCTGTGAACTCAATGAACTTGCCAGATTACGCTGACGCTCCTGAATTATCTCTATTGTGCGGTCATAAACTTCTATATATTTTTCGATATTATGACCATACCAGCTGAATGAACTGTCAACAAGTTCCTGATCAACTCCATGAGCCATGCATATACTCTGTTTCAGCGCCTTGCGTGCAGAATCATTCGGAAAAGATGAATAATCAAGGTCTATGACAGCCTCCCCCATATGCAGATCGGCAATGAACGAAGCCATCGCCTCTTTACCCATAACATTTTCAGGCGTACGATCGCACGACGATACTGCCGCACAGGCCACTCCCCCCACTGCAAAACAAAGAATACTCCTCAATATACCCGACTGTTTTCTCCGCATTTTCACTTTCAGAACCTTCTCACTGGTTATCGGAAATATTATCATTCTGTCCCTCCATTATATTATTTGGCAAATTACGCCAAGGCACTTCACCTATCTGGGAAGAATAGAATAAAATAAGTACAACCATTCCAACACTAATGGCAGCATCAGCGATATTAAATACCGGTCGGAAAAACACAAAATGTTCCCCCCCAAACCAAGGCATCCAGTCGGGCCATACCCATTCGCACAACGGGAAATAAAGCATATCGACTACAAGACCATGAAGAAAAGTTCCATATCCTCCTCCGTCTGGAAACAGTGTGGCAACATAAGGAGGGAGAGGATTATTGAAAATCAAACCGTAAAACACACAGTCAATAATATTCCCGGCAGCTCCCGCAACTATCAGCGAAAGACATACTAGAAAACCTGTTCGTGCCTCCTTTCGCGAAGATATACGGCAGATATAAAATATAAGAAACCCAACGGTAAGAATACGCAACAATGTGAGCATGAGCTTACTTCCTATTTCCCAACCAAATGCCATTCCATTATTTTGTATAAATACAAGCTGAAACCATGAAAAAATCTCATAGCTTTCACCTAAATAAAAATGGGTCTTAACCCATATTTTAAATATTTGATCAGCAAGAAGCACTGCCAGTATAATGATGGCAGCCATCACACCTCGACGCTCTATTGTTCCGGATCGGCTCACTCTATTATAATTATATAATTTAAAGATTATTTGCTTTTTGTCTCTACACACAATGTAGCGTGTGGAACTGCTCTAAGCCTTTCTTTAGGAATAAGTTTACCTGTGATACGGTCAATACCATAAGTTTTGTTCTCTATCCTGACCAAAGCTGCCTGAAGATGTTTAATAAACTGAGCCTGTCGCTGAGCCAGACGACCGGAGGCTTCCTTTGACAAAGTCGATGCGCCCTCTTCAAGAACTTTAAAGGTAGGAGAAGTATCGCTTGTATCGTTAGCGTTCATCACATCGGCCCGCAGGGCCTCATATTCCTTTTTCGCTTTTTCAAGCTTTTGAAGAATCAGAACTTTGAATTCCTCAAGTTCCTCGTCGGTATAGCGGGTCTTTTCAGTCATTTTTCTATGGTTTTAAATGGGTAAAATCAATGAAGTGGACAGAGGAACATCATAACAGATATATCGCGCCACATTACAAACTTCTAAATAAAAACTTTGTTGTCCCCGCAGCGGTAACATCTTACGATTTCCACAACAGGAACAACAAAGGTAAGGAATCATCATACCAAAGTCACCGATACCGCAATCTTATGCCCATCGATCTCAAATAATTCATCCTCTGACGGAGCAGAAACAGGAGCCACAGTAATGCAATCCGCAAGCACCTGACGACATATATATTCGCCATACTCTTTTACCGCCGCATCCGTAAGCTCAGATGGCTCTACCACAATGTTGATGCGCTGGGTTATATCATAGTCGCGACTTTTACGGAGATTTTGAACTCTGTTTACAAGTTCACGAGCCATACCCTCCTGGCGCAGTTCATCCGTAACAGTCACATCAAGCGCTACTGTCACTGAACCTTCATTTGCCACAAGCCATCCAGGAATATCCTCATTGCGTATCTCGACGTCGGTGACATCAACTTTTACTTTATCTCCTGAAGGTAGTGAGATCTCAACAGAACCATCACGCTCAAGAGCTACGATATCTGTCTGGTTCATATCAGCAATTGCTTGCGCCACAGCTTTCATTTGCTTACCGAACTTCGGACCAAGTTTCTTGAAATCAGCTTTGATTCGCTTCACAAGTACACCTTCGTCATTACTTACGAATTTGATTTCCTTCACGTTCACCTCCGAAAGTATAAGCTGCGACATTGCCTCGATTTCAGCCTGTTGCTCACTGCTTGTCACAGGAACCATCAGTGTCTGAAGCGGCTGACGCACCTTGATATTAACCTTGCGACGAAGAGACAATACCATAGAGGTAATTACTTGCGCCAGACTCATACGTCGCTCAAGCGCAGGATCAATCAGTGCTTCATCAGCAGTCGGGAACTGTGCGATATGAACAGACCTTCCCGAACGCCCTTCGGCTTCAAGCGCAGGTGCGGACAGGTCATTATATAACTTATCTGCAAAGAATGGCGCAAACGGAGCCATTAATTTGGCAACAGTCTGCATACAGGTCAGCAGTGTCTGGAAAGCAGAAAGCTTGTCAGTATTCATCTCCCCTCCCCAGAAACGTTTACGGTTCAGACGCACATACCAGTTGGATAGATTATCGTTGACAAACGTATTAATTGCGCGTGCTGCCCTTGTCGGTTCATAATCGTCAAGAGCACTATCAACCTCTTTTATCAGTGTATTAAGCACGGAAAGTATCCATCGGTCGATTTCTGGACGATCGCTGACAGGAACCTGCTTCTCCGCGCCGGTAAATCCATCTACATTTGCATATAACGCCAGGAAAGAATATGTGTTGTAAAGTGTGGCAAAGAGTTTTCTTGAGACCTCCTTGACACCCTCTTTGTCAAACTTAAGATTATCCCATGGGGAAGAATTGGCAATCATGTACCAGCGCACCGGATCACTACCGAATTCCTCTATGGTCTCAAAAGGATTCACGGCGTTGCCCAGACGCTTACTCATCTTATTACCATCCTTGTCCAATACAAGTCCGTTTGAAATTACAGCTTTGTACGCTACCGAATCGAATACCATTCCTCCGATAGCATGGAGAGTGAAAAACCATCCGCGTGTCTGGTCTACTCCCTCTGCAATAAAGTCTGCGGGATAGAGTTCTCCGGAATCAAGCCCTTCCTTGTTCTCAAAAGGATAATGGATCTGAGCATATGGCATCGCACCGGAATCAAACCACACGTCAATTAGATCTGTCTCACGATACATCGGTCTACCTGACGGACTTACAAGTACAATATCATCTACATACGGACGATGAAGGTCAATCTTATCATAATTCTCTTTTGTATAATCACCGGGGACAAAACCTTTGACCTTATAAGGGTTCTCCTTCATAACGCCCGCAGCCACGCCTTTTTCTATTTCATTATAGAGCGACTGTACTGAATCAATACAGATTTCCTCCTTGCCATCTTCCGTGCGCCAAATCGGCAGGGGGGTACCCCAGTATCGTGAACGGGAGAGATTCCAATCCTGAAGATTCTCAAGCCACTTTCCGAAACGTCCCGATCCAGTTGAAGCGGGTTTCCATTTTATACCTTCGTTGAGCTCCATCAGACGCTCCCGGGCCGCAGTCGTACGGATAAACCAACTATCGAGCGGATAATAAAGTACCGGCTTGTCAGTCCGCCAGCAATGAGGATATGAGTGGGTATGTTTCTCTATCTTGAATACCTTATCGTTCTGTTTGAGCAACATGCAAAGTTCCACATCGAGTGTCTCATCAGTATCGGTCTTGGTCGGATCATAAGCATTCTTTACGAATTTACCTTCCCATGGTTTATATGCCTCTACATCCACCATCTCATTGACAAATTTCGGATCTATATCTTCCAGAAGGAAGAACCGACCACGAAGATCTACCATGGGTCGTACGTTACCGTCTTTATCTATCAGAGTGAGAGGAGGTATGCCACTCTGACGTGACACCCGTAAGTCGTCCGCACCAAATGTTCCGGCAATATGCACAATACCGGTACCATCTTCCGTGCTTACATAATCACCGGGAATTACACGGAAGGCTCCCTCACCAGGATTCATCCATTTGAACAGCTGCTCATAGTGGAATCCAACCAATTCACTACCCTTCAAGGTTTTAACAACCTGATAGGGAATCGACTTGTCACCCTTCGAATAAGTGGAAAGATCCACACCTTCACCCTTGGGATTAAGATAATGTCCCATAAGTGCAGTTGCAAGAATCACGGTTTCGGGGTTGCCGGAATATGGATTGAATGTGCGGACGACACTATATTCGATATCAGGTCCGACACAGAGCGCCGTATTCGAGGGAAGGGTCCACGGAGTTGTTGTCCATGCCAGGAAATATGGATTACCGTGACCGGTCATGTAATCAGCTGGATCCGTAACAAGGAATTGTGCCACACATGTGGTATCCTTCACATCGCGATAACAGCCGGGCTGATTGAGCTCATGCGTACTGAGACCAGTTCCTGCTGCAGGAGAATATGGCTGGATGGTATAACCTTTATAAAGGTAATCCTTGTTGTAAAGTTGCGCAAGAAGCCACCATACACTCTCTATATACCGGTTATCATATGTGATATAAGGATTATCGAGATCAACCCAGTAACCCATGGAGTTGGTAAGGGTAGACCACTCCTTGGTATATTTCATCACTTCACGGCGGCAAGCTGCGTTATATTCGTCTACAGATATCTTCTTTCCGATATCCTCCTTTGTAATTCCGAGAGCTTTTTCCACACCAAGCTCCACCGGCAGACCATGGGTATCCCATCCGGCTTTACGCTTTACATGGTAACCCTTCATTGTCTTATATCGGCAGAATATATCTTTTATGGTTCTGGCCATGACATGATGAATACCCGGCATACCATTTGCCGAAGGGGGACCCTCATAAAACACGAACGATGGTTTACCCTCGCGGGTGGTCATGCTCAGCTCAAAAAGACGTTCCTTATTCCAGCGGGCAAGAACCTCCTTATTTATATCGGAGAGATTAAATTTGTTATATTCTGCGAATTTCATCTTTCTGGATAGGTTGATGGAATTATAGTTTTCTTATTCATAGTCACTCTTCGAGGGACAATTGTAATGGGTGCAAAGATAATAATTTTATAGCTCATTTACAACCGGTCTGCAGGAAGCACTTCCTGACAGAAGCAGGGCCATTAATGTTTTGTTCCGAATTTGCTACCTTTAACACCTTTCGTACCGCCGCCGAGTGCAAAAATATTCTGATTAAATGTCAAAGTTTTACGTCCACGACGGTCATTGCGTTTAACAGCAAGGTTTACAAGAGTTTCCATCAGCGAAGAAAAACTCATTCCGGTTGCTTCCCAAAGATAGAAAGACAATGACCCAGGAATTGTATTGATCTCGTTTACATAAATCTTTCTCGTAGCACGGTCCACAATAACATCTACACGACTTACCCCATGGCATGACAGCACACGGAATGTCTCTCCCGCCAGACGGCGTATCTCAGCGGTTTCATCTTCTGGAAGCTCTGCTGGAATTTTCTTTGCAGATGCAGCCATGCCGCGAGGAGTTTTTGAGCCACCCATATATTTGTCGGTATATGACAGAATTTCTTCCGATTTGATTGGCTCCTCAAGCACAGATGTCCGGAAGTCGTCACAATCGCCAAGAACAGAACAGTTAATTTCCTGAAGATGCTCAACCATATGCTCGACTATTATTCTTGAGGCATAGCGTGCCGCATCCTCAACACGCGATTCGAGTTCCTCCCGGTCATGAGCAGCTCCGATACCGATCGATGAACCGAGATTGGAAGGTTTAACGATTACGGGATAACCGAGCTTGCGCTCAATTTCGTCGGCAAGATGCTCTTTATCCACGAACCACTGACGATCGGTAAACCATACATAATCCACAACTGGAATACCATTCTCACGTAATATCATCTTCATCGTGATTTTATCCATTCCATTGGCTGACGAGAGTGTGTCGCAACCTGCATAGGGAATACCTATATAATCAAGAAGCCCCTCGAAGGTTCCATCCTCCCCGTTAGCTCCATGCATTACCGGTATGACCACATCCAGGCGAACAGCTACATTTTTGTTTTTGAACAGCCCTTCTGGATTAGCAAGATAGAGATTATAATCACCATATATCGGACGCATATACACCTCTTTGCATTGTTTCAGCATTGCGGGTATGTCACGATAATTCTTAATATCAAGAAGTGCATCGCCAGTAAACCACCGACCATCCTTAGATACATAGACCGGGGTAACATCAAACTTATTTCTATCGATAGCCGCCATTGCCTGATTTGCAGATATCATTGCTATCTCATGCTCGGTCGAGCGCCCTCCGAAGAACACTCCTATATTGGTTTTCACTATAATATGAATTTTAAATTTTACGTTTTAATACTCTTATATTCCTTTTGTAGTTCCTCCATGAAGAGAATAAAGCTTTATCCGTCCTCACAGTTCTATTTGAATGTATCGGGCAAATCGTTTTCATACAAAACTGTATCGCCTTTTGACACAATCCGTTGCAAAAGCGCCTGTGCCTCCGCGAAACTATCTGTAACGTGTATATTTTCCTCCTTTATCGTCCCACCGGCTATGCCTGCAAGAATAGCATCGCGATTATATTGACCTACAATAATGGCAACATCTGCACATGAAGCAATATGCCTGCCGAAATCTCGGTTGGCTTGCTCCTGGAGATCACCGAGTTCAATCATTCCAGGTGTAATGACAATCCGCTTCCCACCAGTCATCATTGAAAGTACATCAAGAGCCATCTTTGATCCTGCCGGATTCGAATTGAAGGCATCATCAATAATAGTAATCCCGCCAGGGGTCTGTTTCATGTTCAACCTGTGCTCAACTTGCTCGATTTGCCCTACAGCATACTTAATCTTAGCCACCGGAACGCCCAATTTCAAACCCACGATAACGGCCGCCAGCAAATTCGACACATTGCACTCCCCTACCAACTTTGTATGAAGTCTTAACGGTTCGTCAATGCTGTCTCCCACAACGGTAAACGAAGTTCCAGCAGAAGAATACTCAATGTCTACGGCTCGATAATCCGTTCCTTCAGATGTGCTTACACCATAACGGATCGTTTGCGTATTATCTACTTCACGTGAAGCTACGTATGGAAAATCATTGTTAAGTACAACAAACCCATCTTTTCCGATCGCATCTGAGAGCTCAAATTTCGTACGCTGCACATTCTCGATAGTCTTGAAAGATTCAAGATGCTGTTCGCCGACTGCAGTAATAATGCCGGCACAAGGATGAACGAGATCGCAGATCTCTTTAATATCTCCCTTTTGCTTGGCACCCATCTCCACGATGAAAACCTCGTCGTATGGGCGCAGATATTCACGCACGGTCCTTATAACCCCCATTGTAGTATTAAAACTTCCGGGTGTCATAGTCGTATTGAAGTGTTCAGAAAGTATCCGGTCAAGATAATGTTTGGTTGATGTTTTGCCGTAACTTCCAGTTATACCTATTATCTTAAGTTCAGGCATGGATGACAATATCTCAACCGCTTCATTATAGTATTTTTTATTGATTCTCTTCTCTACTGGAACCAAGATATCATTGGATGCGATAAGTATTACCGGCGAGACTACCAATAAAAGCATAAGCACTACGCAAAACCCTTTTAAACCCCATAATAAAAAAGCACACCCGGAAAGAGCCAGAGCGATTACCCACATCACCACGAATATGCGGCGCGCTCTTGGAGTCCATACCAACGGCTTTTTATATTTCTTCCGCATCAGGACCACACACTGCCATACAGCAACCATAATACCGACAACTGAACCGGCATAAAAGGGTACACGTTGAATTAAAAGGAAAAGCAGTGCCACACAACAGAATACGCGCCCAAGCTGTGTGCTCTCACCGGAGTTTGAAAACCATCGGTAATATCTTTCATTTCTATACGAATTTTGCTGTAGCATCATAAGATCGCGGGCGAATACCGTCCACATGTCACATAGAGAGACAACAGCCAGCAAACATCCGAAAATAATATTTAGTTTTTCCATATAAAACTGGTTGAGCGGATTGTTACTTTTTTCGTGAATTTAAAAACGACTTCAATACTGCCGCAAACTGCACCGGATTATCAAGAAAGCTATAGTGTCCACATCCAGGGAAGCTTACCAGACCGCTGTCTGGAATAAGTTTCTCCATTATGCGAGCATCGCGCATAGGGGTTGCTGTATCATTCTCTCCCCAGATCAACAGCGCAGGCACATTAATATCCTTCAATAACGGAGTGAGATCTTGATTCACAGATTTGCTGAGTACGGCACGCATAACCGGAGATGCTTGAGAATAATCAGCAGATCCGCGTTTCTCTCTCGCTCGTTTAATTAACCTATCCCCTTTGTTTTTTCCCAACAGGAGAGGAGCCAATTTTTTGAGACATTTAAAAGAATATATTTTCCAGTAATAGCTCAACGGACGGCGAGGTTTTATCCCGGCAGCATCAATAAGTATAATGCTGTCAGGAATGATTTCCCCCTTCGCTGACAGAAATATTGCAAGACGTCCACCGAAACTATGACCTGCAAGCACTGGATTATCGATTTTCTCAGCCTTCATAAACTCTTCCACAAGGCGAGAATACTCTTCCACCCCCCAAGTGTCCGGCGGCTCGGGAGATTCACCGAATCCAGGAAGATCAAGATTATATACAGTATGGGATCCAGCAGCCGCCAAAGCAATTGTCCTGACGGTTGCATGAGAACATCCCCAGCCATGCATGAGCACCAATGCCGGACCGTCACCCGTCACCTCGTAGTGTAACTGCTGACCACCGATCGTTATATCTTTTTCCAAACTTGCTTAATATTTTATATATGACTGCAAATTTACACATTTCCTATGCTACCCCAAAATCAGGTGACCAAAATTCCACTTTCACCGATATATTTACTCCCTAAATTCAGATAAAAACAGATTGGAGGCTTTCTGCCTCTACGCAATCTTATAAAACAGATTCCACAACGACAGAAATCTCCCAGATAAAGCCATTATACATGCTCCCACGCTTTCTGAACAAGAAAATTGTAAAAAAAATTTTGAACCATACGGAAATTTATTTGTACCTTTGCATGCAATAAAATTGACAACATACAGCTTCAATAGATTTTTTATATATGTCATCATTTATTGCAGACAGGGTTAAAATGGATGGGCTCACATTCGATGATGTCCTTCTGATTCCCGCTTACTCCGAGGTTCTTCCGCGCATGGTAGATCTCTCTACCAAGTTTTCACGCAACATCAAATTGAATGTACCCATAGTCTCTGCCGCTATGGACACCGTTACAGAGGCAAAAATGGCCATAGCCATTGCCCGCGAAGGTGGTATTGGCGTGATTCACAAAAATATGCCGATTGAAGAGCAAGCTCGTCAGGTTCACGCAGTAAAAAGAGCGGAGAACGGTATGATATACGATCCCGTAACAATCCGACGAGGGAGCACCGTAGCAGATGCGCTCAAAATGATGGAGGAATACCATATCGGCGGCATTCCCGTTGTTGACGATGAGAACATGCTTGTAGGTATAGTAACAAACCGCGACCTGCGTTTCGAACGCGACCTCAAACGTCCCGTAGATGAAGTTATGACATCGGAAAACATCATTACAACATCACAGAGCACAAATCTTGAGGAGGCTGCCGAAATCCTTCAACACCACAAAATCGAGAAACTACCTGTTGTGGACAATGATGGTCATCTTGTCGGTCTGGTCACATACAAAGATATTACTAAAGCCAAAGATAAACCCCACGCCTGTAAAGACAAACTTGGACGGCTACGTGTTGCAGCCGGAATAGGTGTCACTGCAGATTCCATGGATAGAGTCGATGCTCTGGTAGCCGCCGGAGTCGATGCTCTGGTAATTGATACGGCTCACGGTCATTCAAAAGGTGTAATCGGTGTCCTACGTGCTGTCAAGGAGAAATATCCAGAGATAGATGTTGTTGTAGGAAATATCGCTACCGGCGAAGCAGCGAAATACCTCGTTGAAAACGGAGCTGACGGTGTTAAAGTCGGTATCGGTCCAGGATCTATTTGCACCACTCGTATCATTGCCGGCGTCGGTGTGCCACAACTTTCTGCAGTATACGATGTTGCAAAAGCCCTCGAAGGAACCGGTGTTCCCCTCATCGCCGACGGTGGCATCCGCTACAGCGGCGACATCGTCAAGGCACTCGCAGCCGGAGGATATTCGGTAATGCTTGGAGGCATGCTCGCCGGTGTTGAAGAATCTCCGGGCGATACCATCATCTACAACGGACGAAAATATAAGTCATATCGTGGCATGGGTTCACTGGAAGCCATGGAAAAAGGATCTAAAGACCGTTATTTCCAGGCAAACGAGACAGATGCGAAAAAACTGGTTCCGGAAGGTATAGCAGCTCGTGTTCCATATAAAGGCTCA
The DNA here is from genome assembly GCA_964509345.1 of uncultured Alistipes sp. Classification (GTDB taxonomy): domain Bacteria; phylum Bacteroidota; class Bacteroidia; order Bacteroidales; family Muribaculaceae; genus UBA7173. The sequence continues at coordinate 35,257 of CAZDWY010000022.1, forward strand.
CTGTATGAAGTCGTATATCAGATGCTTGGCGGTTTGAGAGCCGGTATGGGGTATTGCGGTGCGAAAGACATAGATGCACTTCATCACGCTCAGTTCACCCGCATCACCAATGCAGGC
>CAZDWY010000023.1:0-34287 GCA_964509345.1 uncultured Alistipes sp.
CCCCTATCACCGAGCGCCTTCACACCTCAATGGTTGTGAAGGCGCTTCTTTTTTTGATGGTAGTCGGAATCAGCAATCAGTAATCAGTAATCAGTGTGTGTCATAATGGATCATCCGGGTCGTCGCCATCGGCAATCAGCTTAGGTTACGATCGTCAGATCGCTCTCATGAGCCTCAGTCTCAGCTCCTGCCATCCGAACCATTATGACAGTACCCTCGCCATCCGGATACAACAGATGGCGTGTCTGCGATTTTTGAAACGTCATAATTACAATTTGTGGATTAAGAATCCGGAATTGTGGATTTGGAATCACTAATAGGAATCAGACTCTGGAATCAGGAATCCGGAATCAGTAGGCAGGAATCCGTATAGGAGTGGCAGTTAGTAATCGATGCTTGGGGATTGTGAGCCGCGAATAAATTACTCAAGATTGCTGTTGTTAGCGATTATACTTGTGAAAGTTTGTCTTTCATTAAACTAAACTGTATTATATACCATTGTTACACTCCAGTAGGGATTAGGTAGCTTGTTAAATTAATTGTTAGCAGTTGTTTGGATGTTTTCGATACTTGCCACAAGTATCATACATGGTAATTTACTTTGGCGATATACATTTTTTTTAGTAATTTTGCAAAGATAAGTGTGGAGATTTTTCTTCATATATTATTGATTTAGGTATTGCTGTTTTATTGTATTCTAAAGTTGTGAGCTTATTAGAGAAACATATTTCGTATTTAGTACGTAGGCATGACTGTGTGGTCGTGCCAGGTCTTGGTGCGTTTTTATGTAAGTATAATAGTGCACAATTTGATCAGAATGGGGTGACGATCTTACCTCCTGGAAGAAAACTTGCCTTTAACAGATGGTTGTGTGAAGATGACGGTCTTTTGCAATATTCGGTGGCAAAGGCTAACCATATATCAGTCTCCGATGCAACAGATCTTATCCGGAAATGTGTTGATGACATACACTCTCGTTTGGCTGTCGAGGAATCTGTTAAGTTTGGAAATTTAGGAACGTTTCATGCCTATAAAGCTACGAGGGATATCGATTTTATTCCTTACCCTGATATGTCGGGAATAAATGGATCTATGTTTGGACTTTTACCAATCACACCTCTACCTATCAGTGATGTAAAAACAAACCGGGAAACTCAGAAGCATGCAGTCTGTCCAGATAGTATTGAGCGAGGGAATAATGGAGATGATACAGCAAAGCGTCTCTCTTGGTATCCACAGCAGTGGAGAGCATACGCTTCCGGAATAATTGCATCGCTGGCTCTCTTCTTTACATTGATATTTTTTATAGTATCACCTATCAGAGTAGAAACCAATACTCAGTCAGCGTCTATAGCTCCTATGAGCAGTGCATCGCAAGAGACTGAAATCGACCAGGAAATTATTGTTTCTGACGACAGTATTAGCTACTCGACAATCTCATCTGATGAACATCAGTTGGAAAACATCAACGAAAGTAGTAAAATGGATGATCCTGATGAAGTTATGTTTTCCGATAGAATTACAGATTCGGAAGATGGCTTAGAGATTAATGATCCCTCGGCAGACACCCAACGCGACAGCTCATCTGCTTCAGTAACCCGTTTTAACGCCGAGGATCCATATATTGTAGTAGTCGCATCATTCCCTACTATGTCGCAGGCAGAATCTTATATGAACGAGAATGGTCGCATGAAGCTTGGCGTAGTGCATATGAATGGACGTTACCGCGTGTATGCCGCGACAGGAAATAATTATTCTACCGCGGCACGTATGAAGGAACTTGTAAGTCAGCATGATGCGTGGATATGTCAGAAGTAATCATGCCCATTAAATAAATTGTAGTATACCCAATGGATAATTTTCACAATCTGCTTTTAAATCGTCGTACTATACGCAAATATACAGATCAGCCGGTTAATCCGAATGATGTAAAACTTATTATAGAAGCAGCTCTTACGTCCCCCTCTTCCAAGAGTGTTCGTCCGTGGCAGTTTGTGGTAATTGAAGATCGGGATATGCTGGCTCATCTTGGGAAGTGTAAACCCAATTATGCAACCTCTATAGCAAATGCTCCCCTTGCTATAGTTGTAGCAGCGGATATGACAAAAAGTGATGCTTGGATTGAAGACGCCTCAATAGCAGCAATATTGATGCAGTTGCAAGCGCAGGATCTTGGTCTAGGGTCTTGTTGGGTAGAAGTGCGCGACCGCTACGACGAAGCCGGTGAGCCCGCTGAGGATTATGTGCGTCAGGCGCTTGGAATACCAGAGGAGTTCGGAATTCTGTGTATAGTCTCTATCGGCTATAAAAATGAGGAGAGACGTCCGATCGATCCGGCCAAATTGCTTTGGGAAAAAGTGCATATCGGAAAGTGGCGCAATAATGACTGATAATAAGATATTGCCACCCTCCAGACCGCGGATATGTCTGATTGGAGCTGGCAATGTAGCAACTCATATCGGGAGCGCTCTAAGTAGTGTAGCTGATCTTATTCAGGTTGTGAGCCGCCATTCTTCTACTGCTGGGCGGCTATCCGCGTTGATCGGTGGAGAATGTAACCCAGCATCATCACTTGCGGACATCGTACCGGATGCTGATTTTTATATTCTTGCAGTGAACGATGATGCTATCCGCACTATCGCCGCATCTACCCCTGATTACCCCGGCATATGGGCACATACCTCCGGAAGCGTTCCCATGGAAATTTTTTCCGGAAATAAATCGCGCTATGGAGTTTTCTACCCCCTCCAGACATTTACCCGCGATGTCGCGGTCAACATTTCAGAAGTTCCATTTTTCATCGAAGGCTCATCGGAGATTGTCACAGCCTCGCTTTTGAATCTCGCTCAAGACATTTCTGACCGTGTGGAAATTGCAGACAGCGCCCGCCGCCGTCAGCTCCATGTCGCCGCCGTTTTCGCCTGCAACTATGCTAATCTGATGTGGGCCGAAGCCGACAGCCTCTTACGCAGCCAGAGACTTGATATAACCTATCTCATGCCGCTGCTTAAAGCAACCCTTGCCAAGATAGAGAATATCTCGCCTCGCGAAGCCATGACAGGTCCGGCCCGCCGTGGTGATCACGAAGTGATTGAGAAACATCTTGCGATGCTCCAAGGGCGGCAAAAAGAGATTTACCGCATGCTCGCCGATGCCATCCTCAATGAATATAATAGCGTAAAAAAGTAAGGAATCTTTAACTCCATTGATAATGAGCAAAATAAACTATGATTTAGAAAAAATTCGCGGAGTAGTTTTCGATGTTGACGGAGTGCTTTCACCATGTCTCCTTCCGCTTGGTCCCGATGGTATCCCATGTCGGATGGCGAACCTCCACGATGGATACGCCCTGCAGCTCGCTGTGCGCAAAGGTTTGAAAATAGCTATTATAAGTGGAGCAACAGGGGATGCTCTTGTCAGCCGCTTCAAAAATCTCGGTATCAATGATATTTTTCTTCAGGCTGGCGTTAAGAAAGAGATACTTGACCGCTGGATGGCCGATAACGGACTGACACCCGAAGAGGTGGCTTACGTAGGCGATGACATACCTGACACGGAGTGTCTTCGCACCGTTGGTCTGTCGGTGGCCCCCGCCGACGCAGCTGTTGATGTTCTCGACATTGTCAAATACATCTCCCCGGTCAACGGAGGCTACGGGGTAGCCCGCGATCTTCTTGAAGAGATCCTGAAGGCGAAAAACAATTGGCCATCCGTTGATAAGGCCTGGGGCTGGAATAACGACTAACGACATCATTTTTAGATGAACACCCTTTCCTGTCACCACCATCCAATCTTCGGCGACCGCCGGCTGCTTCTTGCCAGCGCTTCACCGCGTCGCCGCGAACTCCTCAGCCTCATAGGAATAGACGTGGAAACCGTCCCCCTCCATGATGTTGATGAGAGCTATCCTGCCACCCTTCCTCCTGCCTCCGTTCCTGAATATATATCCCGCAAAAAAGCCCAGGCATACGCTTCGCCTCTCAATCCCGGCGAGATACTTGTCACAGCCGACACTGTAGTGATAGACAATGATACCGTTCTTGGTAAGCCATACGATGCAATAGACGCCGCGCGAATGCTTACCTCTCTGTCCGGTCATACTCACATGGTGGTTACTGGTGTCACGCTTGTAACATCATCAGCATCCATATCTTTTTCAGATACGACATATGTTGAATTTGCCGAGCTTTCCGATAAAGAAATATCTTACTATATAGATAATTACCGTCCCTTCGACAAAGCCGGCGCGTATGGGATACAGGAATGGATAGGGTACATCGGTATAAAAGGCATCAAGGGAGATTATTATAATGTAATGGGTCTCCCTCTCAGGAAACTATACGAGCATCTGCGCCGTATATCGTAATCACCTGAATAAAACATAGTAAACGCCACTTCTGGTTTGCAGCATTACCGAGAGCAAATGACATTCTCCCCCACCTCAGTTCGTTATCTGTAACCTACGGTTAATCTCCGATGTCTCGACGATAAAGAAAGTCGGTTTCCCGTCTGGTGAAAAGACCGGATCTGGGAGTGAGAGGAAACTACTGAGAAGCGCTTCCGCATCTTCATCTGAAAGAGCCCTCTTGCTTCCGCTGGCAGCAGCTCTTGCCATTGACAATGCCACGCGTTGCTTTAATTCAGCGCCTGGCATGACTGTTTCATCAGCAACGCTCTCTATCATTTTCATAAGTGTATCGGCCGCATTGAGGTCAGATATAGCTGCCGGAATACCGTTGATGGCCCATACATTATCACCCAGAAACGACACATCGAATCCCAGAAGTTTAATCTCTTCAAGCATACTCCCGAGGGTTACATTCTGCGATACAGTGAGAGTTACTGTTTCAGGAAACAACAATTGCTGAGATTCGCCGAGAATACGATCCGAAACTTGGATAAATTTCTCATACAGAACCTTCAGATGCGCGCGGTATCGGTCTATTATCATCAGTCCGCGTGCTGCGGGAACCACCAAGATTCTATTCCTGAACTTCAGCAGGCCACTCGATTCACACATCTCAAGATCCGGCAATTCCGGCGTCAGCTGATCCTCTCCGCTCGGTTCACCATCATTATTAAGAGCGCTCCGTTCTACCGTTGAAGTTCCCGACACCGGTATCTCCGATCCTTCATCGGAAAACTTTGTGGCATTCTGAAAGTCACGATACAACCGATCCCAGTCTTTCAATCCGCTATCATGTTTTTCAGCTTTAAAACAGTCTGTTCTGTTCAGTGCAGAAGGAGCTTTTACAGAATGCTTATAATCGCCCGGCGCTGACGGTTTCAGAAAATCGTCGGGAGAGAGAGCGAACGGATTGTAATCATCCGTAGGTACATCGCTGAACATCGGTGTAGTCACCGGGTTGAATACGGGGATATCAATGGCATCTGCGGTATCGAAATCTATTCCCGGCACTCCGTTGTATTTTCCTAATGCCTCCTTGATCGCAGCAACCAGAATCTGCCAAATCGGTGCCTCATTTTCAAATTTTATCTCACTTTTAGTTGGATGGATATTTACATCAATAGTAGCGGGGTCAACTTCAAAATTGATAAAGAAATTCGGCTGATGATCGGCCGGAATCAGGTTCTCATAGCAATGCAACACGGCTTTCTGAAAATAAGGATGGCGCATGTTACGACCGTTCACAAAAAAATATTGCAGCTGGTTGCGTTTGCGTGTATTTTCCGGAAGTGAAATCAGACCGTTGATTTTCACCAGCGATGTCTCAGTTGCGATCGGAATAAGTTGTTTCTCCAAAGCTTTTCCGAACAGTCCTACAACTCTCTGCTTCAATGAACCCGGTAACAGTTGATGTAGAGTTACATCGTTGTGAACCAACAGGAATTCCTTATCGGGATTTACCAATGCCAGACGTTCGAACTCATGTACTATATGCGAAAGTTCAACTGAATCTTTTTTCAGGAACTTTCGGCGCGCCGGGAAATTAAAAAAAATATTTTTCACCGCCAGATTCGTGCCGGTGGGACACGCATCCGCCTCCTGACTCTCAAACTTCGAGGCTGCCAGCTGCAGTCGGGTACCCACTGTATCATCCTTACGCTTGGTTTTGAGTTCTATCTGGGCTACTGCAGCGATTGATGGGAGAGCCTCTCCGCGAAATCCCATTGTATGAAGGTCAAAAAGATCTGCTGCATCCTTTATTTTAGAAGTCGCATGCCGTTCGAATGCCAGACGCGCATCTGTATCCGACATCCCACATCCGTCATCTATCACTTGAATAAGGTTCTTACCTCCGTCGCGTAAAATAATCTTTATATTATGCGCTCCAGCGTCAACAGCATTTTCTACAAGTTCTTTTATCACTGAGGCAGGGCGTTGAATTACCTCCCCGGCAGCTATCTGGTTCGCTACCGAATCCGGCAGCAGTCTTATTACGTCGCTCATCTGAGTTGGCTCTATTTGAACGTAAAGTTACTAAAGTTTTAGTAATTTTGCAATCGCATAGTCAGCGACCGACACTCGCTTCAAACGGCAGTCCCTTATGAATGAACTGTTTTACTATAATCCCGAAAATGATATTGCTCTGGCGGTAAATCCGGCGGGGTCATTCACACCTCCGCGCCAGGCTGCCCTGCTCGCCCGATATGGAGCGCCGCTGATGTGGTGGCTTGGTGATTCCTCCGACATGGTTTTACTTCCTGAAACATTGTCGGCTGACGAGGAACTGCAACTTTCGCTATGGCACGCCGAGGTTTCAAATCGCTTTGGTGGCGGACCGAAATTAGTCCGTTCTTTAGCCGGATTGTCTATCGAGAAACTATCGCCATGGGGTTGGAGCCGCCCAACTATCGACAAACTGATCCATGTCGGCGCCCACGTAGAGCTTTTAGACCATATTCCAGCGGATTCAATTCGTCGGATAAGCCACAGGCATACCGCCGGATTGATCAACGATGCCATCCGTTCGTCGCAATGTTCTTCATGGGGAAATATTATTTGCGCCGAATCCGCATTTGAAGCGCATTCAGTTGCCCAGGCCATGGCTTACATATCGGCATCCGATGCTTCTGAGATCTATCTCAAATCGCCCTGGTCATCAAGTGGAAGGGGAGTAGTGAGCAGTCGCGATCTTACGCCTGACCAGCTCGTGTCACGTTTCGATGGTGTTATCCGGCGTCAGGGAAGTATACTGATAGAACGGGGATATGAAAAAATACTCGATTTCGCCATGCTTTTTCATGCTGATGAAACCGGGCAGATATGTTATATCGGCTTGTCGAGCTTTTTCAATGGTCGTAGCGATGTCTCTTATAATGGAAATCTTGTTACCTCCGACAGCGCCATAATGTCTGATTTATGTCGTTATCTCCCCATGAGACTCCTTACAGACCTAATCAGCATCCTGCCGCCGATTCTTACCGGAATTATCTCAGGAGCCTACAGCGGTTATTTCGGAATTGATATGATGGTTATATCTTCGTCTGCTTCTCCCACCGGATTTGCTGTTGTTCCATGCGTGGAACTCAATCTGCGTATGACGATGGGCGTAGTAGCTCACCGTCTGTTCAGCCGCCTTGGAAATGTATCAGGGGTGATGAAGGTTATCCCCTCAACAGGCGGAGCGGAAGCCCTTCCTGAGAATGCGCTTCCGCTCGTTCCGTTGAATGAGTATTTCAATATCGTTTTTATTCAGGCACCTCCACTGCGTCGGGAAGTGTGACCGGTCGCCTTGCTATCCGGTCATACGCCTTCTCCAGTGCTCCCTGAATCGTCTGGCTTAGATCTTCAAGCTCGTCAGTTTGAGTCTCATTCAGATCAATTCCCTTCTCATCGAATTCACGGGCTTTCGCTTCAAGCGAGTCAAGATAGGCGGCATACGATGCCGGCGACGATATGGTATCGATCACAGCAGGCTGGGCCTGTAGGGTTTTTACATACGCGTCATAATCCTCTGTACCTCCGCATGCGCTCAGAAGAACAATGCATGCCGAAATGTAAATGAGTCTTTTCATCTTACGTAAATTTTCAATACTTTTCTTCTTTAATGAACACAACGGCTATCGAGCCTATTAATAATGATATACCAGCTATTATCATCATCATATGCTGGGGTGCAAGTTCTCCCGGAGTTCCGATGAGCGACAGAATCCAACCACCGGCAAGCGCTCCGATAATCTGTGGAATGCATATCGAGCAGTTGAATAATCCAAGATAAGCACCGATGTTGCCGCTCTTCAGTGAGTTGGTGAGTATTGTGAAAGGCCATGCCAGCATCGCGGCCCATGCGCATCCGATCAATAAGAATGATATGAACAGCAGATAAGGATCCGTAATCACTCCTGCCGAGATGAAACCGACAGCACCAAGAATAAGGCTCAGGGAATAGGAAAATTTGCGGCTGCGGAACATTGGCAGAACTATTGCCCACAGCACGGAGCCTATCGCTTGTACGGCGAAGAGAATTCCGACCCAGTTTCCCGCATCGTTATATTGCGGTGATTCCGTATTCAATACAACGCTTGTCTTGAAAGTAGCCTTATCAGGGTCGCTGAGCTTTACCTCCTTCACGCCATCAAGATACAGATCGCCTGTATTCGGATCGTGAGTATATATATCCGCGAGAAGCAGCGACGGATTGCCGTTGAGATGCGAAAGTCTGTCCGATACAGTGATCCAAGGTGTTTCAATGCGCGTTGTACCGTTCACAAGAACTATACTTGCCCCGGTCTCGATTTTCTCGTTGAAAGCATATTGATTTATGCCGTCTATTTCATACAGCATGCTACCTGTCGCCACCGGAGTTTTGACCTCAATTCCCATAGCTGGAGCTTCAATATTCAGCCCGCCGCTGTTTATTTGCCATACCTCCGAATCTGTACGTATGATCTGTATATTGTCAGCTGCAACAAATTCGCCGGGAGCAGTCTGCAATCCTGCTACGGCAGCTTTACCGTGCATGACTACCGGAAGGGAGTCGACTGTCAGGATATATTTGGCCGAATAAACCTCACCGTTATCTGAAATCCCTGAAATAGTAGTGGTCTCGGGGCAGTAAAATGCATTTTTCGCAATTGTTCCATTAGTGTAAGTCCACATGAAAAGAAAAGCGAACCAACAAAAGAACTGTACCAGACCTACCGTCCAGAAAGTGGAAGGAGCTTTTACAAGCAGTTTCAGAAGATTTGTACTTTCCTTTGGCGCATTCTCTGTATTGGCGCTTCCGCCGTTATATTCAGCATATTGTTGTGGCGGCCACTCCTTTACTTTTATCAGGGTATATATGACACACAGAAGAAGGATCGCGGCTCCGATATAAAATGAGAACACAACTGTCTGTGGAATCACTCCCGCTGCCGCTGTATTTCTGAATCCTATCCATGTCAGCAGGAAAGGGAAGATGTATCCGACTATGGAGCCGGCGTTGCAGAGGAAGCTCTGTATGGAGTATGCAAGACCTTTTTGTTTTTCATTAACCATGTCGCCCACAAGCATCTTGAACGGCTGCATGGCCATGTTTATCGAAGTATCGAGCAACATCAGGGCGAACAGACCCACAAGGATGGCGGCAGAAACCGTAAGGCCGAAACTGCCTGCATTCGGAAGCAGACACATCACGGCAACCGCTGCTACCGCTCCACCTATAAGATAGGGCAGACGACGTCCGAAGCGGTTCCATGTGCGGTCCGAAGCGGTTCCGACTATCGGTTGCACTATAAGACCCATCAGCGGGGGGAGTATCCAGAAATAACTCAGGTCGTGGGGATCTGCCCCGAGAGTGGCGAAGATTCGGCTTACATTGGCGCTCTGCAGCGCGTATGCAATCTGAACTCCGAAGAACCCGAAGCTCAGGTTCCATAGCTTCCAGAAACTTAGATCCGGTTTGGTTTTCATAATGGTATTAATGATTTGTGATGATGTAAGTATGTCGCGATTTTTCAGTGGGAACCCGCCAGCGAGTAGAGATATGCCACTTCTTCACCCCAGATCTCTTCGTTGGGAGTTTCGAGAATCAGAGGAATATCATTCATGCGCGGATCGGCCATCAGCATCTCGAAAAAAGGCTTTCCAAGCGTCCCTTCACCCAGCGATTCATGACGGTCAACGCGAGAGCCGAGACCCTTTTTCGAATCATTCAGATGCATCCCTTTCAGATACTGGAACCCGATCGTGTAGTCGAACTCTTCCCATGTCCGTTTATACCCTTCGGCTGTCGCAAGGTCATAGCCTGCCGCATATGTGTGACATGTATCCACACAAACACCGATGCGGCTCTTGTCCTCCACCATTCTTATGATTTCGGCAAGGTGCTCGAATTTAAACCCGAGATTGGTACCTTGACCTGCAGTCGATTCTATTACAGCGGTTACACCTTTGGTCTGCTCAAGCGATAAGTTTATGGATTCAGCGATTGTCCGCAGGCATTGCTCCTCCGATATCAGTTTCAGATGTGAACCCGGATGAAAATTGAGCATTGTAAGACCAAGCTGTTCACAACGGTGCAGTTCGTCAAGAAATGCCTCACGCGACATTCTCAACTTATCCTCATCGGGGGCACCGAGGTTGATCAGGAAACTGTCGTGGGGAAGGATTACGGAAGGAGTAAAGCCTGAATTTTCACAATTTTCACGAAATTTTGCCGCCTCTTCATCTGAGATCGGTGCCGATTTCCATCGCGACGGATTACGGGTGAATAATGCGAAAGCTTTCATATTGAGGGCGGCTGCACGCAGGGGAGCGTTCGATACACCACCGTCAACCGACACGTGTGCTCCTATATATTTCATAATTCTGAACTGTCAAGTAAGATATATAAATTAGCAGTCGGGTGAATCTCATGTTGTCTGCTTCATCCCAATCTCTTGCAAAAATAGCATTTTTTCCTGTCTCAGCCAACTTCTCTCGCATTAAATTCGATGTCTGTATCATATTCATCATCTTACGGTGATTCGCTAATCGGGATATTGACATGCATATCCATTAAGATTTTCAGTTCCTCTCAATTGGTTGGAGTATTGGAGGAATTATACTAAATTTGTAAAATTAATACTAACACAGATGAGTTCAATATTACTTGCCATTACGCTTGCTGTCAGTTCACTTGTTGCGCCGACAGGTCTGCGGACAGAACTTATAGAGGATACCCGCACTGTTTATGTCGTAGGTCAACCTTCTTCTGCTAACCTTGATGACGTAATCATCGCCTGGCGGAGGGGAAGCTACGATCTCCTCCACACTGCTCATATTGAGACCCCTGCTCCATCTTTTTCATGGCGTTTACCAAAGGAAGTGAGTGCCCAGGGCGCGTATCGTGTTTTAGTGGCGACAGCTCCAGATTTACTATGTGAGGGGAGTGCCGATATTTGGGATAGCGGTACAGTTGCGGATGCATCGATTTCAGGAATCAGGCTTCCAGATGGACTACTATCTCCCGCGACTGCTTATTATTGGACTGTAAAAGTAGCCGGGGAAGACGGAGAATTTACTTCATATGCCCCTGCCAACCGGTTTCTGACAGCGCGTGAGTGGAGCAAAGATTTTTCACGTTCCCCTTTGCAAAAAACTGTTCAGCTTCCGGCATCGGTATATGTCAATAGCGACGGAAATATGTTTGCTGATTTCGGGAAAGCTGCTTTCTCAACTCTTTCGCTTACTGTTTCCGCTTCTGAACCGGATACACTAACCATTCATCTTGGGGAAGCTGCATCCGGTGAAAATGTAAACCGCACACCGGGCGCCTCTGTAAGATATACATCATATCGACTCCCTGTTCACAAAGGTGTGGACACATACACTCTTACCATTCGCCCGGATGGGCGTAATGCCCAGATAAAACCCCATGGCAAGGATGTCCGGCCAGTTCTTATGCCTTCATACATAGGGGAGGTTTACCCGTACCGCTATTGCGAGATCGAGACGGGCACTTCGGCGGTTACCGACCTCAGACGTCCCACGGTTCATTATCAGTGGAAAGAAGATGGATCTTCATTCACATCGTCCGATAGTTTGTTAAATGCAGTCTGGGAGCTATGTAAATATTCGATTTTCGCAACGAGCTTTGCAGGTGTTTATGTTGATGGTGATCGTGAACGCATACCGTATGAAGCCGATGCCCTCATAAACCAGTTGAGTCATTATTGTGTAGACGATGAATATACTCTTGCTCGTTACACCACACATTATCTGATGGATAACGCAACCTGGCCAACTGAATGGATTTTACAGGCTGTTATCCTCGCATGGAACGATTATCTCTATACGGGCGACAAATCGCTTCTTATAGCTGATTACGATGTGCTAAAGGCGCGTACGCTCACCGAACTTACGGAAGGTAACAATCTTATAAGCACTCGTACGGATCGTCAGACAACAGATCTTCTCCGTCGTTGCGGATATTATGGTGACCATATACGCGACATTGTCGATTGGCCGCAGAGTGGAGCCCTCGGGGTGGGTAAAGAGGAGCCCGGAGAAGCAGATGGTTACGATCTCACCGAATACAATACTGTAGTCAATGCCTACCATTATCAGGCGTTGAAACTGATGGAGCAGATTGCGAAAGCGCTCGATAAAGAGGAGGATGCGGCGTTTTTCGCTGCTCGCGCCGAAAAGGTGCTAATGGCCGTAAACTCTCTCATGCTTGATAAAAAGACAGGTCGTTATCGCGATGGCGTAGGATCCACGCATTATTCCCTGCATGCGAGTATGTTTCCTATGGCCTTTGGCATGGTTCCCGAAAAATACCGCGCCTCTGTGCTTGACCATATACGTTCGCGAGGCATGGCTTGCAGCGTATACGGTTCACAGTTCCTTCTTGACGCACTATACGATGGTGACCTTGAAAACTATGCTCTTGAATTGCTGACTTCACGCGGAAAACGCAGTTGGTGGAATATGATAGAGAATGGATCCACTATAACATGGGAAGGATGGGATCCGCAGTTTAAGCCGAATCTCGACTGGAACCATGCATGGGGATCAGCTCCGGCAAATATAATTATAAGAAAACTCATGGGAGTAGAACCGGTCGAACCTGGCTGGCGCCATATGAGAATACACCCGAAACCTGGTACCCTGAAATCGGCTGCCGCTACTGTACCTACGATACTCGGACCGGTGGAGGTCGCTTTTGTGAATGATCCCGGAAGATTTGATATGGACGTTACTATCCCTCCGGGAACTGTTGCCGACATCACAGTTCCCGCTCCTGCTCGCCGTTCATCGCTTTATATCGATGGACAAAAACTTTCTTCAGCCACCCGCAATGTATCTGGGAATCCATCGCATCCGGTAACATTCTCCATAAAGCTTACACCGGGATCCTATACACTCTCAGCCCGCTGACAATTTGATTATAGTGTAATCAAGAACATTGGACCTCAGAATTCAATGTTGACAAAATTGGATTTTTTTGGAAGAATGTACAGTTATATAGGAATTTTCAGTAACTTTGCGCCTATTGACGCCGATTATTTTCTGCACATAAGTCTGGTGTCACCCAAAAAAGTTTATGAAAACAATCTTTCAAAGAAAAAACAAGCCTGTCAGGGAGAAGATTTACGGACTCATAGGATACCCGCTTACCCATTCTTTTTCCCAGACATTCTTTAACCAGAAGTTTTCCGCCGAGCATATCAATGCAAGATATATCAATTTTGAGATCCCTGATATAGGAGATTTTATGGAAGTGCTTTCTGAGTATCCCAATATTCAGGGGTTGAATGTTACTATCCCATACAAGACGCTTGTAATGCCATATCTTACTGATATTGATCCCATCGCAAAACGCATAGGGGCTGTCAATGTAATTCGGATTGTTAGAAGCGGAAAGACTGAAAACGATTTTAAACTCGTCGGTTATAACAGTGATATCGTCGGATTTAAGAATTCTATAAGCCCAATGCTTCAGCCTTATCATAAGGCAGCGCTTGTTCTCGGATCAGGCGGGGCGTGCAAAGCCGTATGTTGCGGACTTGAGGATCTTGGAGTAAAACCGCTTGTCGTTTCGCGTACGCCACAGGAAGGAATGATTTCCTACAACGACATAACTCCCGAGATTATGGAGACCCATAAGGTAATAGTTAATACCACACCATTGGGTATGTATCCCCATGTCGACGAGTGTCCTCAGCTACCATATGAGTTGATGAACAGTGAATTTCTCTGTTATGATCTTCTTTATAATCCTGATGTCACTCTCTTTATGAAAAAGAGCGCCGGGCATGGAGCTGTCACTAAAAACGGTCTGGAAATGCTGTTGCTTCAGGCGTTTGAATCATGGGAGATCTGGACTGGAAGACGTTAAATGAAATCTATTTAATTCTCAAACCATAGTTGTTGAAAAACAATGACAACTGATACAAACAACAATAAAAACATGCTTGCACGTATCGTATATATAGCTGCTATCATTATTGCTGCAATACCATGCAAGCAATTTTTTGGAATCAATGAGATCATCACACCGGCAACGGCGCTATTTGCAGGTCTCGTATTCGCAATGATTTTCAAGATGCCTTACCCTAAATTCAATAAGAAAGGATCGAAATATCTTCTCCAGGCATCTGTTGTTGGGCTTGGATTTGGGATGAACGTAACAACAGCGCTGAAAAGCGGTTCGGAAGGTATGATGTTCACTATAGTATCAGTAATTGGTGTAATGATTTTTGGAGTGCTTCTCGGCTACTGGATGCACCTTAACCGTAAGACTGCGTACCTGATTTCATCGGGAACGGCCATATGCGGTGGAAGTGCCATAGCTGCGGTGGGACCTGTGCTGAAAGCTGACGATCATGAAATGGCTGTGTCGCTTGGAGTAATTTTTATTCTAAATGCGATAGCGCTGTTTATTTTCCCTCCTATTGGTCATTATTTCAATATGGGGCAGGCTCAGTTCGGTACCTGGGCTGCGATAGCCATTCACGATACTTCATCGGTTGTGGGGGCTGGAGATGCATATGGAGCAGAAGCCTGCCAGATCGCCACTCTCATCAAATGTACCAGAGCGCTATGGATCATACCCCTTGCATTTGTAACAATGTTCATCTTCCGCGATAAAAAGGGTAGCCGTATCACCATTCCATGGTTTATATTTCTCTTTGTGTTGGCAATGGTAGCCAATACCTATTGCAATATACCAGCCCAGGTGACATCTGTATTAGTTCTCATAGCAAAGCGTGCACTTGTTGTAACCCTCTTTCTCATTGGTGCCGGGCTCTCTATATCAATGGTGAAAAAGGTTGGTGTACGTCCGCTTTTGCTTGCGGTGCTTCTATGGATTATCATAGGGGTGAGCAGTTTCTTTGTTGTTATGGCAACTATCCCGGCAGAATGAACTCGCATAATTAATGCTGGCGCATGAGCTACCGTCCGCATATTCTGGCTTCAATGCCACTGTTTCCAGCTGCATTGTCTGTAGCTATTGGAATTCTGTTGACGGCGGGGTGTCAAAATTGGATATTATATGGAGCCACCTTTTTGGTGGCTCTGTGCATATTAGCTATTCACCTTAAAAAAGGGATGATGGCGTTGATGGCTGTTTTTACCACGATTGGAATACTAACAGCCATAGTGCATACCCCTCCCGGAGTCCGGCTGACAGGTTTAGAGGAACGGTACATAGGAATTGTCATCGGTGCAGATAGATATAATTTTAGTCAGAGGCTTGTCGTCAGGTTATGTGGAAATGATACTGGAGCAGAGATTTTGCTGAATGTCCATTCCTCGATGCCCGTGGTAGAGCCGGGTGATACAGTTCGTTTTACGGTGATTTTACGATCTCCCGCAGGTCCTGACACCCGGATCCCCGATTTACGTTCAGCTCTTCGCAATGATGAGGGATTCCGGATTTCAGCCATTGCAGATCTCACCCCCGAATCTATTACCGGAAATTCTCCCAATTTTGCTGTTTCTCCACCATCTGAGGCTGCGATATCTACACTTCTATACCGTCTGAAAATGCGTTTTGTCGATCTGATTTACGACAGCGGGATTTCAGCGTCGGCAGCAGCATTCATCAGCGCGGTACTTACCGGCGACAGTGAGTATATCTCGACAGATACCCGTGAACTATTTATCAGCGCCGGTACAGCTCATATGTTGGCTTTAAGCGGTATGCACGTGGCGGTGATTGCATTTATTGTTTCACTACTTTTTTTCCCGTTGCGCCTAATCGGGCATGAAAAATGGGCGATGTTGTTTACCCTCGTGTTATTATGGTTATATGCGTTGCTGACAGGAATGTCTCCCTCTGTAGTGAGAGCCGTCATAATGGCATCCGTTATACTGACAGGACGTATGGTGCAACGAAGCAGTTCCCCATTTAACTCGCTCTGGCTCGCTGCAATACTTATATTGTTGTTTTCTCCCTGGCAACTCTTTTCCATAGGATTTCAGTTATCGTTCGCGGCAGTGGCATCAATTCTGATGTTTTCTTTCGAATTTGTTCCTCATAGACCGCTGTGGGGTATTGCGCGCAGTTTGTTTCAGTGGGTGGGAGTATCTGTTTCTGCTGTAATTGGAACTGGTGCTCTTTCAGCTTTTTATTTTCATCAGATCCCGCTTTTGTTTGTCATCGCTAATATACCGGCAGCTATTCTGTTACCATTTATAATGGGTGGAGAACTCATCAATGTATTTCTGACTGTGGCAGGATATCATTCGGGAACGATTGCTCTTTCGGTTAATGTGCTTTATGAATGGCTCGTAAGCATTATCTCTGCTGTCGCAGCCATAGGAGGTGCTACCTGCAGGGATATTTATTTCTCTCCCTGGCTTCTGATTCCATATTATTTTGCCGTAGTGCTCGCGTGGGTAGCGTTGAGACGCAGACGTAAGGTCTACGCCTTGGCATCAGGAATGTTTTTACTGTTTTTCGCCGGGGTATATGCATTGACTTCTACGCACCCTGCCCAAGGAGAGGCTTATGCTGTGGAGTATCCATATTCTACGGTAATCGTCGCCTTCGATGGAAGTTCTTGCTCTATTCTTACCGATGCTCCTGAAAGTCAATATGACAGAGTATTGAATGTAGTGCGTCCCCGGCTAAGCGCTTTTGCAGGACGGCGGGGAGGGGAGATCTCCGTAGTAAATCCGGTTATACAAAGCGATCTGGTATATGCCGACTCTACGATATGGTGTTTCGGTGATCTTACTATCGCTCCGGTCGGTTTGAGAAAAGATCTTCATCATTTACCAGTCAGACCTCGGTTCGCTCTCGTAAGTGCGAGATATTTCGGCACAATGCGTCAGGTGATTGATTCGCTGCATCCTGATACCGTGGTAATCGCCGGAAGCATAAGAGGGGAGCGCCGGATGAAATTCATAAGCGAACTTGATTCAATCTGTCAACCGTACAGAACGGAGCTACCTGTCAAGCTTCTTTGACGAGAAGTTCATAGCCGTGTTTGAAATAATCCGCTTCAAATTCACCCCTACGGCATATCTCATCGCCGTAAACAACCACATCCATATCAATCACCACTTTGCCCGACATTTTATGTTCTGCCCTTCTTCCCAGCTGCTCCTCCATAGCTTTGAGCAATTTTTTTATAATCTCCAAGCTAAGTTCGGTTTTGCCACAGACCACTGCATTGGCATACACCGGACCGTCTGATGGCGCAGGAGGGTAGGGAAGTGTCTCATACGGACCACACATATGCATTTCATCCAGGATCGCATCGTTTAGGGCTATTCCGGCTTCTTTCACGCGTCTCATCGCGTCTGGTTCGTTGGAACCTATGCATATGTATATCGTATGTCGGTATGGCATTTATGTCGTGCGCTGATTTGTTATGGACACAAGTATCGTTTACATTTATGACTGAGGCACATCGCGGAGCGTAAGGGCGATCCTGTCGCGTTTTAGATCAACCTCAAGAACTTTTACTGTCACATGTTGATTGAGTTTCACAACTTCCGACGGATGGCGCACACGTTTTTGAGACAGCTGTGATATGTGTAACAGACCGCTTTTATGTATTCCAAGGTCTACGAAAGCACCGAAATCGGTGATGTTGTTCACAATTCCCGGCAGAATCATACCTGCTTTCAGATCAGTGATATCATTGATGGTATCATCGAACTCAACTGTCTCAGCTTCCTGACGGGGATCGCGCCCTGGTTTTTCAAGCTCGCGGATTATATCACCAAGGGTTTCCATTCCGGTCGTACTGTCGATATAGCTGGTGAGATCAATTGATTTCAGCAATGAGGGGTCGGCTATGATTTCCGACAGATTTTTTTCAAGATCAGATGCCATTCTCGCTACAAGAGCATAGCGCTCCGGATGCACCGCCGTATGGTCAAGGATATTCCTCCCGGTAGGTACACGCAGGAATCCGGCAGCTTGCTCGAAAGCTTTAGGACCCATTCTCGGAACACTCTTTATGGCCTCCCGCGAGGGGAAATCACCATGCTCGGAACGGTATTTCACTATGTTCCCAGCGAGTGTGTCACCTATTCCGGAAACGTATGAAAGCAGTTGGCGTGAGGCTGTGTTTACGTCTACACCGACAAGATTTACGCATGATTCTACCGTCATATCCAGCGCGCTTTTTAAGCGCGACTGATCCACATCATGCTGATACTGACCTACTCCTATCGATTTCGGATCTATTTTTACAAGTTCGGCAAGAGGATCCATGAGGCGTCTCCCGATAGATACAGCACCGCGTACTGTAACATCCTTGTCCGGAAATTCATCGCGCGCAACTTTTGACGCGGAATAAATTGAAGCTCCGTTCTCGCTGACAATGAATAGTCTGACATCGGGAAGAGCAAGCGAGCGCAAGAATTTTTCTGTTTCACGGCTTGCTGTGCCGTTGCCGAGAGCTATCGCCTCGATATCATGTTCCATCACCAGATTGAAAATCGTGTGAGCTGCCTCATGAGTGTCACTCTTTGGAGGTGTCGGATATATTACTGTGTGACACAATAGGTTACCGTTCCCATCGAGACATACTACCTTACACCCGGTGCGAAAACCTGGATCAACAGCGAGTACTCTCTTTGATCCAAGTGGCGACGCCAGCAAAAGTTGGCGCAGATTCGATGTAAATGTTTCTATGGCAGCTGTATCTGCTTTGAATTTGGCGTCAGCGCCTGTTTCGTTTTCAATCGCAGGGCGTGTCAGGCGTTTGTATGCATCTGACACAGCGTTTCTTACAATTCCCACTGATGACGGCTCGCCGTTTCTTTTTACAAAAAGCGGATACAGCCGGTCGAGTGTGCGCTCATCGTCAACACCGATACTTACCCTAAGCAGTCCTTCACTTTCGCCGCGTCTGATAGCAAGATAGTTATGTGAACTGCATCGGTTTAATGGAGCGCTGAAATTGAAATAATTTGCATAGTTGGCAGCCTCCTCTTCTTTCCCCTTGACTACTTTTGAAGTAATCGTTGCATACCGCTGAAATTGATCTCTTACTCGATTGCGAGCCGTTTCATTTTCGTTGATCCATTCGGCAATGATGTCTGATGCTCCTGCAATTGCAGAAGCTTCGTCCTGAACGTTACCGTTGACGAAACGTCCGGCAGCTCTCATCGGATCGGCGCATGTCTGCGCCATAATTATTTTTGCGAGTGGTTCGAGACCATTCTCGCGTGCGATCTGTGCGCGTGTACGTCTTTTGGGCTTAAAGGGAAGGTATATATCTTCAAGTAAATTTGGATCAAAGCAATTTGTAATTTTTTCTTCGAGCTCAGGAGTCAGTTTGTCTTGGGCTTCTATTGTATTGAGAATATAGTTTTTACGATCGGAAAGTTCAGCAAGTTCCTGCGCCCGAGTGTCGATTGAGAAAATAGCCGTTTCATCGAGAGAGCCAGTGAGTTCTTTTCTGTATCGGCTTATGAACGGGATTGTTGCCCCCTCCTGAAGGAGTTTTATCGTTGCAGCCACACTTTTTTCAGGAATACCCGTTTCCTTGGCTATAATGGCTGTGATTGAGCTATGGATTTCAGACATATAGTATATGAAGTATGTATAGCTATTTCTTACGCAGGGTGAGTACGGTGATCTCAGGTGTCGCTCCAATGCGCATGGGGATACCTACTGTTCCACTGCCGATGTTTACGTACAGTCTGTGGTTGCCAGAGTTGTCGGTATACATACCTCCCCATGTCGGGTATCTTAGGCACGCGGGAGAAATGCCTCCGATTTCCATCTGCATGGCATGGGTGTGTCCGGACAGTGTCAAAGGAATATTCAGCGTGGGATTATCGGCAATGGAATCGACCCAATGACGCGGATTGTGGCTTAGAAGTATCTTTATATTATTATCTGAAAGATCGGGATATGAGGAAGTTAGTGATCCATAGGTATGGAATGGTGGTTCACCGATGTTCTCTACTCCAATCAGGGCAATGGAGTCGTTGCCGTTGCGGAGCCAGCGGTGGTCGTTCAATATAAGATCGATTCCGGTGCGGCGGTAACTGTCGTATAAGGCTTGTATGTTATGGCGCTTGTCAGATTCACTTTTCCAGTTTTTGTAATCGCCATAATCATGGTTCCCCAGAATTGCAAATGAACCGTAGGGCGCGCTCAGGTGAGCAAGTACTGGCACGAACGGCTCCATTTCTGAACTCTGACGGTTTACAATATCACCGGTGAATATTATTGCGTCTGCATTAAGCGAGTTTATTTTGTCTACAAGATGTGAGACAAAGGTGGTATCGTTGCCGAATGTACCGGTATGAAGGTCGGAGAATTGTACTATTTTAAAGCCATCGAAAGTTTCAGGCAGATTGTCGATCTCAACGGTAACTTCAGTTATATTCAGGTTGTTACGGCAGATAAGTGCTCCCCACCACATGGTCGCGAACGATATGAATCCGACAATTATACCAGTGCGGGTCAACCACTTGATTCGGTTTCGGTGCCAGATGCGTGGAATTCGTGCCAACAGATCGGAAACTACCGCTAAGTACTTTGGAATATATACAGTAAGATATGCAAAAAGGATCCACATTTTTGCCAGCAATGTCGCCCGGTTACCACCTTTTGCCGGAATTGCGATCTCAACGATCATCATTGCAATGAGCAGAACGGATGTGAATATCTGCAGGCGGCTCCATAACTTGCTGTGGCACCTGCGGGATGACTGCCGGTATATATACCAATCGATAAAGCAGTTGACAATCAGCACACTAAGAAGCAGTAAGAATGGAGCCCGCATATTGAAAATTATGTGATCTGGATTTATATATAAGTGTAGTTGACGGTATTATGAAAAAGTTATGACGGAGTTTATACTTAAGCGTTGTGTGCCATGGCCTGCAACTTGTTCCGTAACGGATTAGCATACATCGTCAGGATGGAGTTGAGCATAAAGTTGCGTTCTTCCTCTGTGATATCGGGAAGATCGACTTTATCAAGCTGTCGGTTGATATATTTTTCGAATTCGCGTACTTCCTCATCGGTGTATCTGTCTGCAAATTCGTCTGTCACGTTTATTTTGTCGAAAGCAATATAATTAATCGGGAAAATCTTGTAGCCACGATGGATCTCGTTGTCGATCAGGGCACATACTTTCTTTACTATTTCTACTTTATCAGTCAATGGCAGCAGATCTTTCAGGCGGTCGTTAAGACATTTCCCTGCCGTAAAGTGAACTTTTCCCTTGAATTGAAGAATGCCCGTTTCCATGCTGAAAAGGTCGTCGCGCTGCGATTTTTTAAATTCCGGATCGCGGCGGCGTGCAAGAAACTCCCGTGCTTTCAGGTAATCATTCGGGTCATATTCGTAGGATATGGCTGTGGGTAAAATATTTAATGCCATGAGCTTTTCCACCATCGAATTTCCCTCACCTGATAAGGCAAGCATTTTTATAACACTCTCTTGAGTAACATCGTTGGAATCTTTGGCTCTCCCTTCTCGCTGAGCAAGCCATACCGATTCGTGTTTTTCTCCGATGCAGTAGCGGATATATCCGGAAAGCTGTTTGGCAGCTTCAAGAGCTTTTGTCAGACGAAGGTTACGCTTTACGATGATCCCTTTGTTGAGGCGCACAAGATCTTCAATCCACTCGTAGATGAGAAGATTGTCGCCCAAAGCAACTTCCTGAGCCGGCCACCCACGGCGAATCATGGCCAGACCGAGGAACGATGCGTCAAGAACGATATCGCGGTGGTTGGTGATAAAGAGATAGCTCCCCTCGGGGTTGATATTTTCAAATCCCGAGTCCGTTACGCCTGAGGTAGTCTTCTTTTCGAGCATGAGCAGAATCCCGTACATGATCTTATGCTGGAATTCATTTTTACTCTTGATTTTGAGAAGCTCGCTGACAATCTGGTTGTAGTCAGCATCGGGCATCACATATTTAATGGCGTTTTCAAAGCCGGGCTCTTTCACCAAGCGTGACATATATTGCTGAAAAACGCTATCGTCGTAAGGGGCTATGTCATTAAATTCTTCCTTCATTTTTTTCTAATTTCTTAGAGTTGGCCAGCCACGCAGACCGATATGGAGAGAGAAATTAGCGACCGCGCATGTGACACATTTTCGTTAACGCACGACGTGGATTCTGACGTCTTGCTCCCGAAAAAGGGAATTTGGGAACAAAGTTAGCGATTTGCCAACAATCATTAAAATTTATTTGACAGAGATTATCAGCGTATAGGTTAAATTATCGGAAAATAAGCGGTAATCCGTAGTGTGAAAGGCATCACTGTTCGGAATAACCCAGTATTACCGGGCTTTTCACATCTACACCGAATTTTTTTGCGCGAGCGAGAATTGCACGTGCCAGCTTTGGTCTTAAAGGTTCAGGACAGTAGTGGAAGTATGCTTCAGCTGCTTTTACATGCGCTGCGTCAGGCATAGGATACTCACGTCTTTCAGGAAGTCCGAACACACTGTCGGGCAACTCTTTTTTCTCATCGTAGGTCAGTCGGTCATTCATGATTAATATAGTTATTGGTATGGTTTCAAGTTAAAACAACTGTCATCCGGAAATGTTATCCGGATGACAGTTGTTTTATATATAGTTAGCAATAGCGTGTTTGATTAAGTCCGGTTGTCTTATACAACAGGAAGGTGGGGCATGAATACTGATTCAATCCATATGACAATCATGCCAGCTAAGTAACCGACGAGTGCCAGCCATGTTATTTTGCGAGCATACCAGAGGAAGGGGATCTTTTCGATACCCATCGCTACCACTCCTGCCGCTGATCCGATTATGAGCAGAGAGCCACCTACTCCGGCACAGAATGTCAGAAGATGCCAGAACAGACCGTCTTCAATAAAAAGTGATGACCATGTGGGATCGGTTGAGGCAGCTATCATGCTGTCGGTCATTACAGGATACATGTTCATGCATGCGGCTACCAGAGGTACATTGTCGATAATTGATGATAGGATACCGATAATACCGTTGATGATATAAGGCTGATGGAAAGTAGCGTCAAGCCATTGTGCGAGATAGTTTAGGATGCCAGCCTGCTGGAGGGCACTTACCGCGAGGAGGATGCCCAGGAAGAAAAGTATGGTCGACATGTCGATGTGGCGGACTACCTGTGAGATGCGGCCTTCAATTTTACCGTCAAGACGGTAGCGGCGCACGATCAGTTCTGTCAGTAGCCATAGACCTCCCAGAGAGATAAGTATCCCCATATAGGGAGGAAGGTGGGTTGTGGATTTGAATAGTGGCACGAACAGCAATCCTGCTACACCGCAGATAAGGATGAGAATAGACAGTCCGCGGTGGTGGCGCGACATCTCATAGCCTATACGCTGGTCGTTGGAGTTGAGGGCTTCAACCGGACCGGGAGTAATGTAGCGGGTGGCGATCCATGTTGGTATTACCATCGAAACCATCGATGGGATAAGCAGATTGATGATAAGATCAAGGGATGATACATAATTTTTCATCCATAGCATGATGGTTGTGATGTCGCCGATGGGTGACCACGCACCGCCGCTGTTCGCAGCAAGAACGATGACGCTTGCAAATATCCATCGTTCTTTGGTGTCCGAGAGCATTCGCCTTAGCATCATCACCATTATGATGGTGGTTGTCATATTATCGAGAATACTCGAAAGGAAGAATGCCACGAATGCCATCACCCACATCAGACCGCGCTTGTTGCCGGCATGGATGTTCTTTACTATGATATTGAATCCTCCGTAGCGGTCTATGAGTTCTACGATAGTCATCGCTCCGATAAGGAATACGACAATTTCGCATGTGTCGCCCAGAGCCACAATCAGCTCTTCAGACAGGTTAGGATCATGGGTGCATACTGAATAAGCTGCCCATAGGATACCGCACATCATAAGGGCAAAAGTAGCCTTGTTGATGTTGAGCACATGTTCGAGAGCTATGAGGAGGTAGCCCGCCACGAACACGATAATCATAAAGGTAATCATAGTGTTTTGATGATATGAAACCGACGGATAGAGTGGGATGCCCGCCGACAGAGTTTGGGTATAGTGTAAGATTGATTTTTTGTATAGACAAAGTTATAAATATATTATGGAAAAAAATCCGTATTAAGAATTTTTAGCCAAAATTCAGACCTTCGGAATAGTAAAAATCACCCTTGTGAGCAAGGATGATTTATTATAGTGTATTGAAACGCGATTTGATCCTACGGGATGCGTGTTATAGAGGCTCCAAGCTGGTTCAGGCGTCCGTCGATATCTTCATAACCACGGTCGATCTGTTCGATATTGTCTATTGTGCTCGTTCCTTTTGCAGACATCGCTGCCAACAGAAGGGCTATGCCGGCGCGAATGTCGGGAGATACCATGTGGTTCGCCCTAAGTGTGAAATTATGGTCGTGACCTATCACTACTGCTCTATGTGGATCACAGAGAAGTATCTGTGCCCCCATATCAATGAGGTTGTCTACGAAAAACAGGCGGCTCTCAAACATTTTCTGATGAATAAGAACACTTCCCCGGCACTGTGTCGCGACTACGAGCATCACGCTCAGAAGGTCCGGGGTGAGTCCTGGCCATGGAGCATCGGCTATATTCATTATGGAGCCGTCGAGTGCGGTGTCGATAACATAGCTATCCTGTGCGGGAACATATATGTCGTCGCCTCGCTGTTCGAGCTTGATTCCGAGACGCCGGAAACTTTCAGGAATGATGCCCAGCTCGCTATAACATACGTTTTTAATAGTGATGGCGCTACGTGTGATGGCTGCCATTCCGATGAAGCTGCCGACTTCAATCATATCGGGGAGGATATGGTGACGGATTAAGTGGCTGCTGTCCGCATGGCAGCTGAGCGATTTGTTCCCTTCTACAGTTACCAGGTTTGAGCCTATCCCGTCAATGCGGTAGCCGATCTGGTTGAGAAGAGAACATAGTTGCTGCACGTAGGGCTCGCATGCTGCGTTATAGATTGTTGTACTGCCTTTTGCGCATGCAGCCGCCATTATGATATTGGCTGTTCCGGTTACAGATGCCTCGTCCAGAAGCATATAGCATCCTTTCAATCCATCCTCTGGCGCGGTCAGCAGATATGCTTTTTTTGCTGGGTCATATTCATATTTAGCTCCCAGATTCACGAATCCCTGAATATGAGTGTCAACCTTTCTGCGACCTATCTTATCTCCTCCCGGTTTAGGAAAATATGCTTTACCGAGGCGTCCCAGAAGGGGACCAACTACAAGTACTGATCCCCGCAGTGCAGAACAACGTTTTACAAAGTCGTCGCTCATGACATAGTCACGGTCTATTTCATCGGCAGTAAATGTGAATTCACCATGTTTGTGGCGCACAACCTTTACCCCCATCATTCCCATCAGGGCGATAAGGTTTCTGACATCGCTTATTTCAGGGACATTGGTGATCGTAACAGGACACGAAGTTAGAAGCGTAGCACTTATTACCTGTAATGCTTCGTTTTTGGCGCCCTTTGGAATTATCTCGCCGCTTAACTGGCGACCACCTTCTATAACGAATGAACTCATACTATGTGTCTGGTATGTATTGGATGGGGGCGGTGGAGACCGCCGTTGTGAAATTTTTCAGATGTGAATAACTTCGGGAATCAGATCTATTCCGAACGTCGCGAGCACCCTTTTGCGGATCATCTCTTCGAGTCTTACGACATCGTTTCCGGTCGCATCGCCTGTTGCATTGACAATGACCAGAGGCTGGGTATGCCACAGGGCTGCTCCTCCGCAGGTCATAGGCTTGCATCCGGCGTTATCAATGAGCCATGCTGCAGACAATTTGGCTTCACCGGAAGGTGTGATATGTGCAGGCAGTTCACGATCTGTTTCCAGGCATAATCTCTTATATTCAGCAAGAGATATTACCGGATTCTTAAAAAAGCTGCCGGCGCTTCCGGTTACAGCAGGGGAGGGGAGCTTGCTATCGCGCAGTTCTATAACCTTTTCGCGTAGAAATGCAGGTGTGAGATTATCGTCAGTAATATGGCTTATTATCTCTTTAAGCGCAGAGTAACCAAGTCTCGGTGTTGGTTTTGTCGAGAGACGCAATGTGGCTCCTGTGATAATATATTTCCCAGCATCAGTATGTTTAAAGAGAGAATCACGGTATCCGTAGCAACATTCTTCGCCAGAAAGAGTAGAAAACTCCCCTTTTACTGTATCGAATATATCGACACTTAGGGCTATGTCGCGGAACTCGGTTCCGTAAGCTCCGACATTCTGGACCGCGGCTCCACCAATTTCGCCGGGAATACCTGAGAGATTCTCCATTCCCCATAGATTGAGCGCTACAGTCGCGGCGCAGAGATCGTCTAAAATGCACCCTGCTGAGGCGTGTAGGGTCACATAGCCGTCCGTATCGGGTTCCGACAATGAGTAACTGTTATCGCGGCAATGAATAACAGTGTGTGATATATGTCCGGTTGTAAACAGCAGGTTGCTACCCCCTCCGAGATGTAATGCGTCTTTCAGAACTCCTTCGCGCCACAGATCAATCAGATCGCTATCGGAGTCATACTCAATGAAACGGCCACATTCGGCTTTTAGGCCGAATGTGGTCATTTTTTTTATATCCTTATTTTCCTCGATGGTTATCAAGACTATATGATGTAATGGTTCACAGATAGATCAGCCTCCGAAGTTGTCGTAATGAACACTTGCCGGATCAACACCGAGAGAATCAAGCATGCCGTTGACCGCGTTACTCATCGGACCGGGACCGCACATGTAGTATTCTATGTCTTCCGGATTCTCATGGTTCTTCAAATAAGTGTCGTAAATAACCTGATGAACGAATCCGGGGGTATATTTCACTCCTGCGGCATCTGCAGCCGGATCGGGACGATCGAGTGCCAGATGGAAGTGGAAGTTGGGGAATTCTTTCTCAAGCTGGAGGAAGTCGTCGAGATAGAACACCTCGTTGAGCGCGCGCGCACCGTAGAAGTAGTGCATCTCGCGGTCAGTCGTGTTGAGTGTCTTGGTCATATGCATTATCTGTGCGCGAAGTGGCGCCATGCCAGCACCGCCGCCGATCCACATCATTTCGTTCTTGGAGTCGAATATCGGATGGAAGTCGCCGTAAGGACCGCTCATCATCACCTTGTCGCCGGGTTTGAGGGTAAATATATATGATGATGCTATGCCGGGATTGACATCCATGAAGCCTGTCTGGGGTTTGGGTTTGAACGGCGGAGTGGCGATTCGTACGGTGAGCATGAATCTGTCGCCCTCGGCAGGGTAGTTGGCCATGGAGTAGGCGCGCACAGTTGTTTCTTTGTTGACACACTTGAGGCTGAACAGACCAAATTTCTCCCATGCCGGAAGGTATTCCTTGCCGATCGAGGCCTTGTCTATATCCTTGTCGTAATCGATATTGAAGGGGGGAATCTTGATCTGGGCGTAAGAACCCGGGATAAAGTTCATATGCTCGCCTGGAGGCAGTGCAACGATGAATTCTTTGATGAAGGTTGCGACATTGTTGTTCGATACTACGGTACATTCGTACTCTTTTATGTCGAGTACTGATGCGGGAACTTTAATGTCGAGATCGTTCTTCACTTTAACCTGACAGGCGAGACGCCAGTTGTCTTTAATTTCCTTGCGGGTGAAGTGAACCGCTTCGGTTGGAAGAATTTCGCCTCCACCTTCTGTAACCTGTACCTTACACTGGCCGCAGCTTCCTTTGCCGCCGCAGGCTGAGGGCAGAAATACATTTTTTGTCGCGAGAGCCGACAGGAGGGGATTTCCTGATTCAACCTCCACTTTTTTGTCGTCATTGATTGTGACTGTAACCTTGCCAGAGCTGACAAGGTAGCGCTTTGCCACGAGGAGCACGATCACCAGCAGCAGTGTTATGGCGAGGAAGATTCCGATCCCCCCCAGCAGTGTGGCTCCGAGCTGTGATAGCTGTAATAAAGTCATTGCGTTAGCTTATATTAAACGGTTTGTGGTGAAGGTTTAGTCAGAGTTTAATTCCGAGGAAACTCATGAATGCGATACCCATAAGAGCGCAGATAATGAAGGTTATACCTATGCCGCGCAGCGGAGCGGGAACGTTGGAGTATTGTGACACGCGTTCGCGGATGGCAGCAATTGCCGTGATGGCCAGAAGCCAGCCGATTCCCCACCCGGCACCTGCACATGTGGCAGTCCATACATTTGCGAAATCTCTCTGCTGCATGAAAAGTGATCCGCCGAGAATAGCGCAGTTGACAGCGATAAGGGGAAGGAAAATACCCAGCGACGCATAGAGTGATGGGGAATATTTCTCTACTACCATCTCAACGAGCTGTGTCATAGATGCGATCACAGCGATGAACATGATTAGCGATAGGAAACTTAGATCGACGTCGGCAAAGTCTTCGCCCAGCCAGCGGAGTGCTCCTTCGCGAAGCACGTAATTTTCGAGCAGATAGTTGATTGGGAGCGTGATGACGAGCATGAATGTCACTGCCACTCCGAGCCCGAAGGCTGTTTTCACATTCTTCGACACTGCAAGGAAAGAGCACATGCCGAGGAAGTAGGCGAACACCATGTTGTCGACAAAAATCGACCGTATGAAGAGGTTCAGATTTTCCATTTTGGCTTTACGTTGTTTTGAAACGTGTATTTTGCTTATTGATTTAGGAAAGGGGGCTGCGGATTATTTCTCCTGAAGGTCCTTGTTGAAGGCCCTGTGTGCCCAAATGATGCAGGCAACAACCAGAAGAGCCATCGGGGGTAGGATCATCAGACCGTTGTTGGCGTATCCGGCTTCATACCAGCTCTGTGGAATTACCTGACAGCCGAAGAGGGTGCCGCTTCCGAAGAGTTCGCGGAAAAATGCCACGATAACCAGTATTATAGTGTATCCGATACCGTTGCCGATACCGTCGAGAAACGATGGCCACGGTTTGTTGCCCATTGCGAATGCTTCGAGACGTCCCATGAGGATACAGTTCGTGATTATAAGACCGATGAATACTGAAAGCTGTTTGCTTACGTCGTAGGCATAGGCCTTGAGGAGCTGGTTGACTATAATCACGAGTGCCGCCACAACCACGAGCTGAACAATGATGCGGATGTTTGTGGGTATCGTGTTTCTGATAAGCGATATTATCACGTTTGAAAAGGCGAGTACTGCGATTACCGAGATACCCATGACAAGTGCGGGCTCAAGTTTTGCGGTTACAGCGAGACAGGAGCATATACCAAGCACCTGGACTATCACCGGATTGTCTTTCGAGAAGGGATTGAAGAATATATCCCTGTTGCTTATTTTATCTGCCATGACGGTTTAGTTGTTTCTAAGGGTTTCGAGATATGCCTTGTATGGCTGCAGGCAGTCGCCGAGCATGGCGCCTACACCTTTTGATGTGATGGTGCCGCCCGAAATGCCGTCGACATAGTCCATATCGCCTTGCGGTGTCTGTCCTTTCTTCACTACAGTAACAGGAAGGAACTGTCCGTCCTTGAACATCTGCTTGCCGTTGAATTGATCAGTGAATTCAGGTTTGGTAATTTCCGCACCCAGACCGGGGGTTTCCCCTTCATGGTCGAAGAATGCTCCGTAAATTGTGGTTCCATCGCTGTCGAGCGAGACGTATCCCCATATCGGTCCCCAAAGTCCCATACCTGCAAGAGGAAGGATGTATTTTGTTCCGGCATCGGGAAGAGTACATATGTATATGGGTAGCTGACGGTCAGCGACAGGTTTTTTTGTTTCGGCTGTAACGTTGACGCTGAACGCATCTATGCCCTCGATCTCTTCTCCGGCACTGTTCACTACCAGGGTTGAAGTAATGTATTTGTGATAATCTTCTACAATGGTTGCGCGATCCGATGTCACGTGCACCGACTGTAAGATCTGTTTCATTTTATCGGCATCAGCATTTTCCGTCTGTCGGTCTTTGAGCGACATGGCGGTAAATGCGAGAGCTGCGCCGACAATCACGACCATCGCCGTGATATATACGATGGTATAGACATTGCTCTGTTTGTTAATCATGATCGGTATGAGTTGTCAGATTATTCGTGATAAGGAGATGGATTATTTCTCTTCTGTAACTTTTGGGGGCATGCGTTTCATGCGACGGCGCACGTTAGCCTCTACAACACAATAGTCGATAAGCGGTGCGAAGGCATTCATCAGAAGTACAGCCAGCATGGCTCCTTCGGGATAACCGTTGTTGTAGGTACGGATTATTATGGCAATTGCACCTACGAGGAATCCATAAATGTATTTGCCTGTATTTGTACGGCATGATGTCACAGGATCCGGTGCCATGAAGACTGCTGCAAAAGCGAATCCTCCGAGGCAGAGCTGGTCGGCAACGCTCAGATAGGATGCAGGATATGTGGGGGTGGCGAATGTGTTGGCTATCAGAGCCATCACAGCGCCTCCGATAAATACAGAAAGGATTATGCGCCAGCTTGCGATGCCGGTGAGCAGGAGTAGAACTGCACCGATGAGAATGCACAGTGTGGATGTCTCGCCGAACGAGCCCGGGATAAGACCGACGAAAAGATCCCATGTAGTCAGCGGCTCGTGGGTGATGGTTGTAAGCGACTGCGCCAGCTGGGCTTGTGTAGTCGCGCCGGATGTCGCTATTTGTCCCAGAGGAGTGGCTCCGGTAAATCCGTCGGGTGCGTTTCCGCCGATGCCGAACACCGAACCGAGTGAGACGAACACGCTGTCGCCACTCATCTTGGCCGGATAGCCGAAGAAGAGGACGGCACGCGTAACGAGTGCTACGTTGAAGATATTGTACCCCGTTCCGCCGAACACTTCTTTGACGAATATCACGCTGATGGCAGTTGCTACGGCAATCATCCATAGTGGTGTCTCGATGGGGCATATCATCGGGATAAGCATGCCAGTAACAAGGAAGCCTTCCTGAATCTCTTCATGTCGCCACTGGGCCACAATGAATTCGATTCCGAGACCCACCACATATGCAACCACAAGGCGAGGTAACACTGCGAGGAAACCGTAAAGCATTAGTGTCCAGAATGGGAAGGTCGTCTCACCGCATGCCAGCCAATGCTGGTAACCGGTATTGTACATACCGAACAGGAGGCAGGGGAGGAGAGCCACAATCACGATAATCATTGTGCGCTTGGAGTCCATGCTGTCGTGGATGTGCGTTCCCGAGCGTGAGGTGGTACCGGGGGTGAACAGGAAGGTGTCGAAGCCGTCGAACACCGAGTGGAAAGCGTGCAGTTTTCCTCCCGGCTCGAACGATGGACGTGCCTTATCAAGCAATTTCTTTAAAGCTTTCATTTAGTTTTATGTATGGTGAAAACAGTTTTCTTAGTTATCAGCTGTGGGGGAGATCACTCGAGCTCTCTTCGGAGGAAATCAAGTCCTTCGCGCACAATTTTCTGAAGTTCGAGCTTGGAGGTGTCGGCATATTCGGCGAGTGCGAAATCCTCGGGGGCAATCTCATATATTCCGAGCTGTTCCATGCGGTCGATGTCCTTGGCGAGAATAGCTTTGATGAGATATTCCGGGAGAATATCCATCGGCATTACTTTGTCGTATTCGCCGCTCATGATCATTGCGCGACGTCCCCCAAGCAGACGTGCATCAGGACTGAAAAGCTTTTTGCCGAGGAAATGACCGGGAAAGGAGGGGCTTGTACTCATCTTTCGCGGCGAGAGTGATGCCCAGCCCATAAATTCAGCCACGTCGTCACCTTCGGGTATCACAGTTACCTGCCGGTAGGGGAAGCGGAGGTATCCCTCGGCGCTTTCTGCATATCCTGTCAGTACGTTACCTGAGATAATTCTGTGGTGATGTCCGTCATCTTTAACATTGTCTTTCAGCAGAGTTGACAGCTCGGCTCCGATTAATGTCCTGATAAGTTTTGGCTCTTTGATTTCCGAGCCGGTTACTGCGACTACGGTTTCCCCGGGAACAACGCCAGTGAGCATCAACGAGCCTATCCGGGCAAGTACATCAAGGGTAAGGCATACGACCGTCTCTCCCTTGTTAACGGGAGCGATAGCGGCAATAAGTGTTCCGGCGTTACCTGACGGATGTGGACCTTCCACGTCCACCATTTCGGCACCTGCGATGTCGGGGAGGTTTTCTCCTTTGCGGCGTGATACGTATACTTTCCCTTCTGTAAGTGCTGAGAGAAGCTTTACTCCTGCGTCGAAACGGGATGTTTCAACGGAGGTAAACCCGGAAGGAGTGTAAGCAAGCGGCGCAGAATCGAACCCGGTGACGAATATGTCGCGTATCGTGGCGGTTGGATCCGGAATAATATCGTAGGGGCGTTGGCGCATCATGGCCCAGACACCGGATTTTGTCAGAAGCGCGCGGGCGCTCTCGGCAGAGGCTGCCGCATCGGCGGTTTCATGTTTGAGATCCTGAGGCTGACCAACCTCTATTACCACGCGCATTATCTTACGCCTTTCGCCTCTGACAACAGCTTTTACTGTTCCTGCTGCAGGACTGACTATCTTTATATCCTCATGCTGTTTGTGATGCATTATTGGCTGTCCGGCGAGCACTGTATCTCCCTCTTTAACTTCCATTTTAGGCACGAGCCCCTCGAAATCGTCGGGGATAATTGCCACAGTTGGGGTTGTCGACCCGGAAATCGCACGGGGGTCGGCTACAGCACCTGAAAGATGCAGGTCAAGCCCCTTTTTGATTTTAATCCCGATACTCATTGTATAGATTATGTAGTGGTAATAAGAGTTGTGTAGATTGCGGAAATTTTTCCTCAATTACATTTCATTGTGCAAAGGTAGTGATAATTTTTGTCTCATCTTATTAAAGTCTGCAAAAAAAATAATGGTTGTTTTAGTGGTGTCAAAGTACAATTACTTAACTTTCGCAAATCCGCTATGGCTGACCGCGGTCTTTCCTGGCGTCCACTCATATATTTAAATATTCGCTCTGCATGAGCTCTTTATGCATTCCGGGTTGGAAATTTCTTAATAAAAATTTTGCCATATAAAAATATAATGATAATTTTGCAATTAGCTTTTGCTATGGAGTTCTTTGCCAAATGATAGTTCAATGCACTCCGCACTGCTGAAGTCTGTGCCATGAAATGCGTTAGAATGTGTTGCATCTTATTGTCTTCTGATGATTGATCAATCTTTCTGCCGGTGCTGCCCGGGTCATTTGATGTGTCGTACTGAAAGGAGTTGAAAGAGCTTAGGCTGAATCATTATTAAAGGAATAGATTATCTTTAACCGAAATTTTATTATACTTATTTTCATAAAAATCTATTAAAAGTACTATTACAAGTTATGGAAGCTCAAAAGCCCAATTCCGCTCCGACTGTAAAACCCGGTAGCAACGTACGTGGTATCAAGAATGCATCCTTGGTAATCCTCGCCTGCTTCGTAGTGGCAGTATGCCTTTTCCTCTTTGTGTTCGGTCATCCTTCACACTTCAAAGATGTTGAAGAATTCACTGGCGCATCCATGTGGTTCGCTCCCGAAGAGTTTGCAAAAGCTCATCCCAACGACCTTATCGGTACCATTTTCAAAGGTGGTGTTATCGTGCCTATTCTTCAGACTCTCTTCCTTACCGTAATCGTTCTCTCTGTAGAACGCGCTATCGCTCTTAAGAGCGCTAAAGGTACCGGCAGCATTGATAAATTCGTTGCTGCTGTTAAGAAATGCCTTGCAACCAATGACATCAAGGCCGCTCAGGATCTCTGCAAGAAGCAGAAAGGTTCTGTTGCCGCTGTTGTAAGCGCAGCTCTCAACCGCTATGAGGAAATGGATCGTAACACCGTTCTCAGCAAGGAACAGAAAATCGCCACACTTCAGAAAGAAGTTGAAGAGGCTACCGCAATCGAGATGCCTTCTCTTCAGCAGAATCTTCCCATCGTGGCTACCCTCACAACTCTTGGTACTCTCGTCGGTCTTCTCGGTACTGTGATCGGTATGATCAAGTCGTTCCAGG
>CAZDWY010000024.1:0-33236 GCA_964509345.1 uncultured Alistipes sp.
TGATTCTCTCCGGCGAGATGGATCAGTATCCCGAACAGGCTTTCCTGAATGTGGGTACAATAGATGAAGCCATCGAGAAGGGCAAGAAGATGCTTGCCGAAGTGAAGGCATAATCAATACTACTCAACTTTAGCAACCTATCTACACGATGACACTTAAAATAATTTCTGCTGAAAAGATTCTTTTCGAGGGAGAGGCTACTTCGGTAACCCTTCCAGGTGAGATGGGACGTTTTACCGTTCTGCCCCACCACGCCTCGATAGTGTCGACACTTGTCAGCGGCAAGATAGTGTATAAACTCGATTCCGAGGAGCATTCTGTGGATGTGGCAGGGGGCATAGCTGATGTAGATAACGATGTGGTTTCGGTTTGTATATATTAAATTCATAAGCACCGGTCCATATCCAGAACCAATCACCATCCGTAAAGTAACGAAATGAAGCGTATTCTTTTGATATTGGCTCTGATGTTTTCTCTTTCGGCCTTCTGTAAGGCAGAGGTTGCTGAAAGCGGAAACAACATTGAGGAGAACATCACCGGACAGCTTGACAATGTCAGGGAGCATGCAGAAGATGAGAAACCCGATCTGAAGGAGATCATCTTCGAGCATCTTGGCGACGCTTACGGCTGGGAAGTTCCTTTCAACCATCACAAGCGCATACCTCTCCCGATTATCGTGTGGGGAAAAGATGGTCTGCATATCTTTTCCTCAGCGAGAGTTACAGGTGGGGATACATATGTTGACGGCAATGCAACCTTCCGTATTGCGAAAGAGGGAGATTATAAAGGAAAGCTTGTTGAGATTGTAGATGGCCAGGAATATAAGCCGTGGGATCTTTCCATCACTAAAAATGTATGTGCGATTCTGATTGCATGCCTGATAGTGCTTTGGTTGCTTATAGATCTCGCGCGCTGGCACAAGAAGAATCCCTTTAAAACTCCACGTAAGACCCGTGGAGCGATTGAAAGTCTGGTAACATTCATTTACGATGGCGTGATCAAGTCTACTCTCAAGGATAAGGCACCCAAATTCGCACCTTATCTTCTGACAGTGTTCTTCTTTATCTTCTTTATGAACCTGCTCGGGCTGATAGTTGTATTCCCCGGCGGGGCGAATGTTACGGGTAACATCGCGGTTACCATGGTGCTCGCCATAATGACATTCATTATGACCAACTGCTTCGGCAACAAGCATTATTGGAAGGAGATATTCTGGCCGGATGTACCCCTTTGGCTGAAGTTCCCGCTTCCTATCATGCCGGTAATCGAGATTTTCGGTATGTTTACCAAGCCGGCCGCGCTGACGGTTCGTCTGTTTGCCAACATGATGGGCGGTCATATGATTGTACTGGTGCTGACACTGCTGATATTCATATTCGGCGCTATGGGCTATGCCGTGGCAGCCGGAACCTCCGTGGTGTCGGTGGTTTTCTCGGTCTTCATGCTTTTGATAGATGTGCTTGTAAGTTTTATTCAGGCATATGTGTTTACAATGCTTTCGACTATCTTTATCTCGCTTGCTCAGGAAGAACATCATGATAAAGAGGGTCATGAGCATACAGACAAGGCTGGCGGAAAGGCCGAAGCTCCTTCCGTAGCTGCCGCAAAGTAGCTTATATCATAGAACGAAATAAATAACGAAACATAAATAACTTTCAAAAAACAACAACTATGTTAGGATTGATTTTAGCAGCAGAAGCTCTTGTAGGTCTTGGCGCATCTATCGGCGCAGGTATCGCAGCCATCGCAGCCGGCATCGGTATCGGTAAGATTGGTTCATCTGCAATGGAAGCTATCGCACGCCAGCCTGAGGCTGCCGGCGACATCCGCTCGAACATGATTGTGATCGCCGCTCTTGTCGAGGGTGTAGCACTGTTCGCAGTAATTGTAGCTGTGCTCGCTCTGTTCGTTTGATATCTTGATGCTGCGGAGAGCGGTTGCTCTCGGTCAGCAAAAAATGTACGCCCAGTCGGTGTGCGCGGAAACCATTACCCGTTTCCGCGCCACGCGGCGAGGCGATCCGGACAGTGGCTCAGTATCGGTCGCTTTACTCTTTTCTTAATGATCCGTCGCGACAAATGGCGGAGCTCTAAACCCAACGAATCTTTTACAAGACGTTTATGGAACTTTTTAAAGTAGATTTCGGTTTGACAATCTGGATGTTCGTAGCTTTTGCGATCCTCCTGTTCATTTTGTGGAAATACGCATGGCCTGCGATTCTGAAAGGTGTGGACAGCCGCGCCGATCTTATCGACAAGGGCGTTGAGTATGCCCAGAATGCGAAGGTTCAGCTCGACACCGCGCAACAGCAGGCTCAGCAGTTCGTAGCTGAGGCCCGCCATCAGCAGGCCGACATCATAGCTGAGGCCAACAAGATGAAAACCCAGATCATCGAGGAGGCCCGCGACGAAGCCAAGAAAGAGGCCCAGAAAGTGATGGATAGCGCCAAGCAGAGTATTGAGCAGAGCCGTAAGGAAGCAGAACAGAGTCTTCGCGACGAGGTAAGCCGCTATGCCCTCGCGATAGCCACTCAGGTGACCCGCGACCAGCTAAAGGATGCTGAGGCGCAGCAGCGTCTGGTAAATTCGCTTCTCGACGAGATTGAAAAGAGCAATTAACCGTGAATTTTTCCGTAAATCCAGTAATCAAGCAAACATTTGAATATGAATGACGGTCTGATTCCACGGCGTTATGCCAAGGCATTGCTGAAAGTCGCCATTGAACGTCACGATGACAAGAGAGTGTATGAACTCTCGAACAACTTGTGCGATAGTTTTGCCTCGTGCCCAGCGCTTCAGGACACGCTTTCCAATCCGTTCATAGCTCCCGATAAGAAGATTAAGCTTCTCACTACTGCTTCGGGAGCGTCTGCTGCCGATACGACCTTTGCCGATTTCCTTCTTCTCCTGAAGAAAAACGATCGTCTTGATATCGCCCGTGATATAGCGCGTGCATATTGCGATGATTATCGTAAGGCAAACGATATTTATCGTGTAACAGTTACAGCTGCAGCTCCAATGGGCGAGGCGGAGGAAGACAGGCTTAAAAAGCTTATCACTTCTCACCTAAGAGGGGGGAGCATGGAGTACACCTTCCGGGTGGATCCTGAGCTGATAGGTGGTTTTACGGTGATGATTGATTCCGAGAAGCTCGATACATCAGTTAAAAATCAGTTGAAGCAACTTCAGCTTAAATTGCTTGGCTGATACGGTTCCTGACATAGAAAAGTTATTTACGCGGTAGAGCAGAAATGCTCATTAATATCATAAAAAATTAAGTAGACTCTCTTACCTTATATAATCACAACAGAATGATTAATCCAAGCGAGATATCAGAAGTTTTAAAGCAGCAGCTCGAGAATGTCAACAAGACTGTGGCATTTGAGGAGGTAGGCACAGTGCTCAACGTTGGCGACGGCGTAGCTCATGTCTATGGTCTCGATAACGTGTGTGCCAACGAGCTGGTGGAGTTTGAAAACGGTGTGAAAGGTGTGGCTCTCAACCTTGAGGAAAGCAACGTTGGTGTGATTTTGCTCAACGATGTGAACAAGGTTACGGAGAACATGTCGGTTCGCCGCACCGGCGAGATTGCTTCAATTCCCGTAGGTGAGGGAGTTTTCGGTCGCGTCATCAACATTCTCGGGGAGCCGATAGACGGTCGCGGTCCCATCGAAGGGGAGCGCATACTGATGCCCCTTGAGCGTAAAGCACCCGGTGTTATTTTCCGTCAACCTGTGAACCAGCCGCTCCAGACCGGTATCAAGGCTGTGGACGCGATGGTTCCAATCGGTCGCGGACAACGCGAGCTCATCATTGGTGACCGACAGATCGGCAAGACAGCTATAGCGATTGACACTATTATAAACCAGCGCAAGAATTTTGAGGAAGGAAAGCCGGTATATTGCATTTACGTAGCCATCGGTCAGAAGGCTTCTTCAATTGCGGCTCTTGTAGAGACCCTGCGCCAGCACGGTGCGCTTGATTATACTTGTGTGGTAGCTGCGTCGGCCTCAGATTCAGCAGCCATGCGCTATTATTCTCCATTTGCTGGAGTGGCAATCGGCGAATATATCCGCGATACCGGTCGCGATGCGCTGATCGTTTATGATGACCTCTCTAAACAAGCTGTGGCATACCGCGAGATTTCGCTCATTCTGAAACGTCCTTCAGGTCGTGAGGCTTATCCCGGTGATATCTTCTACCTCCATTCCCGTCTGCTCGAACGTGCAGCGAAGATTATCGACAATCAGGAGGTTGCAGAGTCAATGAATGACCTTCCGGCTGTTCTTAAAGATAAGGTGAAGGGTGGCGGTTCGCTCACTGCGCTTCCGATTATCGAGACTCAGGCAGGCGACGTATCTGCTTATATCCCGACTAATGTGATCTCGATTACAGACGGTCAGATTTATCTTGAGACTGCTCTTTTCAACCGCGGTATCCGCCCTGCAATCAACGTGGGAATCTCCGTGAGCCGTGTGGGTGGTAACGCTCAGATCAAGTCAATGAAGAAGGTGGCCGGTACACTTAAGATTGACCAGGCTCAGTTCCGTGAGCTTGAATCGTTCACCAAGTTCGGTGGAGATATCGATCCGGTTACCGCGCGAGTTATTGACCGTGGTCGTAAAAACGAGCGTCTGCTTATCCAGCCCCAGTATAAGACCTGGGCGGTAGAAGAGGAGGTTGCCGTGATATTCTGCGGTGTGAACGGTCTGCTGAGCAGTGTGCCTGTTGATAAGGTTGCAGAATTCCAGGAGGCGTTGCTCCAATTGCTGCATGCTAAATATCAGGTCGACGTGCTCGACGTGATCCGC
Source organism: uncultured Alistipes sp. (assembly GCA_964509345.1). GTDB lineage: Bacteria > Bacteroidota > Bacteroidia > Bacteroidales > Muribaculaceae > UBA7173. Next base: position 4,811 of record CAZDWY010000024.1, read on the forward strand.
AGTGGGAAACTTACCGACGATTGCACCGCTAAACTTACGGCGGCAGCCAATGAGGTTGCTGCGCGCTATGCCGACTGAAGCACTCTGTTTTTTTACTGAGGATTATCACAAAAGAATTTTATTGACCGTAAATGGCAACACTTAGAGAATTAAAGGGACGAATCGGCTCAGTGGCGTCGTCGGAGAAAATCACCGGCGCCATGAAGATGATTTCGTCGGCCAAGATGCACAAAGCCGAGTTGGCTTTAAAGCAGCTGCGGCCTTTCCGCGACCAGATAGAGACCATAATAGCCAATCTGCTTAATTCCGATGCGACCTTTTCGTCACCTCTTATGGAGGCCCGGGCAACGGAGAATGTCGCAGTGGTGGTCTGGGGATCTGACGACGGTCTGTGTGGTGCCTACAATGTCAATATTTTCAAGCAGCTTCTTCAGCAGATTGCCAACTATAAGGAAACACTCGGTGAGGGTATCGCTGTCACTATCATTCCTATAGGCAGTAAACTTGCTAAAGCTGTATCAAAACTGAAGCTTCCTGGAGTATCGGTTGCTGTACCGGAGGGTGTGGATTCAAAGAGCTCCGATACAGCTGTGCGCGACTTTACCTGGAAACTGCGCGACAGTTTTACCGAAGGTACATACGATCGTGTCGACATGTTGTATATGTCGTTCAAGAGTGTCAGTCGGCAGCGTCTTGAGCATCATCAGCTTCTTCCTGTCACTTATGAAGCCTTTGCTGAGACAACTTCCAAGGGTAGTACGCGGCCTTATCTGTTCGAACCGTCGGCAGAGGTTATTTTCACGCATATACTTCCGATGTACCTTCTCGCCATGGTGCAGGATGTGTTCACTGAAAACATGGCGAGCGAGCAGGCTGCTCGTGTAATGGCCATGCAAAGTGCCAACGATAATGCTAAGAAGCTGCGCGATCAGTTGAATCTTGAATTCAACAAGTTGCGTCAGCAGGCTATCACTACTGAGCTGCTTGATATTGTCGGCGGTCAGGTGAGGTAGAATAAAAACAGAAACATCGGGGTTACGGTAGCTTCCGTTTCCTCAACGATACATATTAAGAGTAATTTTGTTCATTTTATAATACTAAAATGGGTAGTGTAAAAGAATATTTTTCATCCTTAGGGAAAGGGGTCTCAAGCCTGATAAAGGGTCTTGAGGTTACCGGCAAGGAATTTGTCACCCCTAAGATAACGGAAAGATACCCTGAGAACCGCGACAGCATGCACGTTGCGCAACGCTTCCGTGCGACATTGGAGTTTTTCTACGACGCGGAGGGCAACCACAAGTGCATAGCCTGCGGCACGTGCGAACGTAATTGTCCGAATGGAACCATCACAGTAGAAACCAAGATGGTGGAGACTTGGGACGGCAAGAAGAAAAAGAAACTTGACCGTTATATTTACGATCTCGGAAGCTGTACGTTCTGTCAGCTGTGCGTAACCACATGTCCGACAGATGCTATCCGTTTCAGCAATGATTTCGAGCAGGCAGTCTTTACACGTAATAAGCTTGTAAAACAGCTTAATTATCTTCCCGAGAAGCCTGAGCCTGATCCTACCCCGGAACAGCGTGCCAAATTCGAGGAGGAGAAGAAGCGTAAGGCAGAAGCAGCGGCTGCAGCTGCAGCTGCTCCCGCTGCCCCTGTTCAACTCGATGAGAAGGCTTTGAAAGCTATAGAAGCTGCCGCCGGCGATCCTGAAAAGCAGGCGAAACTTCGTGCAGCCTTTGAAAAAGCAGCCCGGTTAAAAGCTGAGAAAGCTGCGGCTGCCAAAAATTCTGAAGAAACAAAAAAGTAACATAGATTTATGGAATCAGTAGGAAGTATCATCGTATACGCGATAATCGCTCTCGCGATTGTCGTTTTCTCGGTGCTTGCTGTCACCACACGCAAGATTCTGCGTGCGGCCACTTACTTGCTGTTTGCCCTCTTTGCCACCGCTGCCCTATATTTTAAACTTGATTATGAGTTTCTGGGCGCAGTGCAGATTGCGGTCTATGCAGGCGGTATAGTGGTGTTGTTCGTGTTCTCTATTCTGCTTACGAGCAAACCGGGCGACAACAGCGCAAAGTTAGCCTCCAAAAAACGTGCACTCGGTCTTACGGGAGCCCTTGCCATGCTTCTTGTGGCGGGATATTCGCTTATAAGCCGCGCGTCGTTTCTTACGGCGACACCTTCGGGTGACAATCCCTTGATGAAAGAAATCGGCACAGCACTTATGGGTACCGGTCACGGAGAGTATCTTCTCCCGTTCGAAGCCATAAGCGTCTTGCTGCTGGCATGTATAATCGGTGGCGTAGTTATCGCCCGCAAACGATAAGGAGGTAGATCGATCATGGAACTGACAATGATTTATTATCTTATACCGAGCCTTATCATGTTCTGCTGCGGTGTGTACGGCTTCATTACCCGCCGCAACATGATTGCCATTCTTATCTCCCTGGAGCTTATGTTGAATGCGGTCGATATCAACTTTGTTGTATTCAACCGTTTCCTTTTCCCGGGGGAGATGGAGGGAATGTTCTTCACACTGTTTGCTATAGCGCTCGCAGCTGCGGAGACGGCTCTTGCCATTGCGATTATCATCAACGTGTTCCGCGTGTCGGAGAATATCGACGTGCGCGACGTAAGTAAAATGAAACATTAAAGAGATAGCGCCGATATGCAACCTGTCTTACCAATCATTATCCTTGCCCTCCCGCTGGCCATGTTTATGGTGCTCGGGCTTCTGGGCCACAAGATGAGCCACCGTCTGGCTGGCATTCTTGGTACCGCGGGCATGGGCACCACAATGGTGCTGGCCTATATAGTGTCGTTCACCTATTTCTTCTCAGGTAATCCGTCGTTCATCGATGCCGCTACGCATACACGTCTGCAGGCTGTGATCTTCAACTACGACTGGCTGGCTTTCACTCCACAGTTGGTGATCCGCCTCGGATTCCTGCTTGATCCGATCTCAGCTCTGCTGCTTGTAGTGATCACCACCATCTCGTTTATGGTTCATCTCTACAGCAACGGGTACATGCGCGACCATCATGGCGTGTGGGAGAAAGGGTTCCAGCGTTTCTACGCATTCCTTTCGCTTTTCAGCTTCTCGATGCTCGGTCTGGTAGTTGCAACCAATATCTTCCAGATGTATATCTTCTGGGAGCTCGTGGGTGCGTCATCCTACCTGTTGATCGGTTTCTACTATACCAAACCGTCGGCAGTAGCAGCTTCGAAGAAAGCATTCATTGTTACCCGTTTCGCAGACCTTGGCTTTCTTATCGGTATCCTGATACTTTCGTTCTATACCGGAACATTCAACTTCACGGATCTGACCTCAGTTCAGGTTGCCGACGGAGTATATCAGGTCAGCGAGGGAACTGCAGCCTCGATCAAGAATATTTTCGCCAATTCCGCTGCTCCGGTATTCATGGGCGGCTCAGTTCTGACCTGGGCACTCGTACTGATCTTTATGGGTGGTATGGGTAAATCTGCTATGATGCCGCTCCATATCTGGCTTCCCGACGCTATGGAAGGTCCGACCCCTGTGTCCGCTCTTATCCATGCTGCGACAATGGTTGTTGCCGGTGTATATCTGGTGGCACGTCTGTTCCCCCTGTATCTGATGGAGGAGATGTCGCTTGAGATTGTTACCGTCGTCGGTGCTCTCACTGCGTTCTACGCGGCCATGGTCGCCTGTACGCAGATTGATATCAAACGTGTGCTTGCTTTCTCGACAATCTCCCAGATTGCGTTCATGATGGTTTCTCTCGGCGTGGCCCGTCCAGAATTCCATCATGGTCTGGGTTACATGGCGTCGATGTTCCATCTGTTCACGCACGCTATGTTCAAGGCGCTCCTCTTCCTTTGTGCCGGTGCTTTGATACATGCTATCGGTTCGAACGATTATACAGCGATGCATGGTCTGCGCAAATACATGCCTATCACACATATCACATTCCTTATCGGATGTCTTGCCATAGCAGGTATCATACCTTTTGCAGGTTTCTTCTCGAAGGATGAGATTCTTACCGCGACACTCGGTCACTCTACACTGTGGTACGTCTGGATGTCGGCTGTAGCCGGGCTGACCGCCTTCTACATGTTCCGTCTGTATTATCTTATCTTCTGGTGGAAGGAACATGAGATACCAGAAGGACATCATGCTCCTCACGACCAGCCCTGGACAATGACCCTTCCTCTGGTTATTCTGGCAGTGGTATCGGTATTTGCCGGTTTCGTTCCGATGGGTAACCTCGTGACTTGGAATGGTCATGAGATGTTCGATAATGTGAATTTCTTCACTAATCTTGCAGCGCTCGACTGGAGTGTGGCCTCTATAAGCCTTGCTGTGGCAATCATTGCCATCGCCATAGCAACGGTGATGTATAAAAAGGAGAATCCTCTTCCCGAAAAGATGAAGAATATGCTGCCCAACCTATGGCGCTGGTGTCACCACCGCTTCTACTGGGACGAGCTCTACATGTTCATCACCCACAAGATTATCTTCGGTTGCATCTCGAAGCCTATCGCGTGGTTCGACCGCCACATAATCGACGGTGCCATGGACGGTCTGGCTCTCGTTACGCAGAAGGTATCATATGCTATCCGCGGTCTGCAGTCAGGCAACATACAGATGTATGTATGGTATTATCTGGCCGGAGCTCTTCTGCTCGGCGCTATAACCGCCATCTGCCTCATCTAAGCTTTATGCAGTGAACCAATCTTGAGAATCACAGACAAAATATAGTAACAGCAATGTTTTCGAATATACTGATTTATTTCGTGGTTATCCCCTTGCTGATGCTCGGGGGATTCGCGCTGTGCCGTTCTGAAAAGGCGGTGCGTGCAGTGGCCGTAACGGGGTCGCTGGCTCTGCTGGCGCTGTCGGTGTGGCTTCTGGTTGACTACATCGCGCTTCGCAATGCGGGTAACACCGCCGAGATGCTTTATACAGGCAGCTGGGTATGGTTTGCCCCCCTCAACATCCATTTAGCTGTGGGTGTCGACGGTGTGTCGGTAGCGATGATACTTCTGTCGTCGATAATCGTTTTCGCAGGATCGTTCGCATCCTGGAAAATCGATAATATCCGTCACTTCTTCATGTGGCTTCTGCTACTGAGCACCGGTGTGTTCGGCTTCTTCATCAGCATCGACCTGTTCACCATGTTCATGTTCTATGAGGTTGCCCTTATCCCGATGTACCTCCTGATCGGTCAGTGGGGAACAGGCCGTAAGGAATATTCCGCCATGAAGCTTACTCTAATGCTTATGGGTGGTTCTGCATTCCTCATGCTCAGCCTTATCGGAATCTACTACCACTCGGCTCCCGAGGGTGGTCAGCTAACATGGAATCTGCTTGAGATCGCTCAGAACGATGCAATAAGCAAGGGTTGGCAATATTTTCTCTTCCCGATGTGTTTTGTAGGTTTCGGTGTGCTCGGTGCAATGTTCCCATTCCACACATGGAGCCCCGACGGTCATGCCTGTGCTCCTACAGCAGTATCGATGCTCCATGCCGGTGTGCTTATGAAGCTCGGTGGCTACGGATGCTTCCGTGTGGCAATGTACCTGATGCCTACTGCCGCCCAGGATCTGGCTTGGATATTCCTTATCCTTACCGGTATCTCGGTAGTATATGGCGCGTTCTCTGCATGTGTTCAGACTGACCTTAAATATATCAACGCTTACTCTTCAGTATCTCACTGCGGCATGGTTCTCTTCGCTATTTTGATGATCAATACCACAGCGTTGACCGGTGCTATCATGCAGATGCTTTCGCATGGTCTTATGACAGCCCTCTTCTTCGCGTTGATAGGTATGATCTATGGGCGTACCCATACACGCGATATCCGTCTGATGGGTGGTCTGATGAAGATTCTGCCTTTCCTCGGTGTAGGATATGTCATTGCCGGTATGGCGTCGCTCGGCTTGCCTGGTCTCAGCGGTTTCGTTGCTGAAATGACTATCTTCGTAGGATCGTTCCAGCACACAGATATGTTCCACCGTGTGTTCACCATCCTGGCATGCTCATCAATCGTGATCACCGCGGTATATATACTGCGCACTGTCGGCAAGCTTCTGTTCGGTCCGGTTTACGACGAACACCATCTCACCTTGACCGATGCTACTTGGTGGGAGCGTCTGTCAACCATCACTCTTATAGTGTGTGTGGCTGGCATAGGTTGCTTCCCCAACTTCTTCGAGTGGTTAATACGTTTCACCTTCAGCCCGGAAATATTCCGCGCCATCGGTCTGAACTAAGTTGAATATCCCAATCGTTAATTAAAATGGATTATTCTCAGTTTCTTGCAATGCGACAGGAGATAGGGCTGCTGTTAGTCTTCCTGTTGGTATTTCTTTATGACACGTTCATGCCCAAAAAGGCGCTTGATGCCACAGCGGGCTTCACAACAATACTGTTCCTGCTTTTTACGGCGGCAAGCTTCCTTTGGGGCAATAGCGGCTCGGTAGATGCTTTCGCAGGAATGTATTCAACAACTTCCGTTTGCTCGATGATCAAGAATATCCTCAATGTAGGTGTCCTAATCGTGCTTATTCAGTCGTGCAAATGGGCGAATGGCGAACTGATGATCATGCGCCGTGGCGAGTTTTACGAGCTTCTGCTTGTAACCCTCTTCGGGATGTATCTTATGATTTCCGCCCGCCATTTCCTGTTGTTCGTAATTGGTCTTGAATCGGCATCGCTTCCTTTGGCTGCGATGGTCGCTTTCGACAAGAACCGCTACGAAAGCCATGAAGCAGCTATCAAGTATATGCTCACCGCCGTATTCTCTTCGGCTGTGTTCATGATGGGTCTGTCGTTTGTTTACGGTCTGTCCGGATCGCTCTATTTCCATGATATAGCGCTTCAGCTTGGCTCCGGCTGCAACACTCTGCTCATTGTGGCTCTTGCATTCGTCATTTCGGGTGTAGGTTTCAAGCTTTCGCTTGTGCCGTTCCACCTCTGGACCGCTGATGTTTATCAGGGTGCTCCGACATCGGTTACCTCATATCTGTCGGTAATATCGAAGGGCGCTGCAGCTTTTGCGTTCCTTGTGATCCTTGTTCAGTGCTTCGGTCAGTTCTATTCTATGGTATGGGAATGGATGCTCTACGCTCTTATTATACTCACAATCACCGTGGGCAACCTCTTCGCCATCCGTCAGAAGAATATGAAGCGTTTCCTTGCGTTCTCCTCGATCTCGCAGGCAGGTTATATAATGCTTGGTATTGTCGGATGCAACGAAATGGGTCTGGCAGCAATGATGTACTACATTCTTGTCTACATATTCTCTAACCTCGCAGCGTTCGGTGTAATTGGTGCGATAGAGAATCAGACCGGAAAGGTAGAGATGACGGATTACAACGGTCTGTCGCGAACCAATCCCTGGCTGGCATGCTCTATGATGCTCGCAATGTTCTCGCTCGCTGGTATACCTCCGTTTGCAGGTTTCTTCAGCAAGTTCTTTATATTCACATCGGCCATCAATCAGGGCTCGGTAGCGATATACGTGCTTGTACTTATCGCGCTTATCAATACCATCATCTCTCTGTATTATTATCTGCTTGTAGTGAAGGCGATGTACATTTCTCCAGAAGAGCCGCAGATCGCTACTTTCCGTTCTGCATGCAGCGAACGTCTGGGTCTTTGGATTACAGTTGCCGGCATTGTAGGGCTTGGTATTGTAAGCTTCTTCTATGACAGTATCATGGAAGCAGCCTCGGCGAGCACTCTGTTTGCCTTCATCGGATAAAGCTCCGCTAAGAGAATAGTAATATAAATAAGTCGCCCCGCAGTTAGATTTACTGTGGAGCGACTTATTTATATTATAGGCTGGCTAATCGATCTTTATATTTGGGGCTGATTAATCAGACTAATCAAGGTGTTCGGACCTGTACGTCAGATTTTTTTAGTTTCGGGAGAAGATATTGTGCGGTGTGTGACGAAGAATGCCGTGCAATTTCTTCGGGTGTTCCGCATGCTACAAGATTACCTCCGGCAGCTCCACCTTCCGGTCCGAGATCGATGATATGGTCGGCACATTTGATAACGTCCATGTTATGTTCGATTATCACTACTGTATGCCCTTGTGCGATCAGGCGGTTGAATGAATCCATCAGCAGGTTTATGTCGTGGAAGTGAAGTCCTGTGGTCGGTTCGTCAAAGATGAACATTGTCGGCTCATGCTTTTCCATTGCGAGGAAGTATGCAAGCTTCACGCGCTGGTTTTCTCCTCCGGAGAGTGTCGATGACGACTGACCGAGCTTAATATATCCGAGCCCTACATCCTGGAGGGGTTTGAGCCGGCGAACTATCTTCTTCTCGACAGTGCCACTGGCTTCGGAAAAAAACTCAATGGCTTGATTTACGGTCATATCGAGAATATCATATATATTCTTTCCCCGGTATTCGATCTCGAGAACATCGCGTTTGAAACGTTTTCCTCCGCATGCTTCGCAGGGTATGGTAATGTCGGCCATAAACTGCATTTCTATGGTAATGGAACCTTCCCCCTTACACTCCTCGCATCTTCCTCCTTCAGTATTGAATGAAAAATATGCTGGTGAGAAGCCCATCTGACGCGCTCCTTGCTGATCGGCAAAAAGCTGTCTGATCTCATCATATGCCTTGAGGTAGGTGGCTGCGTTGGAGCGTGTAGATTTTCCTATAGGGTTCTGATCCACGAATTCAACGGCAGCAATGCGTCCGATATCGCCACGGAGTTCGCGGAAAGCTCCGGGTGCATCAGTCGCTTCACCGAGCTGACGTAGCAGGGCGCGATACAGGATGTCGCGAACAAGGGTCGATTTGCCTGAACCACTGACACCGGTTACGACGGTAATAACTCCGAGTGGGAAGCGCACGTCGATGTTCTTGAGGTTATGTTCCATTGCACCGCACACTTCCACATAGCTGTTCCATTTGCGCCTTGAAGAGGGGAGCGGAATCTCGAGTTGTCCGGTGAGATATTTGGCAGTGTAACTGTCTACTGCTTTGTCGAGCCCTTCCACCGGTCCTTCATACACTATTTCGCCACCGAGACGACCGGCTTTCGGACCGACGTCAATAATCCAGTCAGCAGCTTCCATGATTTCTTCATCGTGTTCGACTACGATGACCGTATTGCCTATGCTTTGCAGTTTCCTCAATACTCCGATTAGCTTCTGAGTGTCGCGGGAATGCAGCCCTATGCTTGGTTCGTCGAGAATATATAGCGAGCCTATCAGCGACGAGCCCAGCGATGTGGCGAGATTTATGCGCTGGCTTTCACCTCCCGACAGTGTGGAACTCAGGCGGTCGAGCGTGAGATATTCAAGCCCGACATCTACAAGGAATCTCAATCGGTTGGTTATTTCTGTGAGCAGCCGGCGGGCAACGGCGTTTTCGTGTCCGGTAAGCTCAAGTGAGCCGAACCATTCAAGAAGATCCGAAACCGGAAGCCGCACGAGATCAGAGATTGTCTTGCCTGCGATTTTTACATATGATGCTTCTTTTCGAAGTCGGCTTCCGTGACACTCTGGACAAATCGTCTTGCCACGATATCGGGCCATCATCACGCGGTATTGTACCTTATACTGATTCTGCTCTACCATTCTGAAGAAACCGTCGATTCCACTAAAGCCGGAGTCTCCGTGCCATAGCAGGTCTTTTTCTTTATCGGTAAGCTCGCAATATGGACGGTGGATTGGGAACCCAGTCCGAGCCGCCATACTGATGAACTCGCGTTTCCATTCGCCCATCTTTTCGCCTCGCCAGCATGCAACGGCATCTTCGTAGACCGATAGAGCCGGATTCGGGACAACCAGGCGCTCATCAATGCCGAGACACTTGCCGAATCCTTCGCATCGCGGACAGGCACCATAGGGATTATTGAAATTGAAGAGTAGGTCGGATGGATCGAGAAACGTGATCCCGTCAGCCTCAAAGCGTTTTGAGAACTCGTGGCGGTGGATCCCTTCAGGGGTCCATACCACCAGGATGCAACTATCCGCACCTTCATAAAACGCTGTTTCGGCCGAGTCAGCCAGACGTGATTTCTCATCCTGATCGTTGCTCACGGCAAGGCGATCGATCAGAAGTTCGTATTCCCCCGTCGCGTCAGTCCGTTGGGTATCTGATGCTTCCTGAAAGCTGATAAAGTTGCCGTCGCTGTAGAGACGTGAGTATCCATCTTGGCTCAATACCTCAAGGTGCTGCGTAAATGTGCGCCCCTGAGGAATTTGTAAGGGAGCTACAACCGCTATGCGAGTTCCTTCTGGATATGAAAGAGCGGTGTTAACCACATCAGTAACTGTATGGCGGCGCACCTCTTCACCGCTTATTGGCGAGTATGTTCGCCCGATACGGCCGAATAGCAGTCGAAGATAGTCGTATATCTCAGTCGAGGTCCCTACAGTGCTCCGTGGATTACGGGTATTGACTTTCTGCTCAATGGCGATAGCTGGTGGCAATCCTTTTATATAATCAGCCTCAGGTTTGTGCATTTTGCCGAGAAACTGGCGGGCATATGCCGAGAGACTTTCCACATAGCGACGTTGTCCTTCGGCGTAAATTGTATCGAATGCGAGCGAAGATTTTCCGGATCCGGACAGTCCGGTGATTACTATAAGTTTCCCGCGCGGGATAGTAATGTCGACATTCTTCAGATTATTGACCCTCGCTCCCCGCACGGTGATTACGCCACCGTCGCCGGCTGCCTCGGTAGTCTTCATTATTTGGGTATCGTTTTTATCAGAGATCTTTTTCATATAGATATTGTCTCCGCCGGATAGACAGTGACTGTCATGCTTATTGCATTTGGCGGAACTTATTACAAAGTTAGCCAATATGGAGTTTATTATGAAATCGTTAAAGATTTTTTTGGTATATTTGTGGATATGAAGTAATTCAGCAGAACTATTATGACGGTAGTTTGTTGTATAGATATAGGACAAATATAAACATCAAATATAAACTAAAAACATATCAGTTATGAAGAACTTAGATATAGTATTCGCAGTAGTCGGGGGAGCGCTTGTAGGTGCTTCGCTGGGTCTTCTTTTCGCGCCTAAGAAGGGCGATGCCCTTCGCGATGAAATTGCCGATTTTATTGAATCAAAGGGTATTAAAGTTAAGCGCTCCAAGCTCGATCGTCTTGTAGAAGAGCTCAAGGAAGAGGTTCAGAAATAATCTGCCCTTATTAATATTAACTACTAAAAACGAAATCATATGAGATCACTTAATATTCTTTATGCATTCCTCGGTGGCGCTATCGTAGGCGCCGGGGCCGCACTTCTGTTCGCTCCTGAAAAGGGTGAGGATATGCGCAGTCAGATTCGTCAGCTCCTGAAAAAATATGGTGTATGTAAGTGCACTAAGCAGGAAGAGCTTGAAGAGCTTGTAGAGGAAATCGCAGCTGAGATCAGAAACGACTGATGTTTCCTTTATGGAGACCTTGGTCTTACTTTTTAAGAGTGAAAAATTCAGGTGGAAGGCGAAACTGGCGCAACACCCCAATTATCGTCTTTCACCATTTTTTTTGCAATCAGACGCAATCATGTCGCACGACTGTCGGGGAAACGGGCGGCGCAGATGATCCGTCATGGTTTATTTATATCCCCGCAACTGCTTGTTTATGAATATGTCAGGGAATATACCTAATACAATATCAAGTCTGAAGGAACAGCTTACACGCATTGTAAAGCTTTACCTCGACAATGTAAAGCTCACTGTATCCGAGAAACTTACCGTGGTGTTTTCTTCCGCTGTGTTGCTCATCACACTGCTTGTGCTGGGCATTTTTGCATTGGCATTCCTATCTGGAGCTATCGTTGAGCTGCTTGCTTTGCTGCTTCCTCAGTGGGCGTGCTATGCAATATGCTGCGGTATGTTTTTGGTAATCATACTGCTTGTAACCCTTCTCAGGAAGACACTTATAGTCGATCCTATAGCTCGTTTTGTCAGCCGTCTCGTCTTTGAACATGACCATAACGACGGCCGTGGGCATAGCGAAGGAGAAAAAAAATGACAGACCATAAAACCCCGAAATAAGATTATGACATCGCAGCAGCATACAGTTCAGAGCGTCAGTGACCCGACCTATTCGTACAGTACCACTACAGCAGACCGTTACCGCACGCCTGAGGAAATCATAGAAACACACGTAGCATTCAGTAACGGACTGCCGGGAGACCGGAAGTCAGCGCGCAAAAACAAGCACAAGGAGTTCAGAGGCTATACTCTTGAAGAACTCCGTTACCGTCGTGTAGTGAACCGTCTGAAAATCGATATTGCCCAGGAACGGTTGAAAATGACTCTATCCGGTCAGACCAAAAAGGAGGAGGCAGCCGTGTCAGGTGCTGTAAACAGCTTTCAGACAGTGATGCGGTTTGTCGATATCGCTATGGTTGCGTTCGGCATAACGCGCAAAGTAAGCTCATTTTTCCGAAAATTTTCGCGCAAAAGGTGAATAATCCGGTGCCACAATTTCTATTTAAAACTTTGAATAGCAAAGTAAATCAAAAGTACATTGAAACATTTGGCAGTGAGAAAAAAAAATGCTAACTTTGCACCCGGTTTGGGCATATTGTGTCCCAGCCGATAGCAATAACAATTTTTCTCAAAACAAAAGTTTCAAATGAACCACTACGAAACCGTTTTCATTTTAACTCCCGTTTTGTCTGATGCTCAGATGAAGGAAGCGGTAGAAAAGTTCACTAAAGTGCTCACCGATAACGGTGCATCTATTGTGAACGAAGAAATCTGGGGTCTGCGCAAGCTCGCTTATCCCATCCAGAAAAAGTCGACAGGCTTTTATGCCCTCGTTGAATTCGACGGCGATCCCACATTGGTAAAGAAGCTTGAAACCGCTTTCCGTCGCGATGAGCGTGTGATCCGCTTCCTCGTGTTCCGCAACGACAAGTATGCGGCAGAATACGCAGCTAAGCGTCGCAACCTCAAGGCAGCCAAAGCCAATGCACCCAAAGAAGAAACCGTAGAAACCAAGGAGGACTAAACAATGGCACAGACTCAATCAGAAATCCGTTACCTCACTCCGCTGTCAGTGGATGTCAAGAAGAAAAAATACTGCCGTTTCAAACGCAGCGGTATCAAATACATCGATTACAAAGATCCCGAATTCCTCAAGAAGTTCCTCAACGAGCAGGGTAAGATTCTTCCCCGCCGCATCACCGGTACCTCGCTGAAGTTCCAGCGCCGTGTTGCTCAGGCTGTAAAGCGTGCGCGTCACCTCGCTCTTCTTCCCTTCGTGACCGACTTGATGAAATAATCACGGTATTTGAACCGAATCACCAATCTTTCACAGACATCCCAATTATGAAAATTATACTTAAAGAAGATATCTCGAACCTTGGTTACAAGGACGATATCGTAGAAGTTAAGGACGGTTACGGACGTAACTACCTTATCCCCCAGGGCAAAGCAGTTATCGCCAATCCTTCCAACATGAAGCAGCTTGAAGAGAATCAGCGTCAGCGTGCTCATAAGCTCGCTAAGATTAAGGCTGATGCTGAGGCTGTTGCAGCTTCACTCGCAGATGTATCTCTTACTATCGGCGCTAAAGCTTCCGCTAACGGCACTATCTTCGGCTCAGTTAACAATATCCAGATCGCTGAGGCTCTCGAGAAACTCGGTCACAACATCGACCGTCGTATCATCGTGCTGAAGGAACCGGTAAAGGAACTTGGCAAATATACTGCAAAAGTTAACCTCCACAAGGAAGTTTCAGTTGAGATTCCTTTTGAGGTAGTTGCAGAATAAGATATTTACCTTCAACGGATAGAGGCTGTGTCAGAAAAGACGCAGCCTCTTTTTTATGCCCATTGGAATATCAGTATCAGTGGGGGCCAAGAGTTTGATGATTCGCCAAAACATTCGATTGACAGACCGTAACATGTGAACCGTGTGGAAGTCTATACAGGAGAAAAATGTGGTGATCCAAGCCGGAGACTAGCCGGTGTCACCACAAATTTGTAATGTTTGATATAGTTAGTTTCTCTATTACTCTTGTCTCACTGGTGTGATGTTGATGAATACCTGTTGGTCATCCGGAGCCTTAAATTTAGTGAGGTGTTCGCCTACTTTTTACAATTAGTTCGAGAATACAGGAGAAGTAACTAAGGAGTGGAATTTAGTACCCGTCCGAACAGGTCTGATTCAATCTATGGCCGGAGAGAAGAGGGTTTGTCATAATGGCTAATCTGGGTCGCCGCTATCGACATTCGGCTCCGGTCACGATCTCAAGATCGCTCCCAGCAGCCTCAGTCTCAGCTACTGCCATCTGAACCATTCTTACTGCACCCTCGCCATCCGGATACAAATTGAGGGCGTGTCGTTTTTTTGACACGCCCTCTCTATTATGCAGGTCTGTTCTGACTTGTCTGGATTAGTCTTCGTTGAGGTTAACGCGCTTGAAGGCTGCTACTGCAAGACCTTTTGCGCTCTCTTCGAGATATTTGCCGATGGTGAGATTGCCATCTTTGATGAATTCCTGCTCCATAAGGCAATTCTCTTTGAAGAATTTGTTAAGACGACCTTGAGCAATGTTCTGGATCATCTGCTCGGGGAGGTTGGCAGCCTTTGCTGTTGCTGTTTCTGCTGCGATATTACGTGCTTTGGTAGCTTCCTCTTCTGTGAGCCATCCTTTGGCGATGTTTGACGAAATGTGGTCTTCGCTGTCAACGAGGTTGGGGTTGATGCCGGCCTTTTTAAGGGCGGCTTCAACAGCCTTGCGAACCTGCTCCTCTTTTGTCTTCTCGATAGCTACGCTTAGCTCGCCGTCGATAGTTGCCTGAGGAACGCTGTTGCGGTCAACAGCAACGGGGTTCATGGATGCAACCTGCATGGCAACATCGCGACCTACCTGATAGTCGACACCTTCGAGGTTGAAGCCTACGATAGTGGCGAGTTTGTTTCCGAGGTGGTTGTAGGAGGTTGTTGAAGGTGCTTCGATGTATTCGTATGCACCGAGTTCGGTTTTTTCACCGGTCTTGCCACCTTCCTCAACTACGAGATCGGCAACTGTACGTCCGTCAACAGCTACAGCCTTGAGTTCGTCAAGGCTCTTGCAACGGTTTGCAACAGCGAGGTCGAGAAGTTTCTGAGTGAGTTCTACGAAGCCGGCATTCTTTGCTACGAAGTCGGTTTCGCACTGGAGAGCTACGATTGCGGCGAAGTTGCCTTCATTCTTTGCGAGAACGCAACCCTCGGCTGCTACGCGATCCTCGCGTTTGGCGGCTACTGCCTGACCTTTTTTGCGGAGAATCTCTACAGCTGCCTCGATATCGCCGTTGGTTTCAGCAAGTGCTTTCTTGCAATCCATCAAGCCTGCGCTGGTAAGGTGGCGAAGCTTGGTGATTTCGGCCATTGTTACTGCCATAATTCTTTTGGGGATATTGTTTTCCGTTTCAGCCGCCGGACTGTGGTGTGACCGTTGTCCGGCGGCGTTGCGGAAATGTGTTAAAACGGAAATGTTATGTATGTGTTCGTCTGTGTCGTCAGAATTGATTATTCTGCGGCGGTTTCTGCTGCGGGAGCTTCTTCAGCTGCCTCTGCTGCGGGAGCTTCGGCATCGGCGCGACGAACTGCGCGACGACGTTCGCGACGGGGAGCTGCGCCTTCTGCATCAGCTTCCTTTGTGTCGATTTTCTCTACCTTGCGTTCTTCGAGACCTTCGGCCATGGCTGCGCATACGGTGTCGAGAATGAGCTCGATCGACTTGGATGCGTCGTCGTTAGCGGGGATTACGAAGTCAATGTCAGAGGGGTTGGAGTTGGTGTCGACCATAGCGAATACGGGGATACCCAGACGGTTTGCCTCTGCTACTGCGATGTGTTCTTTAAGCACGTCAACTACGAAGAGAGCCGAGGGAAGACGGTTGAGGTCGGCGATAGAACCGAGGGTTTTCTCGAGTTTGTCGCGCTGACGCTGAACCTGGAGTTTCTCGCGTTTTGAAAGTGTATCGAATGTGCCGTCGGCTTTCATCTTGTCGATGGCTGCCATTTTCTTTACAGCTTTACGGATAGTAGGGAAGTTGGTGAGCATGCCGCCGGGCCAGCGTTCGATCACGTAGGGCATGCCTACTGATTTAGCTTTTTCAGCGGTTACGTCTTTGGCCTGTTTTTTTGTGGCTACGAAGAGAACCTTCTTGCCTGATTTTGCGATCTGTTTGAGAGCTGCGGCAGCTTCGTCGAGCTTGGCAGCGGTCTTATAGAGGTCGATGATGTGGATACCGTTACGCTCCATGAAGATGTAAGGAGCCATTGCAGGATTCCATTTGCGCTTGAGGTGACCGAAATGGCAACCTGCTTCGAGTAACTGGTCAAATGTTGGTGTAGACATTTTGTGTAAAAGAGTTGTTTACGTTCTTTTGGATAATTACAACCCCGGGGTAGGGAACGCGGTCCATCCGCGGGATTTAGATACTAAACTCTGAGGAGAGGAGGTGATATGTGCTGACAGTGGCGCGGGTCAAGCCGTGTGACTGCCGCTGGCTTCTGTCCTGTTAAGCGTAATAAGATTAACGCTTGGAGAACTGGAAGCGTTTGCGTGCTTTGGGACGACCTGGTTTCTTGCGTTCTACAACGCGTGGGTCGCGGGTCATGAATCCTTCTGCGCGGAGAGCTTTCTTGTCCTCGGGGTTGATTTTAACGAGGGCACGGGCGATGGCCAGACGGAGAGCCTCGGCCTGACCTTTGTAGCCGCCGCCGTCGAGGTTGACACGGATGTTGTATTTCTCTTCGGCTTCAAGGGTTTTGAGGGGCTGCTTGACGATGTACTGGAGAATAGAGGAGGGGAAGTACTTGTCGAGCGAGCGGTGGTTGATAGTGATTTCGCCGTTGCCTTCGGTAAGGATCACGCGGGCGATGGCTGCTTTACGGCGGCCTACTGCATTAACTGTTTCCATTGTTCAACGTTGGGTTAGGCGATTATTTCACTTTGTTGAGGTCAAGCACTTTTGGGTTCTGGGCTTCGTGGGGATGGTTGGGACCATTGTACACGTGCAGGTTCTTGATGAGCTTGCGGCCGAGACGGTTTTTGGGAAGCATACCCTTGATCACTCTGAGGTAGAGGGGGTGCATGCCGGGTTTGAGGTGCTTGTTGTAAGATTTTTTCATCAGCACTTCGGGGGTGAGCTCGCGCTGACCGCCGGGGTAGCCGGTATAGTTGAGATAGATGCGTTCTGTCATCTTGTTGCCGGTGAGCACGCACTTGTCGGCGTTGATGATGATGACGTTGTCACCGCACTCAACGAAGGGGGAGTAGGTGGGCTTGTTCTTGCCACGCAGAATTTTTGCAACCTGCGAGCAGAGACGACCGAGAACCTGATCGGTTGCGTCGATTACCACCCATTCTTTTTCAATGCTCTGTGCATTGGGGGTAAGGGTTTTGTAACTTAAAGTATCCACTTCTAAAAGTTTAATAAATAATTAATTACACACACCGACCTGCCGCTTTCAGGCCAGGCCAAAGGCACTTGGGCGGAGGCGGTTTTTCCGTTTTGGATATAATCGGACTGCAAAGGTAGTGATTTTTACCAAATTATGCAAGAGGGTGGCGGATTGCCTGTATATTTTTTAATTTAGAAAGAGCATCCGATTCCGATTGAAGCGTAGGCGAGAGTGTAGCCTGGCACATGGGTATCTGTGGTGTCATATGCCTTTACCGGCTGTAGGATAACGCTGAGAAGAATATATGAATTGAAGCTGCGTGAATGTGCAAGATTGAATCCAACCCCAGCCGATCCGTATATGTCGGACGAGTGGGGGCGCTCAAGAATTGAGTTGAATGATACGCCAGCTTTAACTTCCAGAAAACATGGCTGATAGCAACGGCAGAAGGATGTGCGGGCCATTGCGTAGACCGGATAGCATCGCGACGAATTGTTCATCATGCTTATTATTGATGCGCCGATACCGGCGAACTGCATGATTCCACCTTTGTATCCGAAAGCTCCTCCGATGTGTAGCATTGTCATGTCGCGCGCAGTGAGGTCAACTCCGCTTGCCACATCCACTCCCCATGTGAAGTGGCCCGTAGCTCCATCGGTGATGAAGGGATCCGGAATATCTCTTTTTTGCATATCCGGTTCGGAGCCCTGCATGGTAAGGGCGCTAAGCATCAGTATCATGCAGCATAGTAGGGATCTTAGCATATGGATGGATTTCTTCAAATGTTACTTATTTAGCGTATATGAGAACCAGGCATGTCCAGTTGTCTCCCTTTACAGTATGGGTAAGTTCTGAAAGCCCAAGCGGAGCGGCTGCCTCGAGAATTACGGGGATATCCTGCTCGTAAAATCCGCTCAGTAACATCAGGGCTCCCGGACGTAGGGTTGCTGCATAAGCTGCGATGTCGTTGGTGATTATGTTGCGGTTGATGTTGGCGATAAGGATGTCGGTGGTCAGACCGTGGAGCAGTGAAGCGTCGCCGAGCCGCACATCAATTTCAGGATGACCGTTAGTGATGACATTCTCACGGGCGTTGGCCTCGGCTGCGGGATCTATCTCTATGGCTATGACAGGTGAGGCGCCACGCATGGCTGCAAGGATGGCGAGGATGCCGGTTCCTGTTCCCATGTCAATGACGCTTTTCCCGGAAAGCGGGAGATTCAGCAGTTGTTCGATAATCAGTGATGTGGTAGCGTGGTGACCGGTTCCGAATGCCATTTTAGGGTCGATTACAATATCATGCTCACATGTCGGGAAGTCAGTGTGGAATGAGCTGTGGATCACACATTTGTCGCCAACGACTATCGGCTGGAAATAATGCTTTTCCCATTCGCTGTTCCAGTCTTGACCTTCAACTGTATCGGCATGAGCGTTTGTTGTCAGGTTTTCGAATGGCTGGTTTTCGAGCAGTTCCTTTATGGTATCATAGTTATATTGGTCCTTACGTATGTACGCTGTGAGACCATTTTCATCCGGGCAGAAACTTTCGAATCCCTCCTCGGCAAGCAAGGCGGCGAGCACATCGGTCACGGTTTCCATCGCAGGGGAGCCATCGGATGTGGGTGACTGGTTCACATCGATCCTCAGTTCTATATAGTCGTTCATTTTTTCTTGTAATCGGTTGTTTGTGCAAAATTATGCAAAAATCCTGATGCTCACAAATAAAACGGCAGCGAAGGCTCCGCTTCATGGAACCTTCGCTGCTATTGATGGTAGAAAATGTTTTAGGAATATGGTCAGCGGATTACAGTCTTGGTCACGCTGTTTCCGCGGCGCACTACATATACACCCGGTGTTAGCTGACGGCTGTCTACGCGGATACCTTGTAAGGTGAAATATTCAGCCGGTGTGTCAGCGTTGGTTCCTGGAGTAATGGCAACGTTCTCCACACCTGCTGTGCTGAGATCAACGGTGCTGCGCATGCTCCATTCGCTGTCGGAGTATTCTTCGGTGTTAAGCGCTACGGCTTTTATACGGTAATCATAACGTTCGCCAGGCTTTAGATCATCAAATGTATAGCTGTTGCCTGTGATGTCGGTGACTGTGATCCGTTCGTTGTCGATTTCAGCACGACGGATACGCACCGTAGTGCCGTCGAACATCGATGAAGCGTCGCCGGAGTATATGTTGGCGTAGCGCAGGAGTATACGGTTTTTAGCGGCGGCAGTGGAGATAACAAGGCGTGTGGCTTCGCCTGGGTTGCAGTCGAGCAGGAATGTGTATACTCCGAAAGATGCATCGAGTTGCTGCTGTTTCTCGGAAATGGTTTTCCCGCTTTGATCTACAGTCTTGACAACTATAGTTGAGTTGTCGCTTCCATAGCTTGCCGCTTCTATCACGACAGAAAGCATATTTTCTGTTCCGGCGTCGAATGTGGGCGATATTATACCCCCTTTGTTTTTTGACGAGCCTATCTTGAAACAGTCGTAGATTACATCCCATGTGGCTGTGTAATTGTACTGTTCAAGTTCCCACCCTCCTTGGAGCTCTTCGCCAAATGTTGTGCACAGGATTTCCTGGACATCAAGGTGGGGGGTGAGCTCGATTGTATAGGTTACATCGTCGGGCGCATCGTCGTGGGTCCAGTTCGCTGTGAAGCTTGTATTGGTGTTGACTGTATGCTCGCAAATTACTGGAACAGAAAGTGGTCTGAGCGCACCTTTCATATACATGAATGATACGGTGCCATCGTCGTTAAGGGTGATTTCAGTAAGCGGTTTCGATAACATTCCGCCTCCGTTGAGTGAGGCTGCCGGACGGGAGGTGTCCGTAAACGAAGTTGCAGTGTTTCCGATACCTGGCCATAGGTCGCCGCTCTCGCTGCTTGTGTTGAGACGGTTATCTGCCGGCACGGGACACATGCGTTGAGGTGTGGAATTGTTTACAGTGTTGTTGTCCCATGCCTCCTGGTTGAATGTTACGTGGGTTATGAGCATGCCGTCGGCCGGCATGTATTCATCCCATCCCTGGCGCTTACGTGCTTCGAATATGAAGTATTCGTTCGGGTCGCGGTCGGAGGTGGCTTTGATCGCTATATCTGTAGCTTCGTCGCCCTGATTCATTACAGGAAGGGTGTAATGAGTGTTAGGGGTCGCTTCATCAATAGTGATCCACCCCATGAATTCCTTTTCATATGCGCTGTAACCGATGGGGGTATATCCGTCGTTGTTATAGCAGCCGCCACACATCAGCGACCAGTTACCCATACCGTAATAGCCGAAAGTATAGGTGGTCTCGTAGAAGTCCGGCAGACCGAGGCAGTGGGAGAATTCGTGGCAAACGGTTCCGATGCCGTCAATATTGTTGGTATTGGTTCCCGAAAGCTCATTGAATACAGCATATTTGTCGATGGTCACACCGTCGAAGAAAAGTGAGCGTCCGAATTCTGATGCCGATAGTTCCCATTGGTGTGGCCATATGGCATCGTCATCATCGTAAGATGCTTCGCCTACACCGGCGTAGAGTCCGACAACTACGTCGCAAATGCCGTCGCCATCGTTGTCGTATATACTGAAATCTATCTCTGAATTTAATGCGGTGCATCCTTCGGCAACCAGTCTGCCAGCTCCTTTGTCGTTGCCATACCGGTCATTGCCGCCGTAAGTAGCGCGGTTGCCGGTAGCTTTGAAGGGACCGTAGATGTCGAATTGCGGGCGGTATTTACCGTTGCTCTGATCAATGAAGTACTGGCGGGCGCTTACGGTTTCACCATTGAAAAATTCATTGAATGTTTCCTTGGCGTTCTCCCCGTCGCGGAAATCCATATCCTTGTAACACAATAGGATGACCGGGATACGTGCCTCGCCGTTATTGGGAACCTGGGGCTGGGCTTTCTGAAGAGCGGCTGCAGCTTTTATGCCGGCGCTCATAACCGAGCGGCGTCGGAAGTCGGAGAGATTGAGGCGCGAGGATGCAACTTTTCTTATATCAAGCGATTCGGCATTGAGTCTAAGAAATTCCGCTTCATGCTGCGTACGTGCTCCGGGGTTGTGCGCCATCACTTCCGATAATCCTTCAGGAGTAAGGTAATGGAAGTCTCCGGTGTGATCCAGACGCCCTACTGTAAGCCCGTCTGCGGTGACGTATGTATGGAAATGTTCGTCACCTTTCAGCTCCACGGTAATAGTGGAGCCGTCGCTTTGGGTGAAGATCCTTTTGCCCGGCTTCGCCGGTACAGCTATAGCCGATAGGGTAAAGATTGCAGCGGCTATTGCTGTCAGCATTCGTTGTTTCATTATTTTTTTCTCTGTCATCTGATGTTACATTAAGGCTTGGCGTTCGCTCGGGGAAAGCATGTACTGAAGGGGAAGCCTTGTCATGCCTTCTGGTATCCCGAAGAAAACAGTTTCTGATTCAAAGATAGATAATGTAGTCCAATCTAACAAATTTTATGGACAAATCTACCTGTTTTCAGAGTTAAAAGCCCTCAGGAAATTAATCCTGAGGGGCTGTAGGGCTTATATCAGTTGGCGATGAAGCTTCCGAGCGCCGGAGGGAGAGTAGAGGCGCAGGAATAGGTTCTTGCAAACTGACGCAACATTAATAATGTTGATCTTTTCGGTGCCGGATTTCGGCTGTGGTTCTCGTCTTTTGCTGTCATACCGGCTGTTTTTAACGGAGTAGAGACATTTTTCATAGGCATACTTGTTGTGATGAACGTGGTGTTGGTCTTGTTTTGGTGAGCCGTCACTGTTGTAGGCTCATCTTAATAACGCTGTCAATGTCGGTTTATTATGAAGGTGGAATGTTTTTTATGTGATTTACGCCTGTTCGCGTGCGTAATATGTGTGAAAAATGGTTTAGTTCTTATGCAAGAGGAGAGTAAAACGTTTAACGGAGCTGAATATTGTGTGGAAATGTCGTAAAAAATGTAAATTCTCTTCCATGATACTTGTATATATCCGGAATTATAGCTAACTTTGCATTAGTAAAGAACAAAGGATATGTATTCAGTCTTGAAGGCTGAGAAAGTAAAGTTAAGATTATCAACTCACAAACGTTTAACTAAAAGTTATTTGCCTATAGCTCGAACTTCTACTTAATCTTTAAATCACACAAACAATGCAGAACATTTCCCGGCTTACCGACGAACAGTTGGTCAAGGCTTATGCCAAGGGTGACAATCAGGCTTTCGATACCCTGCTGCGTCGCCATCAAAACCGTGTGTTCAACTACATTCTAAACATAATCAAGAACAAAGATGTGGCTGACGACATCTTCCAGGAGACCTTCGTCAAAGCCATCATGACAATCAAACAAGGGCGCTATACCGATAGCGGCAAGTTTTCGGCGTGGCTCACCCGCATTGCGCACAATCTGATTATCGACTATTTCCGTCAGGAAAAAAGCGAAAATACAGTATCAGTCGACCGAGAGGAGACCGATCTGCTCAACCGTCGTGATTTTAGCGATGACAATATAGAGGACATGCTTGTTACCGGTCAGATCAACACTGATGTGCGCCGGATAATGGAAGCTCTTCCTGAATCTCAGCGTGAAGTGCTTGAGATGCGCTTCTATCGCGATATGAGTTTCAAAGAGATTGCCGAGGCTACAGGCGTGAGCATCAATACGGCTCTTGGCCGTATGCGTTATGCGGTGCTGAACATGCGTCGTATTGCGGCAGAAAACAATATCGTTCTCACACGGTGATCCAAACATTTCCGGTTGCCGGATGAGATGCGAAAGAATGTGTTGGACAACATAGCTGTTAAACATATCGGCGGTTTCAGATGTTGTAGTATAATACTAAACATCTATCCGTTATGTTACACAGTTTAAGACATCTGATCGAATGGTACTGCATAGAGTGCAGTCATATTTACGATCCAAATTAATAATTGATTTTCAACCAGTAACTAATTAAAAAACGTACAGAAATATAAAGCAGGCGCTGTGTCAAAAAAAAGATAACGACACAGCGCCTGTTTTATTTTTTGTAAGATTAAAACTGTCAGATCAGATGATGCCGCGTATTTCGGATAGCGAAGCAATATTATGGCGACGCATGTATGCCTCTATTTCATTAGCTATGTGTTGAGGAGCAGCAGGATCGATGAAGTTGGCAGTTCCAACCTCAACGGCAGTAGCTCCAGCCATAATGAATTCAAGGGCATCGCGACCATTCATTATTCCGCCCAGACCGATTACAGGTATCTTTACAGCCTTTGCAACCTGCCAGACCATTCTCACTGCAACGGGGCGCACAGCAGGTCCCGACAGACCGCCGGTGATAGTCGACAAATACGGGCGACGGCGCTCCACATCGATTGCCATACCGAGCAGTGTGTTGATAAGCGAAACTGAGTCGGCTCCCTCATCCTCCACTGCACGGGCTATTGAAACTATGTCGGTGACATTTGGGGAGAGCTTAACGATCAATGTGCCATCCCACGCCTCGCGAACCGCACGAGTTACTTCGGCTGCTCCCTCACATGTAGTCCCGAAAGCCATTCCGCCCTGTTTTACATTGGGGCACGAGATATTCACCTCTACGGCTTTAATTTCTGGAGCGCGTTGCTTAAGTCTGCGGCATACTTCAACATAATCAGCGACTGAAGCACCGGAAACGTTCACGATTGCCTCTGAACCATAGTTGATCACACGTGGATATATATGGTCGATGAAATAGTCGACACCTTTATTCTGAAGTCCTACGGCATTGAGCATTCCCGAGGGCGTCTCAACCATGCGCGGATATGGATTGCCTTCGCGATGGTTAAGGGTTGTGCCTTTCACAATGAAGCCGCCTATCGCGCCAAGATCCATGAAATCGGCGAATTCCTCGCCATATCCGAAGGTTCCCGAAGCGGTCAGCACCGGATTTTTCAGATTTAACTTTCCTATGGTGACCCGGGTGTCGGGAGCGTATGTTTCTGCCATGTCGTAGTAGCACTTTTTAGTTGAACAGCGGCAAAGTTACTCATTTTCTTCCGAACTGCAAAAAGCTGATACCACGCTGACAGAGCAACAGCCTCAAAAAGCAAGATACACTCATATGGAAACCGATGACTTTAACTAAATCCATTATGCTATTAGCGAAATGCCCGCAGGGATATATGTGGTATCCGCCGCAGGCATTTCACGAAAAGTTGCAGTAAGATAAAGTAAGATCAGAAGGAGAACTGACACATCAGGCCGGCACGGCGTGCGTAGCGGTGATCGCCGTTCATGTTTTTGCGCATGCCTAAATCCACCTCTGCACCGAGCTGCAGGCGCGACCATACGTTCCAGAATACATTGACATCGGCGCACCAGCCGTATTTGTATTCGCTTCCATCAACTTCGTGGGAGGGTAGGTAGCGGGTCTGGCTGAAATTTGCGCTCATGAACACCTTTTCAGAGAAATTGTACTGTGCTCCGAGGCTGTAGCCGTAGGCTCGCGGGGCATAGAGTTCGCCCGGTTTGTCGGGATTAGCCACAAGATCGTACTTCCCGGCAGCCATATCGTTGATCAGCCCAGCGTAGCCTTCGCCGTAGTTCACGGTCACATATGTCGTCACATTGGTAATGGGATGGGCCATGGAGCTGAGTTGCAGACCCCAGCCGGCGAGATTATGGTTCTTCTCTGTAATCAGGTCGCGGTATCCGAGCTGGCGCACAATACCGGCGAGACGCACATGCTCGTTATTACCCCACTGATATTGTATGAACGCGGCGGCATCCGGAAGCCACCCTGAAGTCGTGGCTGTCATACCTTTGCTTACATCTATCTGTGTAGAAGGTGTTTCGAGCGATACGGCTGCGGTCCAGTGTTTTGAAATCCGGGGCATGTAGCGGACGAGTACGTCGGTATGCGACAGCTTGTTGGTCGCTCCCTGCGCGTCTACGCTTGGTGCTATCGCAATAGGGTCGGCGAAGGTTGAGGTTGCGTAACCAACGGTCCATGCACCCAATGTCGCGTAGGCTTTCTTGAGCTCGAAACCCTTTCCGCCGTATCCCTCGAAGTTTGCTTCGACATAAAGGCGGTAAGTCCCCAGTTTGCTCCGTCCGATCATCTGGAAATAGAGGGCTGTTCCGGAAGGTGTTGTTCCGAAATGGCGTGTGTTAGTGGGATTCTCGTTAATAGGAATGTTATAAGGCGCGAAACCGTTGCCCGGCATGGCTCCACCCCAGTCATACCATCCACGCATGCGCACAACTCCACCTATGCCCATCAGCATCCCGGGATTTTTACTCATGAAGAGGAAAGTAGGAGCGTCAGGATCCTGCGAGTGGCGGAACTGGTCGTAATAGAAAGTTTCAAGAAGTCCGCGTATCGAATCACGCTCGATTGCGGTTTCGGAATTGTCAAGGCGGATTACGCGCTGTCCGTCATTTTCCATATTGATTACTCTGGAGGTATTGATGAGTGAGTCTGTATGGTTATCGACAAGACTTCTGTTTTCTGCAGATGCCCCGGCAGCTACTACCGTGCCTACAGCTAATGTGATGAATTTGCGGATCATAGTTGAAACTGTTTGTTAAACGTTGTTATAGACTTTTAACAAGCGAAGATACCATAAAGTTGGTTCATTACTCCGTTTTAATTCATTTCCGGAAAATATTTGTAACTTTGACATAGAAAAGTCGCAGATGCTGCCACGCTCCCTGAGATGGATTGGAGAAATGTTATAATTCTTTTAATCGCAATTCGATAGTTTTGGAAATTACTGCAAATAATATAATGCTCGTGATGGCAGTATTGCTGTCGCTCAGTGTGCTTGTCGGAAAGGCGGGAAGCCGTTTCGGTATGCCCGCTCTGTTGCTTTTTCTCGGAGTGGGAATGATAGCCGGGGTAGATGGCTTCGGTATCCATTTCGACAGTGCCGAGGCTGTTCAGCTTATAGGCATGGTGTCGTTGAGTATAATCCTCTTTTCCGGTGGTGTCGATACTAAGTTCCGAGACATACGTCCGGTTCTGGGAGCCGGTCTGACACTTGCCACCCTTGGTGTGTTGCTCACAACTGCGCTCTCCGGGGCATTTATCTATTATACATTCGAAGCGGTTGCGCCTGAGTTCGGATTCGGGTGGACAGAGTCCCTGCTCCTGGCAGCGATAATGTCGTCGACTGATTCAGCCTCGGTATTTTCCATTTTAAGTAGCTCGCGAACGGGGCTGAAAGAGAATCTGCGTCCAACTCTCGAGCTTGAAAGCGGAAGTAACGACCCTATGGCTTATCTGCTCGTGATAATTCTTATAGACATAATAGAAAGCGGTGCGGCAATTACCGCCGGAGTTATATGGCATTCAATTGGGATGCTTGCAGTTCAGCTTGTCATCGGTGCTGCCGGAGGTCTGGTGGTAGGATATATGGCAGTGAAGGTTATCAATAATCTCAGGGTGAACAATGAGTTCCTTTATCCGGTGATGATGATTGCTTGCGTGTTTTTCGCGTTCTCGCTTACCGAGCTTATCGGAGGTAACAGTTATCTTGCGGTCTACATAGCCGGCTTGTATGTAGGCAACAGCAAACTTGCCCTGAAGCGGACTATCACAACATTCTTCGGAGGATTCACATGGTTGGTTCAGATCGTGATGTTCCTGTCGCTCGGTCTGTTGGTTAATCCGCGGGAACTCGCCGAGGCTCATGTGGTGATTCCTGGTCTGGCGTTAGGCGTGTTCATGATTCTTGTAGCGCGTCCTGTCGCGGTGTTCTTCTGTCTGATTCCCTTCCGGAAATTTTCTTTAAAAGCCCGCAGTTACATTGCCTGGGTCGGACTGCGCGGAGCTGTACCGATCATTTTCGCCACGTATGCATTGACCTCTCCGGAGGTATTACACGCGCGATTGATGTTCAACATGGTATTCTTCATCACTATCCTGTCATTGCTCGTACAAGGCACTACGGTTAACTCAATGGCGCGTCTATTGCACCTCAAGGAGCCGGTGCGCGAAAAAGAATTCAATATGCATCTTCCCGATGAGATTACCGCTGCCATGAGCGAGATGCCTGTCACAGCCAAACTGTTGACGGCAGGGGAGTGTCTTGCCGACATCTCGCTCCCTCCCAATACCCTCGTGGTAATGATAAAGCGCGACGACCGGTATCTTGTGCCAGTCGGTGCAACACGTCTCCGGCTGTCAGATACCCTTTTGTTGATTTCTGAGGAGCGTAAGGATCTGCATACTTTTATTTCAGAAAATTCATGAGAAAATGTGGTGCTCTGTGTGGTTGTTATGGCTTTGAGTGTTAACTTTGCGGTTACTTAATTGGCTAATTAACTAATTAACAAGAATGATAAAATAATAATATGTTATGAGGAAAACTGTTGCAATAGCGCTCCGCGCCCTAATGATTGTGATGGCGGTTGTCGCAGGAACCACTTTCTGCCGCGCCGCTGAAACCGAGATCACCGAGGAATTCGCAAATGAAGGAATCGAGAAGGCTGAAGCTGCCATGATGAACATCGTAAAGAGTATCAACGAAATCAATACCATGGAGGAACTTGCCGGTCTTCAGAAGATTGTCAACAGCATAGAGTTCCGCAACGTGCGTAAGAAATATGGTAAAATCAAATTGACCGACGATTACCGTGCCCGTCTGCTCGTTGTCAACAAAGCCATGCTTCAGGCTATGATGAACATGCTCGACCGTGTAGCCGCCCCAATGGAGATTCGCCAGGCTCTAAAGCAGGAGATGACTGAGGAGAAGCTTGAAAAAGAGCTTCAGAAAGCCAAGACCCTCCGCGAAGCCATGTCGTGATCACCAGCTTTAGTTTTTGGCAACTATCTATAGTTTTTGAAATTTTGTAAATCAGTACTACAAACGTGAGAGGGCATGTCAAAAAACTGGCATGCCCTCAGATATATCCGGATGCCACTTTGTCCTGGGTCATATAGTTATCTCTTGCATACGTTAATACAAATCGTTAACTTTGTAAATAATACTGAATATCACTTATATATGCAACGACATTATCCATCTGTAAGAGATCTCGTAATTGGGGACACTGCCAAACTTCCGTGGATGAATTTTTCAGATTCAGCCAAAAATGC
>CAZDWY010000025.1:0-32290 GCA_964509345.1 uncultured Alistipes sp.
TCAAAGTTGCGAAGTTTGACTTTAGAAGATAAAATTTCAATAACACCTTTTTTTACAAAGTTGTCGATTCCGTCTGCCAACTCTATGCCTTTGGAATCAAGCGCAAAGATAGTAAAAAATGTTATTGGTGGGGCTATGTCGGAGTATAAATTTAGATCATTAGGCTTTTAAACATTATTTATACTCCGCCTAAATCAGTATTCAGTAATATTTCTCTCGCCAACAGATTGATTTATATCCACATAGAAATAATTATGACGAAAAGTCATATTATAATTTACCAAGCCTGAAGTTGTAGCACTCCTACGGAGCGCCTCGGGCACCTCTTTAAACAAAAACCCACAGCAGCGCACTCCAAAGGAGCGCTTGCTGTGGGCTATATTCACCGGACACCTACGGCGCCGAGAGCAGTAGGAAGCGTCGAGCAGTTCAAATCTGATATTATATCAATATTCCCGTTTTGATAATATCCGAATAGAGCGGATTCCTCATATCCTCTATAAGCAGGACAGGTTCTATAAGATTGCTTATCTTGCGTTTCAGCTTCCACAGCAGAGGGGTGTCAGCAAAGTAATCATCATTCAATTTATCTACCACTACTGCAATATCAATATCGCTGTCTGGGTGATAAGTGCCTTTGCTGAATGAGCCATAAAGGTAAAGAGCCTTTAATGGCAATCGCTCAGCAACTGCGGCTTTATATCGTTGTGCCAATTTTATAGCTTGCTCTTTATCCATATTCTCAATTCATTGGTTTGTTTAAGAATCTCTCTACAGCGTTCGGCATTAAGGCTTTTCATCAATCGCTCCTTATATGAGGGATAACGGGCCTCTATGTTTAGAGGCTCAAGCGCGTCAATGAAATCAAGTTGCTCCTCGGTCATATCCTCGTCAAGTTCAGTCTTTTCAGCTAAACGCGACAAACTATGAATTTTCAATGGAGGTTCCTTGGAAATCTTACTCCAATATGCCTTTAGAATCTTCTCAATAACTTGGTGACACATGAAGCCTACATACAGGTATCGCCTGGTTTCAAGCATGGCGAGAGCGGTTTCGAAATCGTAATCCGACATCTCAACCCAATATGTTACCTTGTCATTCATCAGCTAAATGCGCTTTGATTTTTCAGTTGCAAATATAGTAAATATCCCTGATATTGTAACAATTCATTCTTGAAATAGATTAAACACAGATTAGAGAAGCAGACAACAAGCGGCAAATACGGAGCGCATCGGCACCTCCTGAAACTAATACCCACAGCAGCGCACTCCCAAAGGAGCGCTTGCAGTGGGCTATATTCGCCGGGCACCTACGGTGCCCAGATAACGCACTCATTAATCTGATAGAGATATCATTAAATATTGAGATTATTAATCGGATAGGGATAGCATTAAATCAAGAGGCGATAGCATTAAGCCGGAGGACCATATAATTTAGCTGGATTACGATATCATTAAGTATACAACACGATTAGTATGTAAAACGGTTGTTCTTCTCAAATACCGCACAGAGAGGGAGCCCGATTAATGACGCAGATAACTGCATATACAGATATACTTTGCGCCTATACTTCGGGAGCCGCTTTTTCTAGAGCATATTTTTACATTGAGCCGGAGAAGTCGAGGAGGGTGAGGCGGATGGCGGCGAGGAGGTAGTCGCGGTTGAGGGTGAGGTAATCGGTGCGGGCGGCGAGGAAGTAGTTTGTTTCCTGGAGATAGTCGAGCAGCGACATCTCTCCGCCGTCGAGCGCCTTGCGGAGCAGAGCGAGATTGTTGACATTCTCAACCAATGGCGCATATTGCTCCATCTGACGGTGAAGTTTCTCAGCCGAGGCGTAGTCTGCGGCTACGTTGCTTTCAAGTTCAATTCTTGCAACTGAATTTTCAAACTGCGCCGCCTCAGCGAGATACCGGGCTGAGTTGACCGCATGCCTGCGCGAATATATGGGCAATGACAAGCCGACTGACAAGCCGTTGAAGTGCGTGCCCTCTTCGAAAGCGTGAACATAACCGAGCCGGAAACCGGGGTAACGCTCCATGGCGGCGACTTTGGCATTCTCCGCTTCTGCAGCTGCCATGGCGGCGGCATAGCGCAGATCGGGTGAGTCTGTCACGGCCTGTTCAAGATAATAGCCGCGCTCCCTGAGCGGGGGTAGATAGGGGAAATCGGTCATGGCAAGCATCGCGTCCAGGGCATGCGAATCTGAACCGAAAGCCGAGAGTTCGGCGGCAAGCTGTGACCGCTCGATGCGCGCCTGTTCCAGTTCCGACGCCGACCGGATCTCCTCGATCTTTATCTTGTTGAGGTCAAGAATGGTTGTCTCTCCGAGTTCCCATGCGCGCTCATACTTCTCGCGCAAGCGCGTCATGGAGTTATGCATCTCCTCAAGGAGCGCTATCCTGCGGTTGGCTGCGATGATCTCAACACCGAGCTCAGCAGCCTTCTGTGTGAGTTCGCGATAGGTTGAGAGGATGCTTTCACGCTGTGCAAGCTCTATTTTGCCGGCAGCACGCGAACGGGCACGATATGCCCCGGGCCAGTCGAACGACTGCGATATCCCGGCATTCCACTTATCGTCGGCCGGTCCAGCGCTCCAGAGGCGCTCAAACTCTATCTCAGGATTCTCCAGGGCATTGGCTGCACGTGCGCTTTCGGTTTCAGCCTCCGCACGCGACTGAGCCGCCATCGCCAAGGAATTGCCTGTGGCAATCTGACTTACCAGTCCGTAGAACGGCGTGGAATAGAAATCGGAGTTATCAGGGTTCTGAGCTGCTGCGACGTTACATGTTACAGCAACCGCGATTGCAACCACGCTATATCTAAGCTTAATATATCTCATAATGATTTTCACGACTTACTTACCCGTTTTTCCGCCTTACGGCATACGTAGCGGTAAAGAATAGGAACAACAAATACGTTCAACACAGTAGATGATACCAGTCCGCCCAATATCACAACAGCAAGCGGGCTCTGGATCTCGTTACCAGGCACGGTACTGCGAAGCGCCAGCGGCAGAAGCGCCAGAGCCGACGTGAGCGCCGTCATGATAATCGGTGTGAGGCGGTCGGCGGAACCGCGCGCAATGCGGTCGGCGAGACCGACACCATCGCTCTCAAGCTGGTTGTAATGGGAGATGAGGAGCATTCCGTTGCGGGTGGCGATACCCAGCAGGGATATGAAACCGATGATGGCAGGAATATTGAGTTCACCCCCTGTGAAGACAAGAATGAGCACACCTCCGATCATTGCCAACGGCATGTTGATAAGAATAACCAACGACTGAGGCACACTGCGGAATTCGCCGTAAACGAGCATAAAGATTATGAACAGCGCAAGGATGGAGGTAAGTCCGAGCGTTCGCGAGGCCTCCGCCTCACTCTCGAACTGACCGCCGTAACTCAGGTAGTAACCTTCAGGCAGCGTAATCTCTTCCGAAACCCGTCTCTGGATATCGTTGACAGCCCCACGAAGGTCGCGGCCGTCGACATTGGCAGAAATTACCAGACGGCGGTTCACATTCTCGCGATTGATGGTATTCGGTCCGGTAGAGGAAACAATCTCTGCCACATACGACAACGGAATTTTTCCAGCATTGGAATCGATCATCAGTTCGGCGATATCCTTCATCGTGCTTCGGGATGCGCGGTCAAACTTGACAGTAATGTCATAAGGGAGCCCGTTGTCGTAGACTTGCGAAACAGCCTCCCCTGCCAATGCCACATCAATAAACTCGGTAAACTGTCCGAGAGTGATGCCATATCGGGCAAGCATGTCGCGGCGGGGTTTGATATGAAGTTGCGGCCGCTCAATCTGCTGCTCGATGTTGGCATCAGTGATGCCGGGCACCTCGCTTACAATCTGCTTAATTTGCTGACCTGTGGCGAAAAGAGTGTTCAGGTCCGAACCGAACAGCTTAATGGCAATCTGCGCCTCAGTGCCCGAGAGCATGGCGTCCATGCGGTGAGAAATGGGCTGACCGATTTCAAGACTGATGCCTGGAATTTCCGACAGGCGGGCGCGGAGATCGCGCACCATCTCGTTGCGCGAGCGACCCTTGAGGCGGTATGGAGCCTCGATTTCAGATCCGTTTACCCCCTGCGAATGCTCGTCAAGCTCGGCACGCCCGGTTTTGCGTGCAACGGTAAGCACCTCGGGAGTTTCAAGGATAATCTGTTCCGCCATGCGCCCGATTTTATCGCTTTCGTCGAGCGATATACCCGGCAGAGTGGCAAGATTAATAGTCATGGAACCTTCGTTGAAGGGGGGCAGGAAGCTGCGTCCGAGAGTGAAGAACAGTATCATCGACACAACGAACAGAACTCCGACAACAGAGAGAACCATGCGGCCATGGTTCATGCACCATCCCAGCGCGCGCCCATAGGCGACTTTCATGTGGCGTGTGATCCACGGCTCACGGTCGAGCTTGCCGGTTGCACGACGGCTACCGAGCATCAGCGAGCAAAGAACGGGAGTGAGGGTAAGAGCGACGATCGTGGAAGCCGCAAGCGCCACAATGAACGCCACTCCGAGAGGAATGAGCATGCGTCCCTCCATCCCCTGGAGAAAGAAGAGCGGAAGGAAACTTGCCACGATTATCAACGATGAGTTGAATATAGGCATGCGCACTTCGCGTGAAGCGCTGTAAACGACCTCTACCACCGGGAGGCGCCGGTCGGCGGGAAGTTTACTGTTCTCGCGCAACCGGCGATAAACGTTCTCCACATCCACAATGGCATCGTCCACCAGCGATCCTATTGCTATGGCGATACCGCCGAGGGTCATGGTGTTGATGCTCACATTCATTCCGCGCAGAATAAGCACCGTGATCAGTATCGACATCGGTAGAGCCACAAGCGATACCACAGTAGTTCGGAGATTCATCAGGAAGAAGAAAAGCACCACAATAACCATCAGCGCCCCCTCAAGAAGCGATTCCTGAAGATTCGATACGGAATTGGATATGAACTCACTCTGACGGAAAATATCGGCGTATACATTGATATCGGCAGGAAGGGTCTGGCGTAAAGTATTCAGTTCCTCATCAATGCGGTGGGTCAGACCGATAGTTCCGACTGCGGGCTGCTTTGTTACTGTCAGCAACACAGCAGGCTCCGTGCGCACCGACGCCACCCCGAGTTTAGGCTCCTTATATCCGTGAACCACTCGGGCTATGTCAGACAGAAAAACCGGCGACATACCCGGCTCCGCCTTCACTACCGTGCGGGCTATATCGGCGGTATCGGATGTGTTGACACTTCCTTTTATGATATATTCGTTGCCATACTCATAGAGGGTTCCTCCGGCTGCATTTTCGTTAAGTCCACGAGCCGCCTCAAGAACCTCGCCCAGAGTAATGTTGTGGTAGCGCATCTTCCCCTGATCGAGAAGAATCTGATATTCGGCAACGTCTCCTCCGATAACAGAAACCTGAGATACCCCGCCTATCGAGAGAAGACGCGGACGAACCTCGCGGTCGGCGATGGAACGCAGACGACTCATATCGGTCGGAGTCTCACCCGCATGAGCGAGCGAATCGGCAGCGGCATGATCGATCGTCATGCCGATAATCATAATCTCACCAAGAATCGACGACTGCGGTCCGAGCACAGGAGCATTTACTCCCGGTGGCAGAGCCTCTGCCACCGATGCGATCTTTTCGTTTACAATCTGGCGCGCCACATACACATCCGTATCCCAGTCGAACTCAACCCAGACTACTGAAAAACCTGTAGCAGACGACGAGCGCACACGCCTTACGCCTGTGGCTCCGTTTACCGCGGTCTCTACCGGGAAACTCACCAGTTTCTCAACCTCTTCCGGAGCCAGCCCAGGTGCCTCGGTCATAATTACTACCGTCGGCGCATTAAGGTCGGGGAAAATATCAATCTCCGATCGCATCAGCGCCACCACTCCCCCGAGCAGGATAAGCCCTGAGAGTATCAGCACCACAATGCGGTTATATAGCGAAAAATGTATAATCTTATTCAGCATACTCCACTTGCTATATTACTCGTTATCACTTACATCAGTGGCTATGGCTATGTCCTTCGGGAATCGCGCCGGATGTTTCTGCCAGACGCACGAAAGTGACACCGTCGGTAACGACCTTATCCCCTGGCTGTAGTCCGGCGACAACTTCCACACGGTCGCCGGCATCGGCTCCGAGGGTTACCGGACGCTTCTCGTAAGCGTCGTCATGTTCCTGAACATACACAAAGAATTTCCCTTGCTGCTCACTTATGGCGGCTACCGGCACTGATATGACCCCTTCGCGTTCGGCACCGGTCAGATATACCTCGCAGAACGAGCCTGAAGAGAGAGAACCATCGTTGGCAAGAGTGAAATATACAGGGAAATAACCTTTGTCGGCAACCGTAGTGGCTCCCTGGGCAGTGCGCCGCCCGTTAAAATCAGCGATATCGTAAACGACATCGGAATATGCCGTGCGGAATTTCGCGCCCTTCACCTGCGGAAGAAAGCGGATCATACGCTCCGGAAGGCTTGCACACAAATTGAGATCGGACGAGGCCGAGATCTGTGCGATAGGGGTACCGGCGTCGACATACTGCCCCTGCGACACCAGAAGGGCCGTCAGTGTGCCAGATGTCGGTGCGACAGCCGCACTTCCTGCCGTCCCATTACTGTTTCCGACAGCAGCTTTGGCACTTTCATAAGCCTGTAGCGCCGCATTATAGTCGCGGGTGGATACTATTCCATCTTTATGCAAAGGGGTGAGCCTGTCAAGCTCACGCTTTGCGGCAGCCAGCGCAACTGCAGAAGCCTCATTGCTGTCGCCACCGGCCATACCTTTACCGGAGATGCTGGCTATGGACTGCCCTTGTCTAACAACGGAGCCAGGAGTTGCAGCATCCGATAACGTCACTATACCGGCTGATCGGGCTGTAACCGTTGACTGTGCCGAAGGGGCTGCAGTGAGCTCACCGCTTACCGTAACAACCTCCTCAAAAGATCCAGGAGTGATTTCAGTCACAATAACGCCGAGCTTCCGTGCCTTCTCAGGAGACAGCATAATCTCACCTTCATGACTATGGGAGCCAGCCTCGCGCTCATGTTCATCGTGATCCTCACCATCTTCATCGTGATGATGTTCCTCGCCTTCGTGGTGGGCATGGTCATGATCGTGACCTTCATGTTCAGCAGCTTCCGCACCGTGGTGATGGTGATGATGCGCGAGCTCGTTCTGCTCGCGGTGACATGCTCCAAATGTTAGCCCCACAGCCACAACCAATCCAGGCAATAGACCCCTCAGCAATCTGATATTCATACTCTTATCCTATAGTAAGCGCCAGCAGGCGACATATATTAAAAAATTGTCGGCAGAAATAAATTTACCGATTTTTAGTATCTTTGCAAAGTTAGTGGTTTGAGCCCAAACATACTTACATATCTACAGACATTTTTTGCATAATTTTCACACGCCCTACGGGACCGACCGATTATAATGACAGCCTTCATCATACTTGCCGGAACTCTAATCATAGCTTTTGCCATCATCATTGCTGTTCTTTCCAGGCGCCTGTCGGCATCGGACCGCCGCCGCACACAGCTCGAAATAGAGAATACCGCTCTGCGCGAGCGCCTCGCAGCCTCTGCCTCAGCTCTCGAAAGCGGACGACGCGCAGAAGAGGAACGTTTCCGCAATCTCGCAGCTGAAATATTCGATGCACATACCTCACGGTTCAAACAGAGCTCCGAAGAGCGGTTGCGTGAGATAATCGCCCCACTAAAAGCCGATATAGCAGGCTTCAGGGCTGCCGTTGACAACGCTTACGTTACCGAAGCGAAAGAGCGGTTCTCGCTGCGCAACGAGCTGCGACGTCTCATAGAACTTAATGCGAATCTCGGACAGGAAGCGCAGGAGCTGACACGCGCGCTGAAAGGGGATTCGAAAATTCAGGGTGACTGGGGAGAGATGATTCTTGAACGGCTGCTTGAAATGTCAGGGTTGAAAAAGGGTATTCACTTTGAGACCCAGGCGACCACCAACACCGACGGTACGCGAATCGCCGCTGAAACCGGCCGCCAGCTTCGTCCCGACGTGATTGTATATTACCCGGACGAGCGCTGCGTAGTGATAGACTCGAAAGTATCACTTACAGCCTACGCCGACAGTATCGCCCATCCGTCAGGATCTCAGGAAGAGGAGGATGCGATAAGGCGTCATATACTTTCAGTACGCAGACATATAGCGGAACTTGCCGACAAACGCTATCAGGATCTTGTCGGTGAAAAGAGGCTCGATTTCGTGATAATGTTCATACCGAACGAGGGCGCATACTTCGCCATGATGCGCCACGCTCCGGAATTATGGGAGGAGGCATACCGCAAACGGGTGCTCATATCCTCCCCCACCCACCTCATAGCCATCCTGCGGATGCTCGAACAGCTATGGAAACAGGATACCATCACCCGTAACGTGCAGGAGATTGCGCGTCTGAGCGGAACCATGCTCGACAAATTCGCTAATTTTACCGCAGACCTCGACAATATCGACCGCCACCTCACGGCCGCTTCCGACGCCTACACCCGCGCCCGCCGTCGCATGGCTGAAGGTCCCGGCAATCTCTGCGTAACTGCCCGTAAAATAATGGATCTCGGTGCGAAAACCACCAAATCGTCCGATATCCGGCGCCTGGCGCAAGATGGAGATAGCGAAAGCGCTCCCCTTACGGAATAAATTGGCTGCAAATAATTTTTATAGAGGATTGTACCCATCAAATCTGCCGGAAATCGCTAATTTTGTGGCAACCTAAAATTTAAATACGCCATGAAATTACCTGTTAGATCGTTTTGCAACTTCATCGGAGGCGAGCGCCTGAACTGGCTTACTGCTATGCTCATATGTGTAATATTGCCGGCAAAGTCGCAGTTTACCGTTGATCGGGACAACATGTTACCGACATGGCAATTGAACGGGAACCAACTCATGACCGTTCCCGACGATGGGCTTTGGAGCATAGCGACCGAATGGGACGGCGACTGGATGGGTGGATGGATAAGCGCCTGCCCCGATTACATTGAGCAGAACGGCGACTGGGTGATTGTCACAGGCAAAATGGAATTGCCGCAGGGGACAATGCTCCTGCGTGATTCATACCGGCCGGAAAATGGCGGAGTGAGATGCCGCCGCAGGTATGAATGGCAAGGGGAAGACACCTTGCGTAATGTGAATCTGTCAGTGCGACTGCGTCTGAAGGGTGACAGCATGCAGGCATTCATTCCCGGAGTGCTTTATTACGGGAACAAAAACGGAGCTTCTGTAAATCCCGACATTATACCGGTCTACTCTGCCGCTCCGGGAGAATTCGCTATTTTTGAGGATCACCGCCTGCCGATGCCATTCGTGATGCTTGAGAACAGCGCTGACAATTATGCCGCCGCTGTCCATACAACTCCGAGCCCGGTGCGTGGCGCTGTGCTCGACGACCAATGGTGGTCGATCGGTGTTGAGGCAGGCGACGGATATTCGGATTTCGTTCTTTATTCCGGTCCGATCGGATATAACCGTCAACACGGGGTTGCAAAAGCTCTTCAACGGACGCCCATGAAATATAACTCGACGTATCTCAATATGGAGCCTGGACGCATTGTAGAGAAGGAATTCTTCGTGGAGCTTTATCCCACCGATGGTAAAGGGACGGGCTTCCAACACCCAATCTATACCGCTCTCGACCTGTATAAGCCCTACAATGCCGAATCGTTTACCGACTTCAACACCATAATAAAGGAGAAGTATAACTTCGCTAAAAAACGTTGGCTCGACTATGGCGGGGGGAAGGAGGGATTCAACATGTATGATCCGTCGCAGCGCAATTCGATAGTGATGGGATGGTGCGGTCAAGCCGATTCACCCGGCTACTCCCTGCAGTTGCTTGAAGAGACCCTTTCGGATGACGATATTCCTGAGATGATACAGAAATCCATGGATTTTCTCTCTACATATCCTATGGATGAAGAGAACGGACAATTTCCAGTGGGCTACGACGGCAAGGAATTTTTCGGAGGTGATCCGGTGTCGTGCGGTCAGGCTATGTATAATTTCGCGAAAGCGATAGCCCAGGCGCGGAAGACCGGCAAATATGACACCTCACGCTGGGAACAATTCCTGCGTGAATGCTGCGACGGACAAAGCCGCCGGATACTCGCCGCCGACTGGAATCCGCGCTCAACGGCCGAAGCGTTTCTTATCGCTCCGCTTGCGTTGGCTTCTGATCTTTTCGGGAATCAGACATATCTCCGTGCCGCCGAAAAAGCTGCCGAAACCTTTGCCGACCGTCATCTTGACATGGACGGATGCTATTGGGGAGGCACTCTCGACGCCACTTGCGAGGATAAGGAGGGTGCATGGGCGGCATTCCAGGGATTTATCACACTATATGAAATTGTTCCCTCAGAGAAATATCTCACCTGGGCAAAACATGCCATGGATGTATGCCTGAGTTACGTGGTAGTATGGGATATACCGATGCCACCGGGACGTCTCGCCGATTTCAATTTCCGTTCTACCGGATGGACCGTCGTATCGCCTCAGAACCAGCACGTGGATGTATATGGAGTTCTGTTTGCCCCCGAGGTTTACAAAATGGGTGAGTACCTCAAGGATGACCGCCTGAAGCAGCTGGCACGGGTAATGTACCGCTCATGTTTTCAGCTCACCAATGCCTACGGATCGCAGGGAGAGCAGCTTCAGCACACCAATTTCGCCCAGCGCGGCGATATGAGCGATGTGCGCAAATTGCGTGGCGGCTACTCGGAAGGGTGGACCGTTTTCTGGATCACCGCCCACTTCCTCAACGCCGCCGCCCGCTTCGAGGAGCTCGGCGTCCAACCCTAACCCTAAGAAAATAAAACCACTTAACGAAAGAGCGCATGTCATTTTGAGACACCCTCATCCCGATATTCCACCGGTTATAGTTCCTTTCCCTTTAAACTATACGGAGGGAGGCTATGGCGGAGGGTCAGGCGAGGGTGACGACTGTGATGCCTGCACCGCCGAACTGAACATGCTCGTCGCGGTAGGAGGCTACGCCGGCGACGGTGTCGAGATACTGGCGGAGTGCCTGGCGGAGAGCGCCGGTACCGGTTCCATGGAGAATGCGTACCTCTCCCTGATTGAACTGGATGGCGTCGTCTATGAAATATGTCACGGCCTGAATAGCTTCGTCAACGCGCATGCCCCTCACATCGATCTCGCGCTTGAATTTCAGCTGACGGTCGCGCAGGCGGTCGGTGGTGGCAGCGCTTACGAACGATGCGGCTCCTGCGCCGGATGTGGGTTGGCTGAGGGTGCGTCTGAGGCGCGACAGCTTCACTTTCGTTTTCAGCATTCCGAAAGCTACCATAGCATCGGTGCCCTCTATCTCGAGTATCTTGCCGGGAGTTCCTGCGCCATCGAGCTTCACATTGTCGCCTACGGCAAGGGGCGCCTCGGCAGCGGGGCGCACGGAGGATGGAGCTCCTGAAGTTTTCTGCTTACGGCGTGGAGCTTTGCGGAGCAGTTTATTATCAGATTCGCGATGTTCAATGAGCTCTTCCTTCTCACGGGTCATGCGCTGACGTGCCTCCCGGGTACGCTCCTTATCGGCCTGTGCCTCACGGATCTCCCTGATAGTACGCTCGATTGCGGCATTGCTTCCTTCGAGTATCCGGTGGGCTTCATCCTTAGCCTCGGCGAGAATCTCGCGGCGCTTGCTCCGAAGGGTTTCCGCATCCTCCTCATATCGTTCGAGCACCTGATCGATTTTCTTCTCCTTCATGCGGATGCTCTGGCGCTTGTTTTCCCAATAGCGGCGATCGCGGGCGATATCAAGCAGATATTTGTCCATATTGATGTAATCCGATCCCACGATACGGGAAGCTTCATCAATTATGGAGGAGGGAAGCCCGGTTTTCCGCGCGATTTCTATGGCAAATGAGCTGCCGGCATTGCCGATGGACAGTTTGAAGAGGGGGCGCATCTGCTGGCGGTCGTAAAGCATGGAGCCGTTGACGAGCCCTTCTGTCTCCTCCGCGAAATGTTTGAGGTTCTGATAATGGGTCGTAACGACGCCCCACATTTCTTTCGCATTGAATTCCCGAAGGATAGCCTGAGCGATGGCGCCACCGATCTGAGGCTCCGTCCCCCCTCCGAACTCATCAATGAGCATGAGCGAGGATGCCCGCCCCGAGGCGAGAAACTGGCGCATGTTGCGCAGATGGGACGAATAGGTCGAGAGATCGTCCTCGATCGACTGATCGTCGCCTATATCGATGAAGATATCAGAGAACACTCCCATGTGGGAGTGTTCGTAGACGGTGGGGAGCATTCCACACTGCATCATGTACTGCACGACACCCACAGTCTTGAGGCATACGGATTTACCTCCGGCATTCGGTCCGGAGATCACAAGTATGCGCCTCTGGGGCGACAGAGTGATGTCGAGCGGTACGATCTCTTTTCCCTGTTTCCGGAGAGATGACAGCAGTACAGGGTGGGTGGCATGATACCATTCGAGTTCCTGAACAGGTGAAAGATGAGGAAGGGTGGCATCGGTTTCGCGCGCATACTCCCCTTTTGCCATAATGAAATCGAGCTCTCCCATCACACCGTAGCTTTCGAGCATACGGGGGATGCATGGACGCATGAGAGCCGTCAGCTCGGCGAAGATACGCATGATCTCGCGTCGCTCCTCAATCTCGAGCTCACGGGATCGGTTGTTGATCTCCACAATTTCCGCAGGTTCGATAAAGAATGTTTTGCCGGTTGCGGATTCATCGTGAACAATACCGCTGATCTTGCGCTTGTGCATAGGCGCCACGGGGAGCACCAGACGCCCGTCGCGCACTGTCGGAGTAACATCCTTCTCGAGATATCCGCCTTCAACAGCGCGCGATATCACACGGCGCATAACGGAGTTGACCGTAGCCGAGACTTTCGACAGTTCCGAGCGGATCTGAGCCAGCAACGGCGAGGCATTGTCGAGTACATTGCCATAGCGGTCGAGCACGCGGTCGATTGCACGGGTAAGTTCCGGGAATATCTCCAGCCCGGCGCATAGCTCGGTAAGGAGCGGATAAGGATTGGAAACGGTCTCACCGTCGCCGGCAGCCGTGCGGAAAAAGCGGTCGACCTCCGCCATGGCTCCGAGAGTGCGGCGGATGGCGAGCAATTCATCCCCCGTGAGGCTTGCTCCCTCTATCCTGCAGCGCTTCAGCGCAGAGGTAGAGTCGTGGAGCCCGCGTAGAGGTAGAGGCTCCGGATTCTGAAGTACCGCCAGCATCTCCGCCGTGCGTCCCAACTCAGGAGCAATTTTCTCAAACTCAGCGGAAAATGCCATACGCTCCACCAGGTCTTTGCCCAGAGTGGAGCCACACAGCTCTCGCAACTGCATACGCACGGCGTCAAAGC
Source organism: uncultured Alistipes sp. (assembly GCA_964509345.1). GTDB lineage: Bacteria > Bacteroidota > Bacteroidia > Bacteroidales > Muribaculaceae > UBA7173. Next base: position 13,409 of record CAZDWY010000025.1, read on the forward strand.
CAATCTTTCGCTCGAAACTATCAGGATATATCAAAACTGTTGTCCGGTATTAATTTGCGACCGCAAAGTTACACCTTTTTCCAGTAACATAAAAGCGTATGAGCCTTCACGGAAAGGTCAAAAATCTCCGTACCCATACAATAAAGCGGAAACCTTCTTAAAAATTTTAAAACCGCGCGACAACCATTTCGCGATGGTGAATGTTATAATCATACAAACGGGGATAACGAACCGTAAAGATTAATGTTTCAAAAATTTATTATATTATGAAGACCTTATCAATGAACTTTTGGGGACAGACCAAATATTGGTGGATTGTCCTTGTAGTAGGGATTTTATTAGTGCTCGGCGGCTTTGCATACTGGTTCTGGCCGGCAGCAGGTTTTGCGGTAGCATCGCAGATTTTCGGATGGCTCCTGATCATGACCGGCGTGGTTCAGCTCTGCGTATCGGCAGGCGTCAACAGACCCCGCGGATGGGGATGGTGGCTTGCAGGAGGTGTAATCGACATGTTTGTCGGCTTCATGCTTGTACGCAGCGTGATTCTTTCGGAACTCGTATTCCCCTACTTCCTGGCAGTGATTTTCATCTTCTGGGGCATCGCGGCGATTATCGCTTCTGTTAATTCGCGTGATAAGCGCTACTGGTGGATGTATCTTGTTAACGGTATTCTGATGATGATCATCGGCTTCTTCTTCATGGAGGCAGGCTACACTCAGAATATGATGATGGTAAGCTTCCTTGCAGCGTTGGCATTCATCTACTGGGGCTTCACCCTGGCAATGACGTCCTACGACATGAAGCCTGTTGCCGAGAAGTAAATGACAACGGCTGAGCCATCAGCCTGACAAAGACTTAAAAACCGGTGATGCGGAGTGTCACTTGACATAAAGTGAACTCTCATGACCGGTTTTCAGTTTTTTAAGAAACCAACGTCCTGAATATCGCCATAAGTTTGTTATATTTGTGGAATTATAATCCCCGATAGTTAAACCTCCCTTAATAAATCGGGTCTAACTCTATAGAAACAAGCGATAAAAGACAACCCCGCCTCGCAAGAGGCGCTAAACGACAGGAGATACCATCATGAAAAATGTAGCAAACTTTCGCCGCCTGCTCCCTCTGGCTATGGCAGCCATGTTGGGAACGGCTGTCGCGTCTGCCCAGAGCTATTATGACGACGACATCTACTATGATGCAACCAAGGCAAAGAAAGAGGTCAAAAAGAACACGAAGAAAACGACCGGGCAGCCTGTGGAGCAGCAATATTACTATGATGGCGCAGAATATGTGCCCTGGAACAATGTCGGCGACTTCAAAAGCGCCGACACTTATCAGCCCACCGGCACATCTACACGCGACGTTGATGAATACAACCGCCGCAAGCCTGCCGCTACTACAGCTTCGCAGCTTCCCGACTCCATAACCCTCGAGCAGTTCGAGGCGCTGTCGAACACCCGTAACCTCGCGCGCTTCCACAACTCGGAGGTAGCGCAGGATGCCTATACCGACAACTATATCGACGACCCCAACTACGCTCTCGGAAGCAATCTTCAGGGCTATAACGCCAACGGGTATGTAGATTACTCTGGAGTTCAGCCTCAACCGGAGGTAAACATCAATGTATATACCGGCTTCCCTACCTACAACAGCTGGTGGTATTCCGATCCATGGTACTGGAACCGTTGGGGTGGATATTATGATCCGTATTGGAGCTGGAGCTACAACCCCTGGTATGGTCCGGCATGGAGCTGGGGATGGGGTGGTCCGGCATGGGGATGGGGTGGTCCCGGATGGGGTCCGTCGTGGAGTTGGGGATGGAGCGGCCCGTCATGGGGATGGGGTCCATCGTGGGGATGGGGAGGTCCCGGATGGGGTGGCCCCGCAGGTGGCATACGCCCCACCTATACCTCTGCCGGAGCCATCGCTCCCAACCGCCCGTCGGCATCAGTTGGCTCGGCTGGCTCAGGAGGCACTTACCGCCCCTCGTCGTCGGCATCCTCGGCAGGGCGCTACAGTTCGAACGGCACCCGCGGATCGGTTTACAACAGCAACGGACGGCGTCCGTCGTCGAACGGGACATCGGCTTCGACATCGCGTCCAGGTTACCGTGAACCGACAGCCCGCCCATCGTCGTCGAGTTCAAGCTCTTCAAGCTACTCCTCGCCTGAAAATGCATTCCCCGAGCGTGGCAGAGCCGGATATTACGGTAACAGCAGCACAAACGGCAACAACGTCTTCAACCGCACCCCCTACAGCGCTCCGAGCAACAACAGCAGCTCAGGCAGCAATAGCTATAACAATTCTGGCTCACGCGGACGCACAGGTTCATCGTCGTCGGGAAGCTATAGCGGCGGAGGCTTCTCGAGCGGGGGTGGAGGCTTCTCGGGTGGGGGTGCAACCCGTAGCAACGGCAGCGGAGGTGGCGGCGGATCGCGCGGTCGAGGCCGCTGATCGCCAAGCCATGCTTCCAGAGCACTATCCATTGATGATTACGAATCGCTTTCAACTAAGGAAATGAGAATATGAAAAGAATATATCGTTCAGCATTGATACTGACAGCGGCGGCAGTTCCTGTCACCGGTTTGGCCCAGAGCGCCATCGACGCATATAACCTATCGCAAACCGAACTGCGCGGTACGGCCCGCTTCATGTCGATGGCGGGGGCATTTACCGCCCTCGGCGGCGACCTGTCGACCCTCGGTCAGAACCCTGCCGGTATCGGAGTGTACCGCGGCAACGACATAGGCGCTACTATGGATCTGACATTCGCGAACAACAAGAGTTCCGGGATTCCCGGCGCCGCGAGCCAGTCCAACACCCATTTCGATGTGAACAACTTCGGATATGTAGGTACGCTTAACATCTCCAACCCGGTGATGCAGACCTTCTCGTGGGGTCTCACCTATAACAGGCTCAACTCGTTCAGCCGCAATTTCCGTGGCTCGCGTATACCTCTTGAAACCTCTATGTCGAATTATATCGGTCTGATGACTGACGGGGTCAATCCCGACGACATGAAGTTCTACAACGATTACGATCCCTATCAGGACTCTGACATCAACTGGCTGAGTATTCTCGGATTCAGCGGGGGCATCATAAATCCGGAATTCGTAACCGATCAATCGGGCAACGAGAACGTTATCTACAACGGTCTGTTCCAATATGCTGTTCCCGGCAGCAACGGTAATCCGGGTATCCCGCCGACAACCGGCACCGCCGATTTCACGGTTCAGGAACGTGGCTACACCGACGAATACAACATTGACTTCGGCGGCAATCTCGCCAATGTGGTTTACTGGGGCTTGGGCTTCGGTATCACCGATATCAACCGCGAGAGCTGGTCGACCTATACCGAGACACTGAAGGGTGCAAATGTGCCCCTCAACAGCGATCAATACGGCATAGAGGAAGGGAACTGCGACTGGGAGATAGACAACTGGAAGAAGACGACCGGAACGGGATTCAACGTAAAACTCGGACTTATCTTCAAGCCTGTCAACGAGCTACGCATCGGCCTGGCAGTGCATACTCCTACCTGGTATTCGCTTACGACCTCATATCAGGGCGATATCAGCTTCGGAGCGAACAATGGCTATAAGGCTCAGGACTACACGAACCTCGCCACCTACAGCTGGAACATGCGGTCCCCCTGGTGCCTTATGGCAGGTATAGCCGGTGTGGTAGGCGGTCGTGGCATCCTTAGTCTCGATTATGAGTACACCGCCACCGACAAAATGCACACCTCCGACGCATACGGTGATTTCAGTCTATACAACGATGATATAAAGGATTACTTCCGTAGTTCCAATACAATACGTCTTGGCGGTGAATTCCGTGTAACTCCTCAATTCAGCCTTCGTGCCGGCTATGCCTTCACGTCTTCGAATGTGCGCGACGACTTCTACGACAACAACTACGAAGTTTACACATCGGGAACCGACCTGAGCTATACGTTCAACAAGACTACGAATTCCGTAACTGCCGGTGTTGGCTACCGTTTCGGAGGCTTCTACGCAGATCTGGCATATGTTTACAGCCATCGTGAAAGCAAATACAACTGCTTCACCCACTTCACAGATTACGATGGTTACTGGACTTCCGCTCCCGGCGCTACCATTGCGCAGAACGCCAATCAGGTGGCTCTTACGATGGGCTATAAATTCTAATATGCCGGTCGTAGCTGACTCTAATGGATTACCTGCAGTCAGCGTTGGCCCACATAGCCGATTTAACAAAGAAAATCTGACACCCGAAGCGAACCTCAGAGGCGCTCCGGGTGTTCTGTATATGTAAGGCGAGGAGAAATCCCTCCAACCTGACACACGATATCTTACTTACTGAATTATAAATCAAAAAAACTGAATACAATGAAATACGATCAACCCGACCTACCTTACGCGATCGATGCTCTCGAGCCCGCAATCTCACGCCGTACGATCGAATTCCACTACGGAAAACATGAGAAAGCCTATATCGATAATCTCAATAAGCTTATTGAAGGAACTGAATTTGAGGATCTGCCGCTGGAAGATGTGATCAGAGACTCAAAGGGAGCGCTTTTCAACAATGCATCGCAGGCGTGGAATCATATCTTCTATTTCTTTTCATTCTCTCCCGACGGAGGTGGGGAACCGGACGGTGACCTGCGTGCCGCAATCGACCGTGACTTCGGGTCGTTCGAGAATTTCAAGAAAGAATTCGTAGATGCCGGCGTAAAGCTTTTCGGCTCGGGATGGGTATGGCTGTCGCGCGACCGCGACGGTAAACTGTTCATAACCCAGGAGTCGAACGCCGGTTCGCCTCTGGCGAAGGGTCTGACCCCGATTCTCACTTTCGACGTATGGGAACATGCCTATTACCTCGATTACCAGAACCGCCGCAAGGATGCCCTCGAAGCGCTATGGGACATAGTGGACTGGCCTATCGTTCAGGGCAGATACTGAGAAAAATATAAGGCGCGCCCTATACGCCGGTAAAAAGATATCCACTCTGCCGCCGTGTAACCGCAACGGCAGAAGCGATTATAGACATAGAATAGGGAACTTACTTTAAAGAGCTATTTACAACATACTGTACAAGAGCACTTAATTGTAAGCATAATGTGATGAATGGGGAATCAGGGGCCTGTGAAGGTACCTGATTTTCTTTATTATAAGTAAGTCATGGAAATTATTACGCATTATATGTTCAACAGAGCTTTATATCATCCGCGGCATCCTTTCGCCGTATTTCACCCTCATCTTCAGTCGTGTAGCGAGCTACACTCCTTCATTTTCGGGCAAAATACGTCAGAAAGTATGCTCCCGGATAATATAAAATAATTTCCACGACTTACTTAAAATGACCGGGTCAGCGATTCACATCGCATCCCCGGTCTGCACTTTACCTAACTAAGTAATTTTAAAATAGTAACTACCCTATAAAAACTATATCATTTAAACCTTAGTATCTAATCTGTTATGAAAATTATCGCGTCAGGTCGGTTTAACAGTACCCTAAATAATTTTCACAGTCCATTTCTCCATCAACGTGTCTTGAGATACTCAAGCGAATTTTTCGCCAGTGTAAGCACGTTGTTCTGATAGGGATTGTTGGATGGATGGGCGCTGATGTCGGGGGTTCCGTCATCATTCTTCAGAGAGAATTCGCAGCCACCGTTACCAATGCAGAGTATTGTACCTTTGAATTCGGTGTTACCTTGCTGAGCTTCCCACACATTGAGCTGTGAAACCCAATCGATCTGTGAATCCCAGGTTCCAAGCGGATAGATGCCATACTCGCTGGTTAGAGCTTCGTAGCAGGCCTCATCCTGTGCCCCCATACCAGTGAGCGCAGAGGGGATATTGAAGAAGAGGCAGTTGTGATCTTCAGTCCAGCCGGCACCCTTGAAGGGAACGAGCTTGCAGCGGTCGTTGGATGTAACGGTAAGTCCGCGGTAGATCGGGTGACCTGAATGGTCGCGTGTGAACTTACTTCCGGGGTTGAGTGAAACCGCCATATTCCATACGTCGCCGTTGTAGCCACCCTTTCCGGTTCCGATAGCGTGGTCGTTGTTTTTGAGCATATCCATCTCAAGACGTCCGAGGGCTCCGATATAAACGGTGGCATGGCTCCAGAGGAGGAGGCTGCCCCCGTCGGCATACCACTGACGGATTACCGGAGTAGCGTTTTCAACCACTTCGGGCATAGTGAAGACAACATCTTCGGTTATATCCTCACCCTCAATGTCGCGCATCCAGAAGAGCACACGGAAGTTATCGATATCGTCAACAGACTTGACATCACCGAAGTAAACATACTGAGCCGTGGGATATTCCTCCTGAAGCCAGAGCCATGCCGATGCCTCGTCATCGTCACCCTCCGAAAGGAGTTCGGCAGGGGTAGGATAAATGCTCAGATAACCGATCGCCGTCTTACCGATCTTTAGCGATGTAGTCACCGGGAGCGACTTACCCTCTGCGTTGGAAGCGGTAAGGGTCACATTCCATTCCTCACCATAGATAACATTTGTGATAAGATATTCTGTGGCGGAAGCAGGGAGGGTCTCTGTGATTGTGCGCGATGATCCGTTGGTAGCCTTGAACTCGACAGATGTGGCTGAAGTATTGGCGTTCCATGTCACTTTAGCATCGTAGCCTCCGGCCTTTTCAATCTGAGCCATTGCGACACCGGTCATCTTCGATGCTCCCGGGCGTGTGAACTGCTTTACTACACCGGCTGAAAGATTTGTGCCGTCGGTAAGCTTGAACACATAAGTATAGGGAACGTTTGTCTCCACATTTGTATGAGTGAAGCTATTTCCGGCAACGGTCTCCGACATAGCGAGAGTACCGTCGTTGTAAACGTTCACCAGCATACTTTTACCGTCGGTCCCATTCCATGACCACACATAGTTGTCCCCTTGAAGAGTGCCTGTGATGGCAGTGGGGCTGATAGGAGCAATTATCGGAGCTGCAACCTCATAGTCCTTGTCCTGACACGATACGGCTCCCAAGGTCATGACCGCTACGAGAAGCAGATTATAAAACTTCTTCATTGTTTTTCAGATATTTATCAATTATAACCTTTGTTCTGAACATAAAGCCCGGGCACATAGTAGAGCTGATTGTAGGGAACGGGATAGAACTCGTTTTTCCCGGGAGTATAGTGGGCGTCTTTGTAATACTGTCCGAAATGTACCCCATTGTATTCCGATTCCTGCTCATATTCGAAATATTTGTTGAGCACGGCAGAGGCGATGCCCCAGCGACGGAGGTCGAAGTAGCGGCTGCTCTCCATAGCCATTTCGAGACGGCGCTCCCAGCGGAGACACTGGCGTGCGGTAGCCTGAGTTGTGAAGTATGAATCGGGATAGAGAGCGATCTCGCAGAAGTCTTCGGCATATGCGATATGCTTCCCGACAGAGTTGGCGGCGCGCTGACGGATATCGTTGATGATAGTGCGAGCTTCCTTCAGTGAAACTGCATCGCCGATTTCGATAAGAGCTTCGGCACGCATGAGCATCACGTCGGTGTAGCGGAACACATAGTCGTTCATCGCGAATGCCTGCCATGATCCTTCGAAAGTCTCGCCTCCGCTGCGCTGGGGAACATCTTTGAGCGATGTATAGAAGCCGTAGGTATTGGGATTACGCGAATTATCGGTAGTCATCATATACTCGTCCTCATACTTGTAGGGGAAGGTAGGCATGCCAACGGTATGGAACAGACGCGGATCCCATTTCTGTGCATCCGGAGCGTTGCTCACGGGATATGCATCGTCATCGGCATATGTGTCGAACATGGGCAGACCGTTCTTTGTCTTGAAGGCATTGACGAGGTTCTGTGAGGGCTTGTGGAAGTCCCATCCACATGACCACATACCCCAGCAACCGTTGAGAACATTTGACCAGTTGGCACGACCGAAACGTGTATTGTCTTCAGTGTAGTCGGATGTCTGCACTGCAAAAACCGACTCCTTGCTGTTCTTATATTCCGGTAAGAAAATATCACCGTAGTCCTCAAGGTAGCCATACTTCGAGTTTTTCACAATATCGGTATACTCGACAACCTTCTTCATGTATTCCTTGTTGACAAAGTCCACGCCGTCGGTAGCCTCATATCCGTCGCCCCATGCGATGGTGAGATAGCATTTTGCCAGATATGCTGCGGCAGCCACGCGGTTGGCACGACCTCCACCGTCGGTAACCTCATCGGGAAGATTTTTAAAAGCGATCTCGAATTCATTGATCACCTTCTCGAACAGCTGGGCATATGTAAACTGATCGTTGCGTGTCTGCTCCTGCGCGTTATTCAGGAATACCTCTTCATCAATCCAAGGTATCTGACGGAACATAGTGAGAAGTTTGAAATAGTTGTGGCCACGGAGGAAGTGAACCTCACCTACACGCTGTTTTGCCACATCCTCGCCGAGGACATTAACTCCGTTCTGCTCGAGAGAAACCAGCGCGCGGTTACAACGTGAGATATTGCAGTACAGACGGTACCACAGACCATCGAGTTCGCCGGGGGTAGAAGTCAGCGTGGACCATATCTCCATTGGGTGGTAACCGGTATCGGTTGTACCGCTGCCACCTTTGAGACAGTCGTCCGAGCCCAGGTCGCCGTAAGGCCAAAGGTTCAGCGGGCAGTCGTACCAGCAGTCGCCCAGGGAGGAGTATGCGGCGTTAACCATCTTGTCGGGCTGCGAGAAGGCAAGTTCACCGTCGACAACCCCGGTAGGGGGCACATCGATAAAATCGTTGCAGGCGGAAAGACCGGCAGCAGCTGTAAGAGCTATGATATATATCTTTAAGGATTTCATAGTTTTCATCTGTTATGAGTTAGGTAGATGTTTAAAAATTAACCTGCAGACCGAAAGATACCGAAGTCGGGATAGGATAAGCCCAGTTGGGATTCTCAGGATCGGTGCATGTGAGGCTTGAGCTCTTAATGGTGAGAAGATTCTGACCTGAAACGTAGACACGTGCCTTGCTCATACGCAGTGTCGAGAGAAGCTTGTCGGGGAGCGAGTAGCCAACCTGAAGGGTGCGGAGCTTGGCGTATGAACCGTTCTCAACGAAGTAAGATGAAGCGCGTCCCTCGTCACCGGTATTGTTGGTGGTCAGCATCGGGATGGTAGACTTGGAGTTAACATTGGGCAACCATGCGTCGAGCACTCGCACACCCTTGTTGCTGCCGGCGTCGGTAACGCTCCAGAAATCGTTCTGGAATTTCTGGTTGTTGTATACATCCTGTCCGAGAACACCCTGCCAGAACATCTGGAAGTCGAAATTCTTGTAATTAAGTTCAACGTTGAGACCGAACGAGAGATCGGGAACGGGGTTGAAGATCCAGGTCTGGTCGTCGGCAGTGATCTTGCCGTCGCCGTTGAGATCGGCATATTTCATGCCACCCACGCGTGCATTGTCCTGACCGGAAGCATATACCTCCTCCTTGTTCTGGAAGAGACCGTCGAACACATAGCCGACAATCGATCCGTAGGGCTTGCATGCCTGAACGAGATTCTGGGTAGTAGTGTGGACGTATGAACCTGTGGTTGTCGTTGGGAGGTAGGTCACACGGTTGCGGAAGAAGTCGAGATTAAGACCTACGCGGTAGTCAAGGCCGCAGGCAAGTCTGTCGCGCCATCCAGCATGGAACTCCATACCCCAGTTGCGGAGCGACGGACCGTTGAGCCATGAAGCTCCACCTTCGCCCATTGCCGCAAGATAAGCTGGGTTGATAAGCATATCCTTCACATCCTTGATGTAAGCGTCGACTGTACCGTAGAGGCGGTCGTTGAGCACACTGAAGTCAATACCGGCATTGTACTGGATAGTTGTCTCCCATTTCAGGTTGGGATTCTCGGTCTGGCTTGCATAGTAGCCCGAGGGGAAGATACCGCTCTGCTGGAGAAGGAGATCATAGGCTGTTGACGAGATACGGTCACTGCCGTAGTCAGCCACATAAAGCGCGTAGCGGGCAGTATTGGAGATGGCCTGGTTACCTGTCTTACCCCATGAGAGACGGAGCTTGAGATCGTTGAGCCAGGACTTCTGTATGTTCTCTGACAGACGATAGCCAAGAGTTACAGCAGGGAAAGTGCCGTAGCGGTTGTTGCGTCCGAAGCGTGACGAACCGTCGCGGCGGATAGTAAACGATGCAAGGAGAAGATTGCGCCAGTTGTAGTCAACCTTACCGAAGAATGAAACCAGCGCATAAGCCGATTTGTTACCGGTGGAACGCTCTACGCCTGACGATGCGTCGGGATACATATAGTCGGGTGTCTCGATATCGTAGTCTTCGTTGTAGCCGGAGAAATCGATACGGCTCTGACGGAACATCTCCATACCGGCGAGAACGGTGAAGTCGTGTTCCTTACCGATATTGAAATTGTAGTTGGCGGTGTTGGTCCAAGTCCACTTCAGGTCGTTGGCCTGCGACATAGTGGTAGAGTTGGTATCGTTGTTTACTATATCGCTATGGAAGGTATAATTATATGAGTGGATAAAGGCTGCATCGTAATCAAGGCCAAAGTTCGAGCGGAGCACCAGACCGTTAACGGGTTTGATGTCGATATACCCGTTGCCGAAAATTCGCCATATTTTAAGAGCATTGTCGCGGTTGAAGGCGAGTTCGCGGAGAGGATTCTGGCGGTCCGACATACTTCCAACAGGACCGGCGTAAGTGATACCGTCTGTTTCGAAAACAGGTACTGACGAAGGCATCTTGAGCGCATTTTCGAGCGGCTGGCAGTCTACCTGACTGGTATGTGTGAGAGTGAAGTTTTCACCTACGGTAACAACTTTCGATATGTTGTATGAGGTGTTCATACGGGCCGATATATTCTCGAAGTTTGTATACTTGAGAATACCGTCGTTTCTGCGGTAGCCTACCGAGAAGAATGAGGTGGCACGGTCGGAATGTGCCGATACCGATGCGTCGTAGTTTTGCGAGAAACCGGTACGTGAAATCTCGTCGAGCCAGTCGGTATTCGACATAAGCATAGTGCGCTTTGAGTTGATGTAGCCATCGTAGTAACCGTTAACCATATAATCTACATAACGGTTGTTGGCGATATCATACACCTGGATGGGATATCCCGACTGAGCATTGAAGTTAAGTCCGTAGCTGGCTCCATACGCAACCGGATCGAGACCATCGTTGAGGGCAGCCTGTGCCATTGCAGTGGCATATCCGGGGGTGTCGAGAAGTTTCATCTTCGACTGTGAAGAGTAGAACTGGGCGGTAAGGTTTGCAGAGAAGCTGACATCGATCTTACTGCCGTCACCCTTCTTGCCGTTCTTGGTGGTGATGATGATCACACCGTTGGCAGCACGCGAACCATAGATAGAGGCGGAAGCGGCGTCTTTCAACACCTGCATGCTCTCAATGTCGTTCATGTTAAGCGAATTGAGAGAAGTAGTGGTAGGAACGCCGTCGATAACGAACAGAGGATCCTGCGAAGCGTTGAAAGATCCGATACCACGGATGCGCACAGCGCCGGTTCCAGAAGGAGAACCATTGGCTGTTACCGTCATGCCCGGAACCTTACCCTGCAGCGCACGCATCGGGTCAGTATCCGATGACGTTTCGAGCGACTTGGTCGACACAACCGACACAGCACCGGTGAGGTCGGCTTTGCGCACTGTCTGATAACCGACAACCACCACTTCTTCGAGTGTCTGGGTGTCTTCGCTGAGCATGATGCGCATCTCTGCCTGAGCAGGAAGCGTCTGCTTCACATATCCTATATAAGAAACTATAATGCTGCTCCCTTCAGGAACGGTAAGCTGGAAAGCACCGTCGATATCTGTTGCCACAGCATTGGTAGGATCTACCTCCGACTGAACGGTAGCCCCGATCAGAGGCTCGTCGTCAGCGAGGCCGTACACAGTACCACGCACAGTAAAAGAAGCCTGTGCCTGCGCGACAATCGCCATGATGAGCAAGAGCGCGCCGAGTAGTGTTCTTTTCATGATGTTTTGGTAAAATTAGGTATTAGTTTGTGAAAATTTCTGACGCAAATTTAGTGCGTAATCCCCATTGGAACATATAATTCCTGTTGCACGGTGTATCATTTATCGTCCGTTGCACGATTTTTTATACTCAAAGCACGAAAAACGATATTTTATACTGTTTCAGCATAGCAGATTAGATGGTCACGCAAGATTTTTTTGCATATTCATACCGTAATTCGACTTATCACAGACCGAAGATCAGAAAAACGCCTCAACTATTCAAGATTCAATATATGAATCTCATCTATCGGTAAAAGGAGTGAAGACCCCCATAATTCCTGATACAGGGGATGTGGACATGATGACACAAGTGACAGTCGCCGGACTGTCAAAAGATGAGCCGCTACGCCCGCCAATGATTGCCGGGCCGGTGAAGATTCTCTATTGAGAACGACTTGCTACATATTTATTTTCTGATACCGAGACTGTCGCGAAGGTCTGTCGGTGTCTCACCGAAGGCATCGCGGAAACATTTGGTGAAATAAGCCGGGGTCGAGAATCCTGTTTCGTAAGCTATCTCACTGATATTTTTCTCGGTAGTGGTGAGTAATGTGCGTGCACGTTTCAGACGCATCTGACGCAGCAGCTCCACCGGCGAGAAATTGGTGAGTGCCTTGATCTTGCGGTAGAATTGCGAACGACCAAGCCCCATAGTGGCCGCCAGATCATCGACCCCGACATCCGGATTGCCAAGAACCTTCTCAGCTTCCACGAGGAAACGGCTGTAGAAATCATTGTCGATATCTGCCACCACCTTGGGAGAGCTTTCATGCTGCTCTCTGCCATCGGTCTTCCTATCATCATCCTGACCGGAAGCAGTTGTCGCCACTCCTCCGTCTGAAACATAAATCTCTTTTATTCTGCGGCGGTTGGCAATGAGGTTTGCACATCGCGAACGCAACATGGCTCCACTGAACGGTTTGCCGAGATACGCATCAGCACCGCTGTCGTAACCTTTCACTCTTTGCTCGTCGAGAGTACAGGCCGTAAGCATCAGCACCGGGATATGGCTCGTGCTTACCTCGCTCTTTATTCGGCGGCAACACTCCATGCCGTCCATCACCGGCATCATAACGTCGCAAAGAATAATATCCGGAACATATTTAGCAGCCATCCTCAGACCCTCCACGCCGTTGGGCGCCTGAAGCACGTTATATTCACCACCCATCACCTGAGCGATAAGGGAACGCATGTCGGCATTATCATCTATGACCAGCATTATCGGCAATGTCTCGTCAATGGTGACAGTATCGGTGGAAACCGTATCGAGTTCACGTATTATCTCAGTGCTGTCAAGCGTGGCAGTCTCGAACGTATCGGTCTGTTCATCGACGTGACGCACAGGAATGAGTATGTTGAATACTGTGCCCTGCTTGTGCTCGCTTTCGATTGTTACCGTTCCACCGTGAAGCTCTACAAACGATTTTACCAGCCAAAGTCCGATTCCTGATCCTTGAGGATTGACCGTATCTACCTGATAGAAACGCTCGAATACATTTTTTAGCTCTGCAGCTGGAATCCCTATACCGGTATCTTTCACCGATATGCGCAGCGATCCGTCAGCTTCGGCGCAGCTCAGGGTTACCGACCCGTTGGGAGGCGTGAACTTCATGGCGTTCGAAAGGAGATTGAACACTACCCTCTCCATTTTCTCAACGTCCACAGCCATGGTAAAATCGGGAGCGATCTCAGAATTGAAACTGAGTCTAACGTGTCGGCGGGCAGCCAGAGGAGCAAATGCCTCGGTCCATTCCCCCAACAGACGGGCAAGCGGCGTCTCGGCAAGATGAAGGTTTAGCTTGCCGTTCTCATACTTACGGAAATCAAGAATCTGGTTGATAAGGCGATGGAGAATGCGCACATTGCGGCATGCAATCTCAGTGACCGTCCGTTGCGGCGGTGTGAGATTGGCGGCATGCGACAGCTGCTCAAGAGGTTCGGAAATGAGGGTGAGCGGTGTGCGCAGATCGTGGGATACGTTAGTATAAAATGCCAGTTTCGACTGGGTTGCATCCTTTAGCTGGCGGTTGAGCTCCTCCTGTTTGTCGCGTTCCTCGGCAAGCTGCCGGTTCTTTTCCAGAAGGTTGACCTGATAACGCTTGTGCTGCCAGAAAGCCTTGAGCAACAAAAATATAACCCCTAAGAGGAGCACCACTATAACAATGGATGCATAGAAGAGAGTGGTCTGCGCCGAATGCCTGTTCCAATACTCATCGACCTGCGATTTCAACCATTCCATCTTGGCAGTCTCCTCCTTTAGCGACTCGTTCTGCAACAGCAGGATATCGGCGTTGGTCACATCTACCGGGGATGCCATGGGGAGAGTGTTTTCCTTGCTGTACGGCTCTCCTTTCAGAATATCAAGCGCCAGCCTGATAAGCCTTTGTCCTTCTGTAGGGTAAAGGAATGTCGCATCTATCACCCCGTCAGCAACCGCCTTCACTCCTATTTCCGGAGCCGCGTCTATACCTATGATCTTTATATCAGGCCGTCCGATGCGGTCAGCAACTTCCGATGCACCGATAGCCATACGGTCGTTGTGGGCGTAGATAAGATTAGTCTCAGGATAAAGGTTCAGAAGCGAATCGGTAGCCTTGACTGCATCCTCACGGTTCCAGTTGCCCTTTGCAGATGCGAGCACCCTCATTCCTCCTATGCTGTCGGCGACCTCTGCAAATCCCCTGTGGCGCTCTTCGGCAGGAGTGGAGCCAAGAAGTCCTTCAATCTCCAATACCTTCACCTCACCGGCAGGTTGCAAGTGGCGCGCATACAGGGCAGCCCCTTTGCCAATGGCCCGGTTATCGACAGCCATCCGGGCAGTATAAGTGTCACCGTAAATATCGCGGTCGAATATTATTACGGGAATACCGCTTTCATATACATCCTTTATTACAGGAGTTAGAGCATCTGCCTGATTGGGAGCCGTGATTATTATGTCGAAGCCGTTATCTGCAAAATAGCGGATATCCTCGATCTGCCGCTCACTGTTGTCATCAGCAGAGCGGATCTCCACCTCGGCATCGGGATGAAACATAATCTCGCGCAATATCTCACTATTCATTTTATTGCGCCAGTCGTCGCTGCTGCACTGCGACACACCTATGCGGTATTTGACTGCCGGACGGTCAGAACAGCTGCTTAGCAGTGCGTACACTGCAAATATAAGTGTGATTGCGCACAATGATATCGGTCGGAGGTATTTCATGGTATTTCCCGGTTTTGGCGATTAATTGATGTCGGTATGTCACCGGACAGCCTGATAACTCCAAAGTTAGAAATTTTCCGATTAAAATGGATGCGTTTGCTTGTAAAAAAATTGCGGTGCAACGAAATTGTAACTTGATGCACTGTTTTTGATAGGCATTGCACGAAAAAAATATTTAGCTTTGTACCACAAACATGGAAAACAGTCCGCACGTTATAGTAAAGAAGGGAAATTGACCTTTTTGCTCCGACGCCGGATCCGAACAAAACAGTATTCTCTTCAGGAAAACATGAAAACATTAATTAAACTTCTTGCCGCAGCCTCAGTGACCTCGATGTGCGTTACATCTACAAAAGCCGCAGATGGAATAAAAGTAGAACATCTGGGGGTAAACAATACCTTGGTACGCGTGGATCCCGACATGGGGAAATATCTTCTCATGCCCGTTCAGGATGCAGGCGACGAAGCCACAGTCAATGTGCTTGTCGACGGCAAACTCGACCGCACCGTCTATGTGCGTCTTGCAAAAGGGAAAATCGACTACAATGTACCTCTCGACATAGACCGGTACAAGGGTCATAACGTGGTTCTGAATGTAGTTACACAACAGAACCGGTCGAATGTGCGCGAAGCCGCCAACGACGCATGTTGGACCAATTTTGCGATAACCGACAACTTCGACACCACCGATCGCGAACACCAGTACCGCCCCGCATATCACCACACCCCGCTCTATGGTTGGATGAACGACCCCAACGGTATGTTCTATAAAGATGGGAAATGGCACCTGTATTACCAGTGGAACCCCTTCGGATCAAAATGGCAGAACATGACATGGGGTCACAGCGCCACTGAGGATTTCCTCAACTGGGAGCACTATCCCACAGCTATCGAACCCGACGGCCTGGGCGCCATATTCAGTGGCAGCAGCGTTGTAGACAAGGAAAACACCGCCGGTTTCGGCAAAGATGCCGTAGTAGCTCTCTTCACTTCAGCCGGAACGAGCCAGATGCAGAGCCTTGCCCACAGTAACGACGACGGCGTGACATTTGAGGTTTATCCCGGCAACCCGATCATAACCCGCGAGACTGAGTTCCGTGATCCCAACATGTTCTGGCATGAACCCACCGGACAGTGGGTGCTCACGCTGGCACACGCTCTCGAACACGAAATGCTCATATATACATCTCCAAACCTGCGCGACTGGACATATGCAAGCTCATTCGGCAAAGATCTCGGATCGCAGGACGGTGTATGGGAATGTCCCGACCTTATGGAGGTTGAAGTAGAGGGCACCGGTGAGAAGAAATGGGTATTGATCTGCAATATCAATCCCGGCGGCCCCTTCGGAGGAAGCGCCACACAGTATTTCGTAGGCGATTTCGACGGCAAGACTTTCACCCCCGACCGCGATGCCAGCGGTAATGTGCCCACAAAGTGGATGGACTTCGGCAAGGACCACTACGCTACCGTAAGCTTCAGCGGCGCACCCGACGACCGCAACACAGTTATAGGCTGGATGAGCAACTGGCAGTATGCTGCCGAAGTGCCGACCATGCAGTTCCGTTCGGCCAACACAGTGCCGAGAGACATTACCCTTTTCCGTGGCGATGACGGACAGCTTTACACCGTCTCGGCCCCCTCTCCCGAAATGGATGCTCTCCACAGCAGCAAGCTCAACCTCCCTTCCGGATTCAGCGTCGGTGATAAAGGACGTACATTAACACTTGCCACAGGAGCAGACGCCGGAATATGTGATCTCACACTCGATGTGGATGCACGCGGATGCCGCAGCGTCACCTTCACACTCTCCAACGCAAAAGGTGAGAAATGCGACATGGTATACAATCCGCAGGAAGGAACCATAAATTTTGACCGACGCAATAGCGGACTGACCGACTTCAGCGTCGACTTTCCTGCCGTCACCGTATCACCGACATTCGACCGCGAGAAGGGTAAACTCAACCTGCGTCTGATGCTCGACCGCAGCTCAGTGGAACTGTTTGCCAACGGCGGACGCGGAGTGATGACCAACCTCGTGTTCCCCACCGTCCCCTATACCCGCCTTACTATTGCCGCTGATGGTGGTAAGGCTAAAATCTCGGGGCTTGCAGGCTACACAATGCGCCACGCCGACGCCCGATAACGCACTTATCTGACTGAAACAATAACAAAAGAATAACTCAAACCAATGGAAAACTCTATTGCAACCAAGAAAAGCTCACTGATGCAGCTTATCCCGGTGATGCTCTGCTTTTTCGCCATGGGATTCGTGGACCTCGTAGGTACCGCTTCGAATTATGTGCAGAAAGACCTCGGACTTACCGATGCACAGGCGAACCTCTTCCCCTCGCTTGTATTCTTCTGGTTCCTAATCTTCGCTGTTCCGACAGGAATGCTGATGAACAGGATCGGCCGAAAGAACACAGTTCTGATATCGCTTGGTGTCACCGCCGTGAGCCTCGTGATACCGATGTTCGGGGAAGGCTACTGGCTGATGCTCGCCGCCTTCTCCCTGCTCGGCATCGGCAACGCCCTGATGCAGACCTCGCTCAACCCGCTTGTAAGTAATCTTATCAGCAGCGACAAACTCGCCTCCACCCTCACATTCGGCCAGTTTGTAAAAGCGATAGCTTCATTCCTCGCGCCGATCCTCTGCGCCTGGGGCGCAACCACCCTTCTGCCCACGTTCGGGCTCGGTTGGCGCATTCTTTTCGTCATCTATGCTGTGGTATGCCTTCTGAGCGTAGCGATTCTGGGTGCCACACCTATCGAGGAGGAGCGTCCTGACAAGGCATCCGGCATCAAGGAGTGCATCAAGCTGCTCGGCAACCCCTTTATCCTTCTATGCTTCATAGGCATCATGTGTCATGTAGGTATCGACGTCGGCACCAATACCACTGCCCCGAAGATCATCATGGAACGTCTTGCCCTCTCTCTTGAGGAAGCAAGCTTCGCCACCGGTCTATACTTCATTTTCAGAACTGCAGGATGCTTCGCCGGAGCCTTTATTCTCCGCTACATGAAGCCGAAACTGTTCTTCGGAATCAGTGTCCTGATGATGGCAGCCTCGATGGCGATACTTCTTACAGCCAACACCCTGACAGCAATCTATGTAGGAATCGCCCTGGTGGGCTTCGGTAACTCCAATGTGTTCTCGGTGGTGTTCTCGCAGGCAATTACCGCCATGCCCAGGGAAAAGAATGAAGTGTCGGGTCTGATGATCATGGGTCTCTTCGGAGGCACAGTATTCCCTCTCGCCATGGGCTATGCCGCCGATGCTGTAGGTCAGGCAGGCGCCGTAGGTGTGATGGCAGCAGGTGTCATCTACCTCCTCTACTATACTCTCCGTATCAAAAATTTCAAATAAAAAACCTCAAAACTAAATACACGCATGAAAACTAACAAAGATATCGTTGTAGGAATGGGCGAAGCGCTTTGGGATGTGCTACCCGAAGGTAAGAAAATCGGTGGTGCCCCCGCCAACTTCGCCTACCATGTAAAACAGTTCGGACTGCCCAGCGCAGTAGTAAGCGCCATCGGCGATGATCCCCTCGGAGCCGAAATCATGGATAACTTCAACGCCAAAGAGCTCAATCACCTCATCGAGACCGTACCTTACCCCACCGGAACGGTACAGGTTGAGATCGACCAGGCCGGCATCCCCCAGTAC
>CAZDWY010000026.1:0-32180 GCA_964509345.1 uncultured Alistipes sp.
AAAAATTCATCCACGGAAGTTTGGCAGTGTCCCGTATTTTGTCCGACTATATCAAAAGCTTTAGTTTCAGATTGCGACTCTTTATCTCCAAGCAGGAAGAAAGCTCTGCCACTTTTATGAGGTATGGTGTGACTTTTCATCCAGTCAATGAATCCTTCGTACCAGAAGGAGCCAGAAAGGGATGCTATATTTTGAAAGGTATCACATAACATCCATTGCCATAATGCGAATAAGCCTGACATTGATACTCCGACTAATGTACGTTCAATATAGGACTGGACTCCAAGAGCTGTTTCGACTTCCGGAATAACATCTCGTTGTAAAAGCTTGAGAAATTCAGGCGCCTCACCCTTAAAATCGTCACTTCCGGCAGGCACTCCTTTGGCCTCCCAAGGGCTAAATACATTCTGCCAGTCCATCCCCGTTACGACGACTATGGTCACATTGTATTTTTCACTTGTAGGTTCAATCCAGTCTGAAAGGATGTTCATCGGATAGAGTATATAAGCGATTCTATTGCTGTTCTCTATTTTGCTGCACTGGCAATTGAGATTGCCAATCTTAATATCTTGAACCATATCTATATCAAATTAATAATAAGACAATCGTTAAAATAGCACCCAAGGATAAGAAAAACAATACTGATTTCTCGAATCTTGTAAAAAGTGGAGCGTGAGGATTGTTTTCCCGACGGGCTTTAATATAAAATCCCGTACCAAGAATATAGAATGCCGATGTCATCATCATGCCTTTGAGCCCTCCGGCATACGCCATCCACAGACAGAACAGTGAAGTGACGATAGCCAATATTCGTATGGGCCATCTGTTGGCTTTCCTCAATAAGAAAAGACCGGTAAAGAAGTAGCATGGAATTATCATTAACCCTGTGATATGTAAGGCTGCAAGATAAACATTATCGGCCATCACTACCATCAGCAAGAACAGTTCCATTACCACGCTCGACGCGAGAAGCCCGAAAGCAGGCATGTGGTGGCGGTTTAGCCGTTGGAATGCCCGAGGCAAGATACCAACCAAAGATGCCTCATACGGCACCTGTGCCACTACAAGAGTCCAGGCTACCCATCCTCCGAGTAGTGAGACAATCACTGCGCAGATCACAAACCAGTAAGCCCATTGGCCTATGCTCACACGGAGAATGTAGGCGATTGAGGGATCCTGCAGGCCGGAAAGCTGAGCACGGTTCATAAGACCGAAGCAAAGAAGCGTCACTGCGACATATAACACCAGAGATATTGCAAAACCGGCGATTCCTGCGCGTCCTACATCTGAACTGTGTTTTGCCCGTGCCGACATCATCACCGCACCCTCAACGCCGAAGAAACAGAACAGCGTAATCATCATGGTGTTTTTTACCTGACTCGTAACGCTCCCTAAGTCCGACAAGTTCCCCCAAATATCCGTTTCAAAGAGTTTCAACTTGAAAAACAGGATAAAGACCGTGATAATAAATATCAGCATCACGATCTTTACTCCGGCGAGAATAGTATTGATGATTTTTGCTGTCTTAATTCCCTCTGAAACTATGAAATACATCATCCAGATAAGAATAGAACCAAACAGGATTGTTTCCCATCCGTGATTAAGCAATCTCGGGAAAAAAGCTCCGAAAGAATCATTAAGCATTACTCCGTATGCCACATTTGAAAATGCGGTGCAAAGCCAATATCCCCACGCTATGTTAAAGCCTGCATAATTGCCGAAGCCAGCCTGAGCGTACTGATATATGCCAGCATTGTACTGAGGATAATGCTGGCTAAGCCATTTGAATGCAAGCACCAGGGGTAAAATGCCAAGCGCGGTAACCATCCATGAGATGAATATTGCTCCCGGCGTGGCAACAGATGCCATATTCTGGGGCAGATTGTAGATGCCTACACCGACCATTAGCCCGAAGACAAGGGCAGTCAGCCCCCAAAAGCCAAGTTTTCCGCTTGTCAGCATAACGACTTATAATATTTCATTATATCAGGAAGATTGCGGAAGCCAAGAGATTGGTATACCGGACGACCATCATCGGTCGTCTCGAGATAGATCTTTCCGCATCCACGATGCGTGGCTTCTTGTATCAGGCGAGAGACTATCTTGTGGGCCAAACCATGTTTGCGGAATGGTTCGCGCACATATATATTCATAAGGTAAGCGCATCGTCCCGACGTATTGTCTGGCGATGGTAGCTCTTCGGTAAAACATACAGCTCCGCAACCGCATTGCTCTTCATCATATTCAGCAACAATGGCATAATGTGTTCCGTCAGCGATATGCTTTTCATAAAACTGACGGTTGGCCATGAGTAGTGTTTCATCGGGGATATGCCCGAAAACATGCTCTATGACTTCTTCGCGCCAGTCCATCAGTGTTGGAATATCTTTAATTTCTTTAAGTGAGGTCATAAGACATCTCATGAATTTATTTATAGGTCCCTTCTTTCAGAACTTTAGGGAGTGACTTCATGTCGATTTTGCCACGATGGGTTAACGGCAATTCGTTGACCTCAACAAAAAACTCCGGTACCATGAAATCGGTGAGTTTCGATTTCAGGTATTCGCGCACGTCATGAAGAGAGAATCCCTTGCGGGGAATGATGTAAGCTACAAGGTAATGAAGGCCTCCTTCATCAAGAAAAGCACGAACGATACCACGTTCCACTTCAGGATACTCATTGAGCACATTCTCCACTTCTTCAGGCTCGACACGTTTTCCGAGTATCATCACCTGTTCGTCACGACGGTGAAGGAATGCCATATTGCCATCGGGAAGCACGTAGCCCATATCGCCGCTTCGATAAAAATGTGTGCCGTCGGGGAGAGTCACGAAGTTGATCTGCTCAGGTGGATTCCCAAGATAACCGCGGTTCACACCCTCGCCGAAGATGCATATCTCTCCCACTTCACCTTCTGGCACTTCCTTAAAGTTCTTGTCGAGTATCTTGACCTCTACCCCTTTGATAGCCTTACCTATCGAGAATGTTCCGTCTTCAAGAGGCTCGGCATTATCAACACGGAAGTAGTTGGAACATACACATGTCTCCGACGGTCCGTAAGTATTGTATATTCTTATACCCTTGTCACGCAGGTTGTTGATATAGCTTGCGCGGATCACATCGCCGCCGCTTATTATCAGGTTTACTGATTTGGGTAGCATACCTGGCTTCTTGTTGAGATCAGCGATAAGATAAGGAAAGCCGTCGATGATTGTGACACCGTGGCGGGTGCAGAAGTCCATCAATCCGCTGAGGGGACCGTTGTGCACTTCATTAGTCGGGATTGCAAGTGTAGCCCCATTGAGGAGAGTAGTGAAAACTTCTTCTACAAAGATGTCGAACGAACATACTGAATACTGGAGCATCACATCGCCGGGACCTATGTGCATCTCGACCTTGAACGCCTCACTGTAGTTCACTACCGAGTGATTCTCCTGTATTACCCCCTTAGGTTTGCCGGTGGTTCCCGAAGTATAAAGGATATATGCTAACCCATCTGGAGTAGAGCGGTCTTCAAAAGTTCCTGTTGCCGGGGTCAGATTCTCACAGTAATCATCGGTTATCACCAGCTTAACTCCGGCAGTCTTCATCATATAGTCGATGCGGTCTTTAGGCAAGAAAGGTTCGGCAGGAACGTAGGCGGCTCCGCTCTTCAAAACGGCGAGCATGGCCGCTATCTGCTCCGCACCGTGGTGCATTACTATGCCAACAAATTTCTCCCCCTCATTGTAGAACTTGGCAAGAATGGAATTGACCATATAGTCGAGTTCAGAGTAACTGATTGTGCGATTATCTTCGACTATCGCAGCGTTTTCGGGATACTTGTTGACCATTTCCTGAAAGCGGCTGTAAATTGTTATTTTGCTCATTGTTGTGTCCGTTTTATTGCTTTACATTATACAATGTCTTGAGATATCAACTTGTTCACGCGATATTACAAGTATCCGTGATTGTTCTATTTCAATTACGTTATGTGCTGTTATCAGTGTCGCTCTTGTTAGTAACTTTTGTATTTTGAATAATGAGATCTGCAATAGTCCCGTACAATTCTATGAGGTTAAATATGGAGTAACCAGAAAATCCCTGAACAGCATGTAAATAGCGACTGCTACTTACAAATCGCTACTAAAAATAAACTCATACAGAGGGATGTTGACTTACTAAAAAATGAAAAATCTCAGTGTGGCAATTAGAAACATCTTATATTCAAACATTAGCCTGGGGCGATTGTTATATTGTTATAAACGTAAATTCAAAATAGAAGCTAAAGTGAAAGTAATTGGTATAAATGGGAGTGCCCGAAAAGATTGGAATACAGCCACGCTCGTGAAGAAAGCGCTCGAAGGGGCTGCATCTGCCGGGGCAGAGACAGAGTACGTTAATCTTTATGATGAACCGATAAAGGGTTGCCTTGAATGTTTTGCTTGCAAGAGAAAGGGTAACAAGACTGGCGGGTTGTGTGCGATTCGTGATAATCTTCGTCCGCTCCTTGAAAAAGTGCATAATGCCGATGCCGTTATAATTGGCTCGCCAAATTTCTTCGGGTATCCTTCGGGAATGGTACGGTCTTTTCTCGAAAGATTTCTGTATCCTCTCTCATCATATCAAATTGAAGATGGAAAGTTTGTAAGAATTCTTGGAAAACGGATCATCCCCTCCGCTATCATATTCACAATGAACTCTGATGAACAATATTATAAGATCGGAGGTTACGACGTCTCTTTGGGTATGACCCGTGCTAACCTTGAACATATACTCGGTTATGCGGAACAATACAATTCATATAATACACTGCAGTTTGCCGACTATTCAAAGATGGATGCAAATTTCTTTGATCCTGAAAACAAGAAGCGTCAGCATAATATCCAGTTTCCGGTGGATAAGGACAAGTGTTATGAGATGGGTATGCGGTTAGTAGAAAAAGCAAAATCTCTTAATCAATGATTCACACCCGATAGTAAAGTTCATGTCGGGCTATCTTAGTAAAGAGGGTGTGTCATAATGGCTCATCTGGGTCGTCGCACTCGACATTCTGCTTCGGTCACGATCTCAAGATCGCTTCCATCAGCCTAAGTCTCAGCTCCTACCATCTGAACCATTCTGACAGCACCCTCGCCATCCGGATACAGCAGAGGGCGTGTCTGCATTTTTTGCATACCCTCTTTGTTAGATTGTTATGCGATTTGATTGACTCAATCTTGTTATGCTTATAAGGTATGTCTTGAGCGTGAATCCATCTTTGGGGTAATGACTTACTTATAATGATTCTCTGACGTATTTAGGGAGTTTGCTCACGATGAGCTGATAGCCGTCGGAAAGCAATTCTTTAATTACTTTACCTGGCACATCTGATTCCAGTTTTACTCCGAGCCAGTGTTCCTTATTCATATGCCATGCCGGGAAAGCTCCCTGATAGCGGCTCTGCATCTCATTTATGGTATCGGGGTCACATTTCACGTCGATAAATTTCTTGTCAAGATCAACCAGACAGAACCATTTGTCGCCAACGGTAAAGGTCGCAAGCATTGAGTATTGGGGATCAGTCCAGGGCATATTCTCCTGGGCACCCTTGAACGAAAGGCAGCAGTCGCGTAATTCTTCGGTATTCATAATTCTTTTGTTTGTATATTAATGTTTTGTTTTCAGGTATGACCTGAGTTGTTTGGGGCTCATGCCTGAATGTTTTTTTACATATTTCCCAAAGAAAGCAGGGTTATTGAAGCCTAACCGGGCAGAGATTTCCTTTATTGATTCCTCAGTATGGATCAGCGAAGTCCTGACATCGGTCATGACTGCTTCATTTATCCATTCCATTGTGCATTTACCGCTTATCTGCTTCACAACTCTTGCAAGATAGTTTGGCGATACAGCGAGTGCGTCCGCATACCACCGGGCATCTCTTGGTTTGGGATAAGATTCAATGAGCAGTGTGGAAAATCGTTGATAGAGTCTGTCGGCCGATTGTCGTGTGGGTATTTTTTCGCTATCAGTGCCGGGAAGAGTGACTGATGCAAGTATATCTTCCATCATGGAGATGATTGTGAACCTCACATTTTCTATTCCCATTGAGTATTTCCGGCTCAGTAACTCGCAGTAGATTCCAAGAAGGGAAGCAATGGCGTCATTAAGATTGAAGACCATACAGTTTCCCTTCAGGGACGTAAGCTGAGGGAATCCAACCTTACTACGGCTTTCAAAGGGTCGTGTGGCTTCAATTCCACAGACCATTCCATCGCTATCAGGAGAAAACAGCAGGTCGGAAATGAAGTCGCCGGCTTTATAGAAAATAATCTGGCCAGCTTCAGCCCTGAGAGAGATATCATTTAGAGTGATTGCTATTTTCCCGGTAGTCACATAGATAAATCCGACAAAATTCACTACAATCTTGTCGGTAAACTTCTGTAGAGCGGAGAAATCGCGGTAGAATATAAAGTCAGAGCCAAACATCATTCCCTCGGCAGCGGAATTGAGGTCTCTGATAGTCCATAATGGAGGAAGGGCATTCTGTGTCATGAGAGGATCGTTTACCTTTAAAACATTTTTTAGCACATTAAGTTGTCAAAAACTGGATTTTTTGAGTAAGATATATTCTATATCATGCATAAAGCATTCCATTTTAGGCTTTATGAGCAAATATAAGAACCAATATGAGTTGTGGATGTTAGATAAGTAAAATGCAGCTCGGGAATCAGAAGCTTCAAAACGAGTTTTACAATAATCATCATAATATGGCAGAACA
This sequence comes from uncultured Alistipes sp., assembly GCA_964509345.1. GTDB lineage: Bacteria > Bacteroidota > Bacteroidia > Bacteroidales > Muribaculaceae > UBA7173. Next base: position 6,741 of record CAZDWY010000026.1, read on the forward strand.
ATTCACATCAAAGCATCTGGTAGCCAAAGAGTATCAGTTGCCTATATTAGATAAGATATTTGAGGCATGTCAGATGCCGTTCCATAAGAACCCTTATATCGGTATGATCGGCGAAAGTCAGGAATTGCCAGGTTCTCAAAAGGTCACCATCACCGGTATGGATGGTAATAATATAGACCTTTATATCTGGCGTCCGACCGAACTGACCCGTAAAGATCCGCTCCCCATCTTGTATTTTATGCATGGTGGAGGGTATCTTGTGGGAGATGCCAACACTATGGCTACTAAGCCTGAGGTGCTGACCAATGGCTTGCAAGCAATATTAGTCAGTGTCAACTATCGCTTGGCTACGGTTGCTCCTTTCCCTGCAGACCTTCACGATGCCTATTCAGGTCTGGAATATATTCACGACCATGCTTCAGAATATGGGGCAGATCCAACGCGTATTGTAATTTTAGGTGAAAGTGCAGGCGGAGGTCTGGCAGCACGTCTTGCGCTATACAATCGCGATCATGGAAGAGTCCGTTTGTGCGGTCAGGCATTGACTTATCCTATGCTTGACAGTCGTACAGGCACAGACAAGGATCAGATGCCGGATCCATATGCCGGACAATTGGTGTGGACGCCCGCATACAACCGTCTTGGGTGGGGCACTCTGTTGGGCGGTCAGAAATTGCCTGAAAATGAACTCCCTTACTATTCGCCATCGCTTGCGACAGACTTGTCCGATCTGCCACCTGCATTTATCGCAGTCGGCACTCTCGACCTCTTCTGCATGTCTTGTCTCAATTACACTGCACGCCTTTCTTGCTCAGGAGTGAATACTGAACTTCATACCATTCCCGGAGTTTTCCATGGGTTTGATTTACTGGTGCCGGATTCACCCCAGACCAAGTTATATAATCAGCTTCGAATTGCTCAGATCAAACGAATGTTTGGTGAGTGATAAATATTAATATTCAACCCCAAAAAATTACAACGATGAGTAACTACAGTAAAACACATGTAGCAGCAGGCGCGCCCCGCACAGAGCTACATGAAACCCTCGCCCTTACTGGTGCTGAGGTATCGGTCAACAACCTTCCTGCAGGAACAGTTATCCCATTCTACCACAGCCACAAGCAGAACGAGGAAATATATTTTATAGTAGCAGGTAAAGGCTTCATGGAAATCGACGGAGAGAATGTGCCTCTCGAAGCAGGAGACTGCCTCCGTGTAGCTCCCGCTGCAAAGCGCAAACTCCACGCTGAGACTGACATGACTGAAGTGTGTATCCAGGTAAAGGAAGGCAGCCTTACAGAATGGACCGCCGAGGACGCTATAGTGTCATAAAAAAAGAAACCACATAAAATTTATTGCTGATTGCCCGGACCCGTTGGAACCCGGGCAGTCATTTTTTTGATATAAATATACTTTTTCTCATGGGAAGATGCTCTATATTGCTAAAACACCTGTTTTTTAATTATAGAGGTGAGATTTCTGGCAAATAAAGAATCCTGCCTTTATTCGGAATATTTGTTTGAGAGTAAAGTGAGTTTTATAATTGCCATTCTTCGCATAGGCGCGATGACGGATGCTCGGTGACTATGTGTACCGGGCATTTTTTCCCAATTAGATTAGATACGATTGTTGCATTGGGGTGTTGAAATTGATTTTGCAATCCAGCGCTGATTATGCATAGCGGTGGGGTGGGGAATGTTCCGTCGGGTGAGTAAATACGATCGCCTAAACTTGAGTGTGCACCATGGTGTGGTACCTGTAATGTTCCGATGCGTTGTGTCCTTTGTGATCCAAGAATTCTGTAAAAGTCATCAGGTAAGTTACCCCCCATTTGGGAATCACCGAAGTAGATGCATCCGGGTTGGGTGTTATTGATTCGGTAAGTGGTTACAGTCAGTAGATTATCAGAGGTATGCAGACTGGAATGATTTGCAAACTTTGAGTTCGGACTTTCTGCATCGGGATTTGAGCACACAAGCAGAGAATGGGCGTTCTTTGGTCTCAATTTGTTGTAAATGTCACGTAGTATCTCCATGTTTTTATGGAGGAAATCACTGTCTGACGCAGGGGTGAAGGTTGCCCAATCGATTTTCAGTTCTTTTTCAAATAGCTCGATAAAATGCGAAATGAATTTGTCCCAATTAGGCTGATAAACTACGTATTCTATGGAGTTGTAATGATTAGCGGAAGGATATGTGTAACGAATTGTTGCACCGGATGTAAGGCGAACAGTTGCTTGCCTGATGTTAAATCGGTTGTTGGATTCAATTTCCAATGATTCCAAAGCATTATCTTTGCTGTCGTCAGTGTCAAGGATATACACTATTGTGCCTTTGAAATCTTTCAAATGTGTATGAATCGTTCGATAGGCATCGAGGGAGTACCTGGGTAAATATGCGGGGCGCATGTAATTGAGTACTTCCAGTATTTTTAATTTTTCTGATGTCAGAAATGGAAGTACAATATACTTAGGAGACAGGTTTTCAGCACCATTGATGTGGTCTTCGTCGAAATGAGAAAGGAACAGTATATCAATTTCCCCTTTGTTCAATGTTGAGTCGATTATATGCCTAATCTTTTCTTTCGTATTGCGTGTAATACTCCCACAGTCGTAGACCATGTTGAAACACGGACGCTTGACCTCTAAATCTGTATCAACAATCTGTTCCGTGTAAAAAGCTCCTTGCCCTACGGGGTGAAATGTACGTATGAACTTTACCATATGTTTTTATAATTTTGCCTTGGTTAATCCTACGTTGGCTGTCATAAGATAATAGCAATCGCACCAATCTGTTTCTTTCCGGTGTAATTGAAGTACTATGTGCGTCAGGCATGCAAAGATAGTGAATTATATGATTTTCACGGCTTACTTATATTTTGTTTTATGTAATATGTCCGGCTGCAAAAAACGACCTGTACCGGAAAACGCTGATTTTGTAATCATGTGGTCCGTCTGAGATGGATGATTGTGGAAGGCTATCAAAGTCTGCACCTCAGGCAGACAGTTATGTTATAATGGACCTGTGAATTTTTTCACTGGATTTCCGCGTTGCACTGATGAATGGTTACTCCATTGTTGTAATTGAGATGCGGTAATAGTATTGTCATTTATCTGGCGGAGTTTTAGCAAGAGGCGTTCGCGTGCTAAGTTTTTGTTTTGTGTCTGTGAGCGTTCGTCAGAGCATTTTACCGATATCCCGGTCGGGATGTGTGTAGCCCTAACGGTGGTCTCGACTTTGTTGACATTCTGTCCGCCCTTACCTCCGGAACGGCAGGTTTCGTATTGTATGTCGGCATCGGAAATTTGTGGTAGTTCTACTTCATTGAAAAAATTGACCCCTACATACCAATTGCTGCGTTTGTGATAGGGTCGGTAAGGATTTCGGGTAGAATGCCATAGGATAGTGCCCTGCCATCGGTTAATTATTGATTGCGGGATATGGTTGTCAGTCGCTAGTGTGACAGACATATAACAATTTCCCACTTGATTGTGAGGCTCGCTGTCGGTGAGCTGCAGATCGGGCATTACCTTTAGAATCTCACGCGCCACAAGGGTGACGGCACGAGCGCACTCAATCGGACCGCGTCCGGCAGTAATCTGAATATAGTGTTTCATCTTCCTTTGTCTTTGATGTTCAGTTTGGGTCTGATAACGGCTGCCACGTCAACTGTAGGGCATATGAGTTGGAGAATCTCAGTTGTAGGTTTGTATGCCATAGGCGATTCGTCAAGAGTACCGTGGCAAATTGATGTAGAGAAAATTCCGTTCATTGTAGTTTCAAAATCAGTCAGAGAAATTTGCTTGCGTGCCTGCGCACGGCTCATGGCGCGCCCTGCTCCATGTGGCGCGGTATTGAGCCACTCCGGGTTTCCTTTGCCGATGCATATGGCTATACCGTCGCGCATATTAAAGGGTATGGAAACTTTCTTTCCTTCCGAGGCATCAATCGCACCTTTCCTAAGTATAGGTTTTTCATCTGACAGATCGATATAGTTATGCATTGTATATAGAGATTCGCTACACTTAGCTTTGCTGAGTTTGCGCAGAATAGCGAAAATACGGTCGCATATCATGCGGTGATTGTAAAGTGCGTAGGTCTGTGCTATAACCATATCTGCGAGATATCCTTTCAACGCATCTCCCCATAGATAACCCAGATATTTTGCCCGCTTGGGATTTTGAGCGATGTTGTGCCAATAGTTTGCCACCTTTACTCCAAGGTTCCTCGACCCGCAATGGATAGTAAGCCATCCTCTGCCGTCAACTGGATTTTCGCCATATTCTATAAAATGGTTGCCTCCACCAAGGCTACCGAGGCTTTTGTAGAAAATGCCTTCCTGCAGTTTTATACGTCGGCAGAAATCTGTAATAAAACGCGTGTCAATCCGTGGAATTTCATTAATCATATCCGGTGCGCACGATCGAGCCCGTTGATAATGGCTGTTGAGAAATTTGAAAAGTTCCTTTTCGTTCAGTGAGTTTTTTGCACAGATCTCAGTTCCCATCGGAATAGATTCCCGTATGCGATGGTCAAGCAGGGCGTAATCGGCGGGATCGACCGGTAACGATAACCGATGCATGGATATGGTACAGCCAATGTCGACACCGACATGATCGGGGTTAATGTACATTCCGATCGGATATGCAGTGCCGACGTTGCACGATTCCCCGGCATGAACATCTGGCATCTGGACAATTGGGATTCCTTCCATTGCCGGATGATCGCATAATTCGGTAATCCATGATAGTGCCGTCAGTTCGATGTTGGCGGTAAAGATAGTAGCTGAAGTTGTCTTGCCGTTTATAGTAGTCATATGGTTATGTTTTTTGACGCAAAGGTTGAGTGAGTGTGCGCAATATATTTGCGCACTATGGATAAAGTTGCTATTTTTGTATGAAAATTTTGTTTATGCCTCTGAACCGCGCCACACTAATCCGTATATCTACGATAGATAAATGTCTTCAGAATCGATATCGCCGTTGGACTATTAACGAGCTGATTGATGCATGTACTGATGCTTTAGCTGAATTCGAAGGTCGCAGTAATCCGGTCAGCAGGCGCACTTTTCAGAATGATCTGGCGCTGATGCGCAGTGACCGTCTGGGATATAACGCCCCGATAGTAGTTCGTGAAAACAAGTATTATGAATATGAGGATCCGGATTATAGCATCACTCATCTGCCATTGAACGATGAGGGGCTGGATGCGCTCAATTCAGCGCTCGATATCTTGCGTCAGCTTCAAGTTTTTCCTCAGCTGGCATCGTCAATTGATATAATCAGCAAACTGAACGAGCAGATATCTCGTCACACTGGTTCCTCCTCGCCGGCAATGGATATGGAGCATGTGCCAGGATACAGGGGATCCCGGTTTATAGGAACAATATATGATGCTGTCAGGAAACAGCAGACGATCGTAATTGAATATCAGTCGTTTAAGGCGCGTTGGCCGGAGGTGTTGGTAGTTTATCCTTATTTGCTAAAGGAATACCGCAACCGCTGGTTTCTTATTGGAGAAAAGGCAACCAACCGCTCTCCGCAGGTCAATATTTTTGCCCTTGACCGCATTCATTCAGTATCATTGGATAAAGCGCATACCTTCAAGAAATGTGTGGATTTTGATCCGGAGCATTATTTTGATGATACAATTGGTGTCACACGTCTTATCAGTGACAAACCGCGTCGTGTTGTCATTAAGATTGATCGTCACCAGGCTCCATATGTTGAGTCTAAGCCGTTTCATAAGTCGCAAAAGGTGGAGCAGCGTTTCCGCGACGGAAGCATCCAGATCTCACTGAAAGTTGTAATCAATAATGAGCTTGAACGTCTGATACTCGGCTATGGAGGTCACGTAGAGGTAATTGCTCCTCCTGAATTCAGGCAACGTGTGGCCGACAGCGTTCGCATCGCAGCATCGCATTACGAAGCGCTTCCGATTTCTTATAGAGCCAGGCGTTGATATGTGTCCAAGCCTCTGCAGAGTAGGAAAAATTATTTTTCTGTATAGAAATCCTGAACAGTTGTAATTTATCTTTGCTGCGCACAATGGTTGCGCACTGGCTGTGTAATTTTGCAGCGGAATAATTAAAACAACTGAATATGAATACAATGAATGGCTATGATGTGAAAATATTCACGGACAATATTGAGGAAAGCGCTTTAAAGCAGATAATGGCTCTGTTATCTATTGATGTGTTTGCCGACAAAAAAATAAGAATTATGCCTGATGTTCATGCCGGAGCAGGGTGTGTGATAGGTTTTACCGGTGACCTTGGTGATAAGGTGATACCTAATATTGTGGGGGTTGATATCGGTTGCGGCATGCGTGTGCTCAATCTCGGAAAACTTTCCGGTATAGATTTCCATGCGTTCAATGAGCATATTCGTGGCAATGTACCGTCGGGTAAGATTGTCCGTGAGGATCGATTCGGTTTCAAGCCTTTGGTAAATGAAGAGATGGAAATCTATCGCGAGGCGAAGCAGTTAGTGACCGGCCTTCGTTGTTACAGGGAATTAAAAGATACAGGACGCATTCACAAGTCAATCGGTTCGCTTGGGGGAGGTAACCATTTCATCGAACTGGACAAGGATGATAAGGAAAATGTGTATCTTGTTATCCATACCGGTTCACGCAATCTGGGCAAACAGGTAGCGGAAATATATCAGGCAAAAGCGGTCAAGCATCTTACCGAAGGAGCTGATGAGTTTGAGGATACTGTCAAGCGAACGATTGATGATTATAAGGCGTCCGGACGACGGAAAGAACTGCAAGACGTAATCAAGAAGATGCGTAGAGAACGTCAGAAGGCGGACCCGTCGCTTCCTGCGGAACTTTGTTATGTTGAAGGTAAGGATCGGGACGATTATCTCAATGATATGCGTGTTTGCCAGCGTTGGGCGGTACTCAACCGGAAACTTATTTCACTTCTGTTGTTGAAATTCTTCCCTGATATTATGGTTGAGGGTGAATTTGAATCGGTGCATAATTATATAAGTGATGACAACATCATCCGCAAGGGATCAATATCTGCCGGGTTTGGAGAGCGGTGTATCATTCCCCTTAATATGCGCGACGGGTCGTTGCTATGCACAGGAAAAGGTAATCAAGATTGGAATTGCTCTGCTCCTCACGGTGCTGGTCGTGTGTTGAGCCGCTCCCAGGCCTATGGACGAATAACGCTGGAAGACTTCGAGGCATCGATGAGAGGTATTTATTCCGAATCGGTCAACGATTTTACCATCGATGAATCACCAATGGTTTACAAACCCGCGTCTGAGATTATAGCTAACGTTGGTGATACAGTTGACATTGATACCATTATCCGTCCGATCTTTAATTTCAAGGCTTCATGAAGCCGGATTTGTGGAAGCGCTGAAACTATAAATATTAGGCGTATAGGTTAAATATTAACTCTATCTCACGAAGAATTGGTAATTTTGTATTCGGTATGGCAATTGAATTTATATCAGGTAGAGACCATTACGACAAGGTTGTTGCGAGAGTGGCTTCGGTGAAGAAGTCACTTTGGATCGGTACTGCCGACATCAAAGACCTCCATGTCAAGACCGGTAACTCCACAGAACCGTTTCTCGCAGTCTTGTCAAAATTGCTCAGAAGAGGCGTTGAAATCCGACTTATCCATGCCAAAGAACCCGGACCGGCATTTCGCGAAGACTTTGACCGCTATCCGATTTTAAAAACCGCTTTAGAGCGCATGTTGTGTCCTCGGGTTCACTTCAAGATGCTCATATTCGATTTCACTACAGTCTATATAGGATCTGCGAATATGACCGGTGCAGGCATAGGCATGAAGAGTAGTAATCGCCGCAACTTCGAAGCGGGCATCCTTACAGACGACCAAGTTCTGATTGAAGCTGCCCTCGAGCAATTCGATAGCGTATGGCGGGGTTCACATTGCTCCAACTGCGGCCGCCGCCAATACTGCTCTGACCCGATAAAATAGAGCGAAGAACAGAAAGCATAGTGAGAATTTTGTAGAGAGATAAGTTATGCAGTTTACCGATATGATTTTCGCATTGTTCATGAGTGCGTTTTTCTGCATATATTGGTTCGTTTTGCGGAACAACCTGAAATGTCAGAACGTCTGGCTCCTCGCTGCCAGCTATGTTTTCTACGGTTGGTGGGATTGGCGGTTCCTTATCCTGATTATAGTCACTTCATTGTCGACTTATGGCAGCGCATTGCTTTTTGAACGTTATCGTAACAGATGGTTTATACGTGGCAATGTTGTCTTGAATATAGGCATACTGGTTGCGTTTAAATATTTCAACTTTTTCAGTGAAAATATCGTAAGACTGTTTAACCTGTTTGGTGCAGGTCTGGATTGGTTTACGCTTGATGTTCTTCTGCCGGTAGGTATATCATTTTATACGTTTCAGGCTATCGGATATTCGGTTGATGTTATGCGGGGAAATCTGCGTCCGACGCATAATCTTGTTGGTTTCTGCACCTTCGTAGCCTTTTTCCCGCAACTTGTGGCCGGTCCCATAGAGAATGCAAAGACACTGCTTCCGCAGATTCTGGAAAAAAGAGTATGGAACACTCAGGAAGCTGTATGTGGTCTTAGGATGATCCTGTTCGGATTGCTCAAGAAGGTTTGCGTCGCTGATATGCTGGCGATATATGTGGACAGGATCTTTGAATCTCCGGAGTTGCCCCCGGTTGCGACACTCTTGGGAGGTATATTGTTCACTTTTCAGTTGTATTGCGATTTTTCCTCATATAGTGAGATCGCCCGGGGATGCGCGGCTCTTTTGGGAATCAGGCTTATGATTAATTTCCGGTTCCCATTATTTTCACGCAATATTCTTGAGTTCTGGCAACGTTGGCATATATCGCTGATGCTATGGTTCAGAGATTATGTTTATATTCCTCTTGGCGGCAACAGGGGTGGTAAATGGCTTACAATAAGGAACTTTTCTGTGGTATTCATTCTGTCAGGTCTATGGCATGGAGCAGCATGGAACTTTGTGATATGGGGAATATATTGGGCTGTATGTTATATATGCGGACGCTTTTTATTTCATCTTGACCGCCATCCACACGGTAAAATCTCATTATATGATCTCCCGGGAATAGTTCTGACTTTCGGAGTAGTATCATTAGGATTTTATTTCTTCCGGTCATCAGAGGCAAATCTGATCAGATCGGGGATAGATCATATGTGGATTTATGTCCTGTTCTTTGGACTTTTGTGGATGCTGTCGAAAGGGGTGTTATCTGTTATCAGACATTTAAGGCTAAAAAATTCGGGAATAAACCTTGCGGGGGGGATATTTCTGGGCGTTGCAGTGATTCTTATTCTTTCAGGGAAATATCTGTATCTTTTGAAGCTATGGTGGCTGATCGCAGCGCTGATAGTTGCAATAACGGAGTGGAGCGATCGAAATAGTGATTATCCGTTTTCGATTCCTCCACACAGTCGTTTTTTGCGTCGGTCGCTATATTGGGTGATGGGAACACTTATTGTATTAAGTGAGCCATCGAATATGACATTCATTTATTTCCAATTCTAAGTATGACGGCAACCACCCTTGACATTCTTCAGTTTTTAAAACGGACGCTGTGTATTGCCTGTGCCACATTGTTTCCATTTGTGGTCTGGTACGTATGCTCTGACCCATTCAAAGTATTATATCATTATGCTGAGTATTATGATGATCCGCGAACATGCACACACCGTGTAGGTCTTAACAAGGGGATGGTCTCTGTCAAAACTTACCTGAACAATATCACTAAGGGTACTACTTATAATGCTTTTATTTTCGGTTCATCCATATCGTGTAATTACAAAGCAGAGGAGTGGTGCGATTGTATTAATCATCGCGATTCAGTGAATGGCATTATAAATCCATTTCATTTCGACTCTTCATCTGAAACTCCGATGTCAATGGCTCGAAAAGTTGAGTTTCTGAATAGATCGGGCGCTCCGATTGATTATGCGCTCATCGTGCTTGATCCGATTATTTTGGGCACTGATGAGAATGAGTCACCTTTCGCGATTGATCCGGTAGAGATTGATCCAGGATTTCTGCATTATATAAAATATCATTATACGTTTTTCCGAGCCTCGACAAACGCAGATTTTATCAAAAATTTAATTGCTGCTAAGGTTTCTGGTAAAGCTGATAATATCGGTCATAATCCTATTTTTGAAAAGCAACCAATCGTTCACGATACATATACCAATGAAGAAAGTCTCCCTTTATGGGATTCATTGATTTCGGTAAATCCACGTCAGTTCTATCTCGACAATCCGTTGATATCGCCAAGGGGTGCTGTAGTGAGCGGTCCATCGGTGATAACCCGGAATAAACGTAGTGCGTTCAATAGAATTGCTGAGATATTCAATGATAAAAACACTGATTACCAAATAATAATATCTCCGAATCGCCGGGGTATCTCATTATCTCCTGAGGACCTCTGTATTTTGCAGAATATATTCCAACCGTCGCGTGTTCATGATTTTTCATCCGTTTATGCCAATGATTTACAAATTGATACACTTTTATACGACACTACACACTATCGTCCACAGTTCGCCTCAAAAATTATGCGCGCAGTATATGCTCCGGAACAATAGAGAAATAGAAAATTACTAAAAGAAACTTTTGAAGTTCAATAAGTTATCGGTTTAGTATGTAGCAGTAGAAATAATATTATATGAAGAGACCTCGTGAGCGGGAATGTTATGAAATATTGGCTTGTGCAAGAACTATTGATTATTATATATTGTTAAATTACCATACATTATACTAAACTTTGTAATACAATGAGAAAAGTTTCATTCGTCGTTTCACTGCTGATGATTGCCATGTCGGCATCCGGAGGAGGTCGCATAAATGCCCGACACATTCCTAATGATAAGGTTGCAGGTAGCGCAAATGTGTCATCAACCCAAAATAGAGCTGATGCTCTCTTTGAATCTATACGTAATAACTATCAGCAGGGCAAAATATCTGCCGACAGTGTGGTGGGCCTGGCGCTGTATCATAAGGCATGGAGTCCTCAGCTTGCAGAGCGATGTCTGAAATTGACTGCTACAGACGGGGATCCGCGTAGCGTGGTTGAACTGGGTGTGTTATACGCATTTTCGCCGGAGTTTGCAAAACGTACCTCAGATGGGGTAAAGCTTCTGCAGGCGGCAGCGGAATCTGGATACAAAGATGCAAATGCATATCTTGGGCTCTATTATTTCAGTCACAAGGACTACAACAAGGCAAAATCATATTTTGATGCCGCTCTCCCGATGGATTTCGGTTTTGGTTATACCGCACTTGGCAGTATGTATCTCGAAGGTGACGGAGTACGTGAGGATCCTGTCAAGGCACGTGACTGCTATCGTCAGGCTGCTCTGAAAGGATATCCGCGAGGAATGGCTTTGTATGGTTTCAATCTTCGTGCAACTGCCGGTGGACCGGTTAGTTATCCTGATTCCTTTTTCTGGCTTTATATAGCGGGTGATCTGGGTGACGATGCTGCTCGCACAGCCTTGTTCCTGCCGAGAGTCAATGAGAATCGTGGCGATACTGAAATTGGTAAGAATAGTCTTCTTGCTCTACAATGGATAGCTGCCGCTCAGTCAGGAAAAAGCATAAAAAACGAACCTATTTATAAAGATGGTTTTCTTCCGAGCCTGAAGAACCGCGAAAAAGCCGCCGAGCAAGGTGATGACTGGGCAAGATTCTATCTTGGCAGCATGAATTTCAATGGTGACTTTCTGAACCAGAACTATGCTCAGGCTTTAAGGTATTACGAACCGATCGCACAGAACGGAAAACTTCCCCGCACAGTTCTCGCACTCGTCAATCAACGCCTTTCAGAGATGTATCGCGAGGGAAAAGGTACTAAGGCCGATGCAGTTAAGGCTGCGTCTTATGCTTATCTTGCAGCCCGGTATGGTAATCTTGAGGCATACAAGATGGTTGAAAACGTTTTCTGATTATTTTTTGTACAGACAAAGTTCCAGGCCCGATACTGTTTCAAACAGTATCGGGCCTGGAACTTTGTCTGTCGACAGAATGGAATTCGAATATATTTATATGAAGGCAGCCACATCCAGAAGAACCAAGTGGTTCTGTATGGGACGTGGCAGCCTTCGTATAGATTGTATGTGTGTGACCTGCATGTATGGATCAGCAGGTTGATTCATAGCGGATCAGTCTACCGTCATTTCACCTACGATAGAGGTGGTGAGGTACTGCTTGATTTCATTGGTACTGAGCCCACTGCCGAGCAGATACATCATCTTGGTAACAGCGGCTTCTACGGTGATGTCGTAACCTGAAATAACGCCAGCTTTTGCCAGCATATCACCGGTGTAATAGCGTTTCTGTTCGTCACCTCCGTTAAGACATTGTGTGACGTTGTAGATAATCAGACCGCGGCTTACTGCATCGGCGAGTGCATCGAGGAACCACTGTTCAGTAGGCGCGTTTCCCGCTCCGAAAGTTCTCAGGATTACTGCCTTTATACCCGGAGTTGCCAACTGTGACTTTACAACCTCTTCTGTTATGCCCGGGTAAAGCCAGAGCACGAGCAGATTGGAATCCATTGAATAGAATGGATCGAGGGGTAGCGCGGTGGTATGGCGCATGAGGTAAGGCTTGGCATAGTCGATATGGAGATCGATTGTGCCGAGGTTGGGGTAGTTGAAGCTCTTGAAGGCATGGAATCCTGTAGAGGTGAATTTTGTGGAACGGCATCCTCTCACTATGTAGTCCTGGAAAGATATCACTACTTCCTGAATCATTGGATCGCCGTTTTCATCTTTGGCTGCAGCCACCTGAAGAGCTGAGATAAGGTTCTCTGTGCCATCCTCACGTGTGTCGCCGATTGGAAGCTGTGATCCGGTGATTACTACCGGTTTACGCAGGTTACGGAGCATGAACGACAGCGCAGATGCGGTGTAAGCCATTGTGTCTGTACCGTGGAGTACTACGAAACCGTCGAATTCATCGTAGCGGTCAGCGATATCCTTAACGATCTGGTTCCAGTATGTCGGATTCATGTTCGATGAATCGATAGGCTGGGGGAACTGCACGCTCTGGATATCGTAGCCAAGCTGACCTACCTTAGGAACATTGTCCATGAGATGTGAGAAGTCGAATGGCTGCAGACCGTTGGGAGTTTCCACCATACCGATGGTACCTCCGGTATAAATAATTAGAATTCTTGGTTTTGTTGTGTTGGTTGACATAGTTGATTGTTGTTAGAACGTTTGTTAACTTTGTGTGTTTCAATTTGTTTAGCTTACTCGTAATAGTTCTTGCTCATGCCAAATACGAAGTTGCGAGAGCGGATAATTACGAATACAAGTACGATAGCTGTTGCTATTCCGACAAAGGTGAAGGGGAATATTGTGCTGTCGGGCTGATGGAAAATCGCACGGGCTGCACTGATAATCACAGGCACAAGTGAAATGGCAACATAGTTGGCAACCTGAAGGTAAGCCAGTGAAAGGGTCGACTTGCTGTCCTTTACCACTACTTCTGTAGCCTTTGTGTAGAAGATAGGCTGGGCGATACCGTTACCGAGACCGGTAAGGGCTGCGGCAATTACATAGAGTACGAACGAGTGGGTAAAGATGAAGAGTGCGAAACCACCTACAATCATAGCTGTGGCTGCGATAAAGGTAGTCTTGCGGAAAAACTTCATGCAGGGGGTAAGGGCAAGACCTATCACGAACATCGCGAAGTAGAATACTGATGTCATTGTAGAGGCTGCCTCGGCATCAATCCACTTGATATTTGGTAGATAGTAAGATGGAATACAGGTTGCGAATACAAAGAAGAAGTATGCAAGAAGCAACCATATGGTACGTCCTACGTAGAAACCGCCCTTAACAGTCTGTCCTTTGGTAGAGAAACCGTCTGCATCGACTGCAGGAACAGTGGTTGTTGCCGCAGAAGGTGTTTTATCGGTTGAGTCTGCTGTGGTTGTTGGCTGAGCATAATCGCTCTGTGGAATCTTACGAAGGAAAGGTATCAGGATAAGCGATACGAGCGGGAGAAGATATACGAGGAAGGGTAAGTGCCAGCTCTTGGCTGCAAGAAAACCTACCACGAAAGTAGCGATCACAAGGGCCACGTTACCGATAGCTGATATGATACCCATCTGTTTCATACGGTACTTTCCGGTGAATACATCGGCGATAAGACCTGTTGAGAACGGAAGTATGAGACCGCAGCCAGCGCCGAGCAAGCAGCTTAGGAGAATCAGCATGTTAAGCGAGCTTGAGAAGATAGAAAGCGCGCCGGCAACGATGTATAGAATAGTACCGGCAGTGATAACTGCAATCTTGTGACGGGATTCCGATAATTTACCCGATAGAAGCACAAAGGGGATAATAACGAGATTCGGGAGAACCGTCAGCAACTGAATCTTGAAGTCGGTTGCATCGTGAAAGATTGAATGAAGCTGTCCCTCGATTGGGGTCACTGCCAGACCTGGAAGGTCAACGGCAAGCGATAGCGACCAAATTGCTAGCACCACCATCATCGAGATAGTGCCTTTACCTGTATTGACTTGCATAATAATCTGTTATTTAATGTCGGCGCTACATCTGGATCCGTTGATGACGCATGCAGATGTAGCGCCCGGCAAGATTTAATAAATAAAAAAGTTGATTCACGTTTCTTTGTGGGATTATTCCTTATATCAGTCGGCGACCACTGTTACATTGTCGCCATTGAAAATACCCAGATCCAGCTTCTTCATGATAGCTTTGACTGCAGCCTGAGCCTTTACTGAGTTTCCGGCCTCATCCAATGGGGGAGCGAAAGCTGCGACACCCATTACACCGGGATATACTCCGAGAACGCCACCGCCGACACCGCTTTTTGCAGGTATGCCTGAGGTGTACATCCAGTCGCCGGTATTCTGATAGAAACCTACTGATGAGATGAGGGTTGTGATCTTAGGTGCGAGTTCACGTGCAAAAACCTCAGCTTTGGTAACAGGGTTAACACCACCATTTGCTATGGTACCGGCGCAGATCGACAACTGCGACGAGGTAATGCCGACCGAACACTGACGTGTATAAAGATCAAGGCTCATGTCTACATCATCGTAGATTCTGTTGTAGTTCTTAAGTAGCCATGCGATAGAGCGGTTGTTGAAGTTCGTCTCTGATTCGGAGCGGTAGAGCTCGTCGAGAACCTGTGCTTCAGAACCGCAAAGGGCGGTGATATTATTTATGATAGCTTCCCATTTGCCCCATGAGTCACCCTTAGGCTCCACCATTGAGCAGGCAGTAATGGCTCCTGCATTTACAAGAGGTGTAGAGGGATGGTCGTTTTCCAGAAGGATAGCGAAAATTGAGTTGAATGGAAGACCGGTTGCATCTGCACCAATCTGTTTCAGCACAACTTCTGCACCAAACTGTTTTAGGACCAGAATTGCTGTCAAAACTTTTGAGACCGATTCGATACCGAATTTATAATCAGTATCACCGATGTTAAATGTGGTGCCGTCGGTAAGTGTAACACTTATACCGAATAGGTTAGGGTCAACGTTTGCCAGGAATGGAATATAATTGGCGTTCTTGCCGCCGGTTATATTCTTACACTCTGCATAGGCATCCTGAACAGCCTGCTTAATCTGCGAGTGGGTAATGGTTTTTTCCATAGATTATTATAATGTTTTTAGTTGTTGAATCCTTGCGGATATAAAAAATACTTCAAAATTTCCCTAAGTGAGAGCGTTTATCGGTTTGGAAACTCCAGTGCTCACGTCTGGGGACTTTATTTAATATGTCCTTTGGTGTAATAACATGCCTGTTTCAAGAATGTTCAGATTCTGTATTTTTGAAAAAAAGTTAGAATAACTCAGAATCAAAATTCTATAATGTTTGTTGAATAAGAAGAAATGTATTGTGACGGAGCAGGGAAGACCTGCTGCACCCTTTAGAATTGTAATAAGAAAAAATATTGATATTTATGTATTCACACAAGATTTTGGTAGCGGCTTTATTGCTCTCAGCTGCTTCAACAACATTAAGTGTTTCGGCTCAGCGCGATAATCGCACTATGGAGTCGGGAGTAACAACAACTTTGCTCAACGATGATGGAGATAGTTCTGATGTAGAGAAAGCGTTCAAGGAGAATGCTCCTAAGTCACCTAAAGATAACGGTCTGCCACGGTTTGCCGTGGTCGGTAAGGACCGACAGTTTTATTTAGGTATAGGCGGACAGTTTTTGGGTGAAGGTGTCTATACATGGGGGGATGACATGTCGTCACCGCTTCTGTTTACACCATCCTCACTTACTCCATCGACACCGGGCAATGGAGGTAACACCCAGTTCGCATGGCAAACATCTTCAATCTATTTGAACTTTGTGGCAATGCCGGGAACCGATAATCAGCTCGGCTTGTTCTTCAAAGCCAACTTTATGGGCAATAACAGTTCTTTCGGCTGCTACCACTTCTATGCTAAATATCGAGGACTTACTGCCGGTTATACCAACAGTCTCTTCACCGATGGAGCTGCCGAACCGATGACTATAGACTTCGAAGGTCCAAACGGTTACCCGTTCATAAATCTGTTTACCGCTTACTGGCAGCAGAAATTTACAGATAACTTCTCTGGAGCTATTGGTATTGATGCACCTACAGCCTCCATGTCATACAGATCTACTACTGCGCAGGTCAACCAGCGTATTCCGGCGGTTCCTCTCTATCTGCAGTATGCCTGGAACGATGGTAATGCCCATCTGCGTCTTTCCGGTCTGGTCCGTCCGATGCAGTATCGCGACATGGTGACTGCTTCTAATAAGACTGAAGTCGGAGGAGGAGTTCAGCTATCAGGAATGACCAAAATAGTGGGTGGTCTGAGCGTTAATTTCAATGGCGCGTATGGTAGAGGCATAGGCACATATCTGCAGGATGACAACGGTCTCGGGCTTGATGCGGTAGCCACAACTGATAATGGTAAGATGGCATCGGTGAAGAGCATGGGGCTAACGGGTGGTTTGAGCTACGCTTTTTCACCTAAAGTTTCCACCAATATCGCTTACAGTCATCTTACAAACTGGCTTCCGGACAACGCTCAGGTTGCTGACAACCAATACCGTTTCGGTGATTATGTGGCAGCCAATATTATATGGAATATAAATAAATTCGTTTCCGCAGGAGTCGAATATGACTACGGGCATAAAAAGGATTTCAATGGCGACAGTTTGCATGCCAACCGTCTGCAGTGTCAGTTTGCCGTAACCTTCTGATCCCGACATATTCCAATATGTTATAATCATACATTTTGGAAATTTGTAAAAAAAATATCCGAAGCGCATTTTCAAGAAATAAGTTGCTGAAAATGCGCTTCGGATCTTTTGGTAAGTTCAGTTATATGACGGTTTTTACAAACGTTCGGATAGCTGTTGTTATCGTCCGGTGGCCTGAAGATATGTCAGTTTTTTTATCTGAAATTGACCGTAAGCATCAACGAACTTATCTTGAGCTTGCATATACAGCGTCTGGGCATCCAGCAGGTCGGTGATGGTACAGGTCCCGGCGTTATAAAAATTTTGATTAAGTCTGAGATTCTCTGTTGATTGTGCTATGGATTCTTGCGCTATCTCCATCTGTGTGTAGGCTGTAGTCACATCGTTCCATGCATTGGCCATAGCAATTATCAACAATTGCGAACTATCTTCCAGCTGGGTGCGCGCTATCTGGGTCTCAAGCTTTTTCTTTTTCATATTGTGGGAGCCTCCCCACCAGTCTGTCACCGGAATGCTGACGGTAACATACACATTCGCGAAGGTATGTCCCTGATCCAAAAGGTGCTCGTAATTGTAACTCGCACCTGCAGCCACAACGGGCAGATTGTTGCCTACGGCAATTTTTTGCTCAAGCTCTTTAGCTTTTACATTTTGGGTAAGCAGACCGTGTGCTACTGTCAGATCAAGGCACTCCTCAGGGTTTCTGAATATGTCGTGTGGAAAATCAGGCATGACACCCATGGGAATGTCATTGACGACATCCACACTGCCGGATGTTCCCATACCAACATATTGCGACAGAAGCATCCTGACTACGGTTATACCATTGTCAAGCTCACTTTTTGCAACAAGCATCTCATTTCTTTTCAGCTTTACCTGAAGAAGATCGTTAGCAGTTGTTACACCGGCATCGACATAACTACTGACTTGAGAGGTGAGTGTGTCGAGCATTGCTATCACTTGGTTCAATGTCTTTTGTTTGGAGTGAAGCGATACGAGTTGCCAGTAATATTGCTCTACATCGTGGCGCACTTCATCTGCAGTCTGTCGTTGCTGCAGTTTGCTTACTTCCTCTCCGATATGTGCAAGCCGGTTGCCGTTAACTATGCGCCCACCAAGAAAAATCGGCTGCATAAGGTTAATGCCGGCAAGGGATCCCTTTTTCAATATACTCAGATTGAAATCCATATCCGGTAACCCAAGTCCGAGCATAGAGAGCGGAAGATCGAAATTGTGTTGAAGCATGCCGTGATTGGCTGTAAAGGCAGCTCCGCTGACATTCACTGATGGAAAATATTTGGTAAATGCCTCCTGCGATGTACTATGGGAAGCCTTCACAGTGTATTCGGCAGTGCGCATCCGGGCATTGTTTTCAAGAGCCAGATTCACACATTCCTCAAGTGATAGCTGCTGGGCGTTGAGTGTTGCTGAGCATATCAGTGATATGACAGTTACTACACTGAATATCTTTTTCATATTGAGCTCTGTTTTACTGATTTTTTCTCCATCACTTTCCAATACAGAACGGGGATAACTGTGACGATGAAGAAGAATGTGATTATGGTTCCCCAGAAAATTACAGTGCCCATGGGTCTCCATAATGGAGTCCCGGTAAGTACCATGGGAAGTACACCCATTGATGCGGCGGCAGAGGTAAGGAAAATAGGTCTCATTCGTCGTTCAGCACTGTGGAATATAGCTTCCTTGACTGTCATTCCTTCCGATCTCTGCAACTCTTCGGAATAATCGATCATAATGATTACATTTCTTACGAGAATACCCATTAGCGAGATGAATCCCAGTGTACAGGTCAGGGAAAGTACCTCTCCCTGAATAGCAAGTCCGATTCCTGCGCCGGGGATACATAATACGATACACAGCAGAAGAAGTGCGGCTGTCGCTACATTTTTATAGTGCGACAACAGAATGAAGAAAATAATTACCACAGCCATAAGTAGGGCTGATATAATGGGAGGCCACATCTCTTCCGACTGACTGTAGTCACCGCCATATTCAATGGAAACTCCATCGGGCAATTGCATCCGGTCAAGTTGTTCCTTTAATTGATCAGTCACGGTCAATGCAAAGGCGCCCCGTTCTACTTCAGAACTTATAGTGACGCAAGGAATTCCGTTGCGGTGAGAGAGTTGCCCATAGTTCCATGACGGCACTACCTCGGCTATCTGGCGTAATGGGGCGGAAGCGATGCCCATTACAGGCAGCAATTCGTCGCGGAGGTTATCTACATCTGAACGTTCGGAAGTATTAGTGCGGAATACTACCGGGGTGGCGTATGTCCCATCCCATAATGTGGCAACCGGGATTCCTGTATTGGTATATCTCATTGCCAGGTTAGCTTCAAGCATCATGTCGCTCAGTCCCAAACGTGACATTGCAGTAAAATCAGGCGCTACCTGAGCGGCTACCAATGGTGAGTTGAGGCTGCTGCTGGAAAGATTTATTTCAGGAATCGAATGCATTATTGCTATGATCGAATCTGATACGGCCTGCAGCTTTGAGTAATCTTTACCTTTTATCCGCACTTCAATAGGGTAGGCGGCGTTAGAATATGACAATTGTTTGAAGCGTATTTTTGCTTCCGGGAAATAGTCGCGGTATTTCGCAGTGTACTCATTCAAAATGTCGACAGTTGCCTCGTTGCTGCAAGTGTTTACAATGAACTGGGCAAAGTTCGGTCCACCCACCTGAGGCGCGTAAGTTGTCTGGAAACGAGGTGAGGAACAGCCGTGGAAATTTGCCACTGACACTATTCTCTCATCCTTCCGCAGTATGTCGGCCAGAGAGTCGGCTACTATGTTGGTCTCTGATAAAGATGTGCCTGTAGGCAGATAAATTTCTACCGCAAACTGGTTACGCTCGGCTATAGGCATCAGCTGCATCGGGCGCATCATGAGCAACAACCCTCCGCCTACAGTAAGCACTATGGCAAGCGATAATATTGCCCACGGATGATTGAAGCAGATTGCGATAAGTCTGTCGTATCCCGATTGCATGGCGCGCAATAGTGAGAAATGTTTCTTGCTCCCTTTAGAATCACTGTTTACATCAGCGACTTTGGCCGGTTTGATGAAACGATATTGAAGGAAGGGTACCAGGAGCTCTGCAATAAGCAGTGATCCCATAAGAATGAGGGATATAGCCCATGGAAAATCTGTCAGGAAATCACGGAACATCCCGGTCATGGTAATCAGGAACGGGAAGAACGTTATGGATATGGCAAGGGTGGCCGAAAAGATTGATTTCAGAAATTCCGATGCGGAACGTATGGCAGCTTCCTTCCGGTCCATGCCATCACCGATCAATTCCACATAGTCGTCAATGATTACCACAGAGTTATCTACGATCATGCCCAGCGACACGATAAGACATGCAAAAGTTACTGTATTAAGCTCTATACCGAATACATAGAATAGCCCAAGCGATATGAAGATGGTGATGGGAATTGTTGCTGCGGCAATTAATGCAACCCTTATAGGCAGGAGCAACACTATCACCACTATAACTGCCAGCACTGCGATTAACAGTTCGCGAAGAAAGTCCATCACGCTACTGTTGACAACATCCGGTTGATTGGTTATGCGGAATATTGTCACATCCTCGGGGAGTTCTTCTTCAAATGCAGATATCTGTTTCTCTACTAACTTACCCATCTCAACGATATTGTTGCCATTCTTCATCTCTACAGACAGAAGTATACATTTACGCCCGTTGTTAGTGATGAATGATGTAGGTTCAGGGTATTCACGTTTGACTTCGGCAATATCTTTCAGGCGAACAATCTCTCCATCGGGAGTGGATAATACAATCTGATCGGCAATATCGGCAACCGAGTTCAGCGGAGTGTTAATATAGATTGGCGAAGTATAGGAGTCGGATCGTATTTCACCCCCTGTGGTCTGAAATCCTTTGGTGAAAAGATTTGCAGCCAAAGTTTTCTCAGAAATGCCGTAATGTGATAATTTCTCAGGATCGACAGTTATGGAAATCTGTTCGTTCTGCTTGCCGTAAACGCTCATGGTACCGACGCTTTCTACCGTGCGCAGGCGGTCCTGGAGCGCGTCCATGTAATCGCCTAACTCGCGATAAGTCTTGTCGTCGCTCTCCATAGTGATCAGCAGAGCCGATGTATCACCGAAATTTGAGATTACCTCTACTGCTAAAACACCCGGGGGAAGCTGACTCTTAACAGTATTGAGTTCACGGCTGAATGTGTTCCAGAAAGAGTCCGTGTCGGTGATTTTATCGTCAAGCTCCACGTAAATCATTACCATCCCATTGGTAGCGTTGGAAGTGGTCTTGACCTTATTTACTTCCTTAAAACCGAAAACAAAGTTTTCCAACGGTTTCATTACCTGCTGCTCCATCTCAAGTGACGACGCACCAGGGTATACTGCTACAACTACACCTTCACGGATTGTAAAATTGGGGAACTCATTTTTATTCATTGTCTGTAGTGCGTAAATGCCAAAAATGACCAATATACACACCATCAGCACAACCACATTTGCATATTTTACTCCCCATGTTACAAGAGGTGAGTTTTTCACAGGAGGGAGTTTTGACAGAAGTCCTCCTTCAATATTCTTTTTAGAAGAATCCATATTAACGTGCTTAATTTATGGATAAGACTTTTGTTCCCTGAGATACTTTCTCCATTCCAGATATAATCACCTTTTCACCTGTCTTTAATCCTGATTCAATCATAATTCCTTCCGGAAGCATTGCGCCGGGTTTAACTAAACGCTTTTTAGCGATATCTGCTGAATCGAGCCAGACAAAGTGGGAATTATCAGCGGCAAGAAGGACTGCTCTAACCGGAAGAATCATACCTTCGGTTGATGATTCCTTCTCTACAGCTACATTGCAAATCATTCCGGGTAGCAGTTTACCGCCGGTATTGTCGACATGATATTTGGTAATATATGACCGTGACAACGGATTGGCTGTAACCCCTTTTTCTAAAAGTTTACCGCAATATGTCTCACCGGATGCGGCTTTGGAAGTAATTATTGCCTCTGACCCTATGGAGTAATCGGCTATTTCATTTTCCGGAACAGAAATCGCTACTTTGACAGAATTAATGTCCACAATTTTTACAACTGGCACGCCTGGAGCTACAGTCTGACCGATTGATGCAATCTTTTCTGCAACAATTCCTGAGACGGGAGCAAACAGTTTCGCATCATCCAGAGCAATTTTTGCGATTTTTTCGGCACTCTCGGCCTGACTCAGTTTACTCTGCACATCCACCCATTTTATATCCGGCAGAGAATTGGATTCATGCAGAAGTTTCATGCGTTGATAAGCATCGCGGGCTTGGTTCAGGGCTGCAAGGGCAATATCGTATGCGTTGCGTAAGGAACCGTCATCAAGGGTTCCGATCAACTGCCCTTTTTTTACATTGTCTCCCTCTGAAACTGAGAGTGTTTTTATTGTTCCGGCAGCCGAGAAGCTCACCACCGTACCGCTTTCCTCCTCTACAGTGCCTGAATATGAGCGTTCTTCTTTGACATCGTTGTTTGCAATGGTCATGGTTTTTACCCTTACGGCAGCTCGCGGATTATTCTTTTCGGTTGATTCATGACTGCATGCGCAGAACATAACCAGTAAAATTGTCAGGGGTAATACCCGACACGCCAATTGGTTTATCATATCAGAGATACTACTGTTTATAATATAGAGATATAACTATTTATAATATTTAGAATGCAAAGTTACATCCGTTACCATCTCATGGAAATGTCTGCTGTATGAAAAAAATTGTCATTTGGTTCGATTTTAGGGCGAATTTATCCAAATTGTCGATTAAATATGTTTATTTTGTACTTCAGAAAAGAATTATTATGGCAACCCCTCTTAATATATCCACTGTATTCCTGCGATCGGAAACCGATACTGGACGCATTTTCGACATGACCGGGAGATGTGCGTTCGCTATCTGTGCCGAAGGTGATTTTGACATTAGAATTCTTAATGTGGAATATCATGTGGAGGGTCACTGTATATTTGCATGCATGCCCTTTGTAAATGTAGAGATATTACGTATCCGGAAAAACAGTACTATTATACTTGGGGGGATAATGCTTGAAGATGTGTTGGCCGTTGTCAATCAGACTGTCAATAGCAGTAATCTCCTTGCAATCCAGCAGACACCATTGGTTCATATTGCCGATAACCAGTTCACTTATCTTAAAACATCCATAGAAGGATATTTAAATGAAATATCCGACAGCGAGCTCGAAACTATGGATAATACGTGCAATCAGATTCATAAAGAGATAATAAGTTGCCACAGCAGGCTTATTGTAGCCCAGGTAATGAAGATATATTTTAAAAATATGCCGATGCAAGTGAGAGGCTACACAAATCGAGATATTGTATTCCAGCTCTTTATGCTCGATCTATATGCCAATTGCCGGGAGCAGAGGAATGTATATTTCTACGCTTCCCGTTCTGCCGTAAGTCTGAAATATTTTTCTACTATAGTTCGTCAATTATCAGGGAAAAGTCCATCAGATTTGATTGAGACAGTGGTAGTAGGTGAAGCCAAGTCGATGCTTCACGATATTCATAGAAGCATAAAGGATATAGCGACGGCACTCAATTTTCCCGATTCACCTACTTTCACCAAATATTTCCAGCGCGTTACCGGCATGACCCCAAAAAGTTATCGCCAGTCGATCATCTCCTAAAATGCACTCTGTTAAGTCAGAGTGGCGGCAACCAATGTGGTGAATAATATGTTATGGTAAGTAGTGGAAATTATTTTATATTATCCGGGAGCATACTTTCAGACACATTTGCCCGAAGAAGAAGGTGCGTGGCGAGTTAAACGGCTGAAAAGGAGGGTGAAATACGGCGAAAGGATGCCACGGATGATATAAAATAATTTTCATGACTTACTTACTGTAAAATAAAAATTCCAACTATGAATTACATTACAGAGACGAATCGTATCCATGCGGAAGATACTTCCGGTAAAATAATTGCAGAGGTGACATTCCCCACAAAAGATGGTATTTCTATGATTGACCATACCTTTGTGGATAATTCCTTGAGAGGACAGGGTATTGCCGGTGAATTAGTAAAAATGGCGGCAGATAAAATTTTGGCGGACGGTGGGAAAATAGCCGCTACGTGTCCATACGCTGTAGCCTGGTTTCAGAAGCATCCGGAATATCCGGTAGTGTCGTGTGGCTCCCCTTCATGCAGGATATCCCGCAGATAAAAGTCAGCATCGACACCCGATGAACCATTATAAGGTATCCTCACTGTTACTTTAATTGGTTGGAATGATTGATTGGTAGGGTATTAAAGCTTAATTTTAATAGTCTTGCAGCTTTCGCGGACAACGTATACTCCTTTGGGAAGTATAGTCAATTCGTTTCCTATATGCACTCCGTTAATGTCATATATCTCTACTGGAGATAATCTATGCGGAGTAGTTGCTATATCAGTAGCCCCTGCAAAGAGATTTATATAATCAATATCTTTGAGCCATTTCTCTATTAAGCCATGACAGCTTGATGTCTGTGAGGATCGGATCCAGAGATTAGGTTCAAGGAATTTACCGTCAGGTACAAGCCTTTTGGCATCGTCGACAACACCGCTGATTCCGCTGCTGGCACTTGAAACAATCAGTCCGATATTTTTGTCTGCCATCTTTGCTCCATTGTGGAACAGATACGTCTGTAATGGAGCTGCCATCTTGCTCCACCATAACGGTGCGCCAATTATCACCGTGTCGTATTCATCAAGATTCACCTCCACCGGCTCAATGGCAGGATAAGAGGAGGCATCATCGGGATTATTGCGGATGGCAGCAATCTGCGCGCTGCCTATGGCATAATTGTTGGCGGCATAGTCGAGTCCTTTCTCTGCTGGCTCGATCTCCGCCACATCACAGTCAATCTGCGTCTTCAGTTCATTGACTATGCGCTCAACATTGTTTGTGTAACTGTAGTATACAACCAAGGTTCTTGCGTTTATAGTAGCTGACATGGCAATCAATGTCATTATTGCTAATATATATTTCCTCATCTTGTCTGTTTATTTTAGGTTACCGTATTGGTCATCAGTAACTGGCTCAAGCCATTCATTGGATGTGTTTTCTCCGTCAAGTTCAAAGGCAAGATGAGAGAACCAGCTGTCGGCAGCCGCTCCATGCCAGTGCT
>CAZDWY010000027.1:0-32080 GCA_964509345.1 uncultured Alistipes sp.
TCGCTGTGGTGTTCCTTAAAAAAATTCACAACTCAAAAAAGTTTAGATGACTTCATCTGCAAAATTAGATAAAACCTTAGATAATCGCCCTGTTATAATGCTAAAATTAGTTAATTTGAAATGAAAATATCCGTGGGACTATTCATAAAAATGGTTTACCTGGTACTGAACAGGTGTTGGGGTGGTATGCACGCATATTAGAAATGGCTGTGTCACTTCAAAATTATGTGACACAGCCATTTGATTTTTTTGCGGATAGAGGCGGGGGTCAGCCTTTCAGCTTGCTGTCGATGAGCTTTATTTTCTCCTCCATCGAGGCGAGGTCGTCTTTAATATGCTGGATGCGGCGCTGCATCTCGCGCACCATCGAGTCGCCCGACTTGCTCTTGGATGTGAGGAAGCCTAGGTTGTTCTCGTAGGTTTTGAGTTCGTTGCGCTTGATCTCGAACGAGCGGAGTATGCGTTCGCGCTCGCGATAGAGCTTGTTCTCATCGGAACTCATTTCCTTAATTACATCCTCGAAGCGGCTCATGGATCCGCGACCCTGACGGTTTCGTGCGTAGAAGGCGTCGCATAGCGCGCGGTATTCGTCGTAGACACGGTCTTTATCGTGGTAAGGGACATGACCGATTGCCTGCCATTTGTTCTGCAGCTCCCTGACTTTTGCCAGCGCTTCGTTGCGTGGAGTGTTTGCCGGGATAGCTTTGAGCTCTTCTATGATGGCGAGTTTCGCGGCGAGATTGGTCTGTTCGGTTGTGCGGCTCTGGTTGAGTACTTTCTTGCGGCGGGTAAAGAAATCGTCGCAGGTATGCTGGAAGCGGTGCCACAATGCATCGGCATATTTTTTTGGAACTTTCCCGATGTTTTTCCATTCGTTCTGGAGCTTGGCGAATTCTTCGGCAGTCTTGTGCCAGTCGGTAGATTGGCTGAGCTCCTCAGCCCGTTCGCAAAGTGCTGTCTTTTTAGCGAGGTTCACTTCGAATTCTTCGCGGCGAGCGATGTAGAAAGCTGATTTTTCGGCAAAGAATTTGTCACACAGTGAGCGGAAACGAGCGAAAAGTGCGTTGTTCTGTCTTCGGGCTGCGAAGCCGATAGATTTCCATTCTTCCTGCGCGGCGAGTATTGTCTTGGTCATCTCTTCCCAATCGCTGCCGGTTTTGAGACCGGAGAAGTCGAGAGCTTCCAGACGTTCGCAGATAGCGGTTTTTGCGGCTTCGTTTGCTGTTTCGGTGGCTTTGCGCTGCTCGAAGAATGTCTGGTATTTTTTGTTTATGACTACGGATGCGTCCTTGAAGCGGTTCCATATGGTTTCGCGCACCTCCTTTGCCACCGGACCGGCCTGGCGCCATTCGTCGTGAAGATTCTGCAGCCGCTTGAACGCGAGGATTATATCGTTCTCAGAGTCGAGTTTTTCAGCTTCTTCACACAGAAGTGTCTTGATTTCGAGATTTTTACGGAAATCATAGTCTCGGAGATCCTTATTGACCTTCAGCTGGTCGTAGAATTGTTCCACCGCTCCCTGATATGACTTCCATTGGTCGGTGGCTTCAGTCGCCGGAACTTCACCAATGAGTTTGAATTCAGCCTGAATTTCCTTTACACGTGGATATGTGCGGTTTACATTGTCGGTGTCTGTAGCGAGGTTGAGCAGTTCGTCGATGAGCGACTGCTTGCGCTCGAAGTTCTGGCGCCGTTCCTCCTCGAGTGCTGCGGCAAGGGCTGCTTTGCGGTCTTTGACTGTGACCATAAGTTCCTTGAATTGCTCTTCTGCCGGATCCAATGCGGGGATAAAGGCAGCCTCTTCGTTGCCCTGAGCCACAAAGTCGGCCAGCTCGGTTTCAAGCTCAGTCTTGCGGAAAGCGTAGAACTGCTGTTTCAGGCGTACGATCTCATCGCGTGTGATTTCCGTCGATTCATCTTCGAGTAGGCGGGCGAGGGTTTCGACAACCTCCTCTTTCGATGCGGCTTCGGGTATGCGCCTGGCTGGAACTTCGGTATTTTTTACGGTCAGGTCTGCATCTGCGGCAGATTCTTCGCCGGAGATTGAGTTGGTTTCTTTCTTCGCTTCTGAAACTTCGGGGGTCTCAGTCGCGGTAACAGGGTTTGATGATTGGCTTTCGGGCATTGTTTCAGCGCCGGTAGCTTGTTCACGCGTTTCCATAAAATAGTTGAATGGGTTTGGAATTAGGGCACGAACCGCCGACTTCGGACGCAGAGCTGAAGCGTCGTCGGTCAAGGGTCGATCATAATTAGTCGCCAAATATAAGAACAATAATTTAATCCTGCCAAATTATTTTGAAAAAAAGAAGTTTGAAACTCCGGAAGAGTAGAAAATGTAGTGAAGAAGTGGATGTGGGGAGGTTATAGGCAAAATAATAAGGTGAGAGGTGAAATAAAGGAGAATGCGCGCCGGGGGATGACAATGGAATGAATAATTTAAAGTTTTTTTATATACAGTCAACAATATATGCACTTTATTTGTATCTTTGCAAGGAGACATATGTATTGAACAGCTATATGAACTACCAGAATAACCAGAATAGTTGCCACGAGCCTGCGGGGTATAGGAATAATCGCGATTCGAACCGTAGCGGAGAGTATGGCAACGGCTACCAGTATCAGACCGGTGGTGCGGTGCCCCCTCCTTACCCGGGAGAGCCACGGCCGTCTTATCCCCCTCACGGATATGGCTACGGTGGTCAGCATCCTCTACAAAGGAGTGACAGCAACAGTATGGGAACTGCCGGATTTGTTCTTTCGCTGGTTAGTTTACTGGGGTTCTGGCTCCCTTATGTAGGGGGGCTGACCTGGCTGTTGGGTTTAATATTCTCTATTATCGGCATGACCCGTCCCCCTCGCGGACTTGCGATAGCCGGTTTTGCTATTTCTTTATTGGGGCTTGTTTTCGCTATAGTTGCGGTTGTATTTTTCGGACTGCTTTTTGTGTCGGGTGATTTGGGTAGATTCAGTTGAAATCTTATTACGTAACAGACTATTATATTTTTGAGTATGAAAAAATTCTTCAGCGAGTTCAAGGAATTTGCCATGCGGGGCAATGTGGTCGACATGGCTGTCGGTGTAATCATCGGCGGTGCGTTCGGAAAAATCGTGACTTCACTTGTCAACGATATCATAATGCCCGGAATCGGTGTCCTTACCGGCGGCGCCAACTTCTCGGAGTTCAAATTTGTGCTGCAGCAGCAGGTGATCGATGGCGCGACGCAGGAGGTTCTCACTCCTGAAGTTGCTATTACCTGGGGCGCTTTCGTGCAGACTATCGTCGATTTCCTTATCATTGCCTTCTGTATCTTTCTTGCCATTAAGGTGATGAATAATTTTATGCGTAAGAAGAAAGAGGAACCCGCTCCCGAACCGGCTCCGGCTGAACCTACAAAAGAGGAACAGCTGCTAACGGAGATTCGCGATCTTCTGAAAGCTAACGCTCAGGATAAGAAACAGTAAGATTCCGTTGAAACCGATATTTCTGATTGGTTTCATGGGAACCGGAAAGACGACCCTCGGCGAGGCGCTTGAGCGCTCCGCCGGGGGGCGTGTGTCTTTCCTCCCGGAAGGGTGCGAGTTCGTAGATCTCGACAAAGCCATAGAGCAGAGGGAGGGTCTTACGGTGCGCCGTATTTTTGAACTCCGGGGTGAAGAGGCTTTCAGAGCTATCGAGGCTGATATGCTGCGTGAACTCGGCAGCCGTGAAAATATTATTATTGCATGTGGCGGGGGCACCCCGTGTCATGGTGACAATATGGGTTGGATGAATTCCCGGGGGCTTACGGTGCTTCTTGAGGCATCGCCGGATGTACTGTTGCGACGGCTGCTTGCCGCGCAGGAGCAGCGCCCGTTGCTCGCAGGTATGAATGCTGCCGGGCTTGCGGAGTTTATAGTGGCAAAGCAAAAGGAGCGGGCGCAGTGGTACAGGCAGGCCCGGGTGGTTTTCCCTTCCGATAACCTTGAGTGTGAGGAGGAAATCGCTGCCTCATTAACGGCTTTCGGAGAAATGCTTGCTGGGGAGGGGTATATATGATAGATTTACTTAACCGGATACAATGATTATAGAACCAGACTACGGTAGGGTGCCGATGGAGGCGCCTGTCGAGACCGCAACTTCGCGGCGTCGTGCTACGATAGGGCTCCCGAAGTGTGTGAACCGCGCGGAGAAGCGTTTCCCGTTAACTCCGGAGGCAGTGGCAGCATTGACGCGCCACGGTTTCAGGGTGCTTTTCGAGGAGGGTGCGGCTGCATCTATCCACTATACCGATAATGCTTATCTGAAGGCTGGTGCCCGCCAGGTCTCACGCCATGAGACCCTTCAGGCGGATATAGTTATTCATCTGGCTCCGCTGCCGGTGTGCGATATAAAACAGCTGCGGAGGGGAGCTCTTCTGCTGAGTCTTGCAAATTTCAGCCGCGGCAATGCGGCGGAAGTCATATCCGAGCTGCTTCACCGGCGTGTGATAAACATAGCAATAGATCTGATCCGCGACGATGCCGGCAACCGTCCGTTCGGCGATATAATATCTGAGATTGACGGGCGTAGCGCTATGACTCTTGCGGCAGCGATGCTGGCCGACCCTGTGAATGGCAAAGGTATCCTTTTAGGAGGCATCGCGGGTGTGATCCCTTGTGAAGTGACAATCATCGGATCGTGTCTGGCGGCGTGCTCGGCGGCGAGGTCGGCGCTCGGTCTGGGAGCAGTGGTGCGTATGTTCGACGACGATGTTTACCGCCTGCGCACGGCTTTGCGGCAGCTCGGAGGGGGTGTTATCGGGTCGTCGGTTCATCCTCACGCTCTCGAAAACGCATTGCGGAGTGCCGATGTGGTGGTGATTACCGGAAAAGGGGGAGCGCTTCCGCTCGATGGATGTATCGACGGTATTTTAAAGCGGAGGGTGCTCCTTTTTGACCTCTCCTGCAATCCGGCGACAGCGTTTCCCGGCATGAGAGCTGTGGATCTGGGAGAGTTCGGCGGCGACGAGGCGAGTCGCACCACCTCGTATGCGCTTGTGAATGATATGGTTTCGAGAATGGGTGAGACACGCACACGCGTATGTTTTACCAACTCAGGAAGTGCTGTTCCACGTACTACGGCTATGGCTCTGAGCGATACCTTTATAACTTTGCTCAATCATATTTCGGATTGTGAGGGTAACGGAGTGATGTTGCCCCTTACCCCCGGCTTACAGGCTGCTACACTGACATTTATGGGAAAGGCTGTGAATGAAGAGGTGGCGCGTCTGGCGGCGGTGCGTTATACGGATATCCATATTCTTCTGTCGCTTAGCTGATTGAAATATAGATCCGGAACTATGGCAAAAAGGAAATTTTATGTGGTATGGGTGGGGCGTGAGCCGGGTATATATGAAGACTGGGACGACTGTCTGGCGCAGGTCGAGGGATATCCGGGTGCCAAATACAAGTCATTTACCGATCAGACCGCTGCCACGATCGCTTTTCGCGGCGATCCTGCCGATGAAGCTGCGATAATAGAGGAAATAGCAAGATATAATGCTGCGATGGCTCGTGAGCGGTGCGCGTCGCTCGTGGATATTCCGGAGATTAACAGCAATGCGATTGCAGTAGACGGTGCGTGTGCGGGTAATCCTGGTAAGATGGAGTATCAGGGGGTGAGGGTGGCTACCGGTGAGCGTCTGTTTCATGTTGGTCCGCTTGAGGATGGAACTAATAATGTTGCTGAATATCTGGCTCTCGTCCATGCCCTGGCTTATCTTTATCAACAAGGCGACCGTAGCACTCCGGTATATTCCGATTCGCGTACTGCCCGTTCATGGCTGCGCAACAAGGGGCACCGTTCAAAACTCGAACGTACACCCCGCAACGCCCGCATATTCGACCTCCTTACCCGTGCTGATACTTGGGTGCGTACCCACACGGTGGAGAATCCAGTCCTTACCTGGGATACCGACCGCTGGGGTGAGATCCCCGCTGATTTCGGGAGGAAGTGAGTTTAGAAGTAAAGAAGTTTAGAAGTCAAGCAAGAATACCTATTTAGGACGAAATCTTGCCTGACTTCTAAACTTCTTTACTTCTATCATTCACTAACAACAAAGTCGAGAAGCGAAGCGTGTATTCTTGCTTTACTTCTCGACTTCTTTACTTCTTAACTTCTGTTGACTTCGCAAAAGTCAACATTATCATTCCTCTGCTTCGGGAACCTGGGTGAAGCGGTAGGTGCAGTGACCGGTGTATTTTTCGCCGGGACGGAGCACTACCGAAGGCCATTGGGGTTTGTTGGGGCTGTCGGGATAGTGCTGTGTCTCGAGGCATATAGCCGAGCGCTGGGGATGTGCTACGCCACCTTTGCCAGTAACTGAGCCGTCGAGGAAGTTACCGGTATAAACCTGAACTCCGGGCTCGTCGGTGTAGACTTCCATACGGATACCGTTGTTGGTGTTCTCGAGTGTGGCGGCGCATACGGTCATGTCGCCGTTGGTGTCGAGTACCCAGTTGTGGTCGTATCCGTTGCCGTTGTGAAGCTGCACGTCGTCGGCGTTGATGTCGCGGCCGATAGTTTTAGGTGTGCGGAAATCCATCGGTGTGCCCTCAACTGTCACGATTTCTCCGGAAGTCATGAATGTGTCGTCAACCGGGGTGAAGTTCGAGGCGTTGAGCCAGAGAACGTCGTCGGTCACGGGCTTGCTTCCGTCGCCGGAGAGGTTGAAGTATGAGTGGTTGGTCATGTTGATGATGGTGGGCTTGTCGGTGGTAGCCTCGTAAGCGATCTTGAGATCGTTATCGGCTCCGAGCACGTAGGTGACCTGTGCTTCAACAGTTCCGGGATATCCGTTGTTGCCGTCGGCATCGGTGAGGGTCAGCACAAGTGTGGAGTCGTTGAGCTGGTTAGCCTGGAATACGCGATATTGCCAGCCACGGGTACCCATGTCGCCTCCGCCATGGAGCGAGTGCTTGCCGTTGTTGAGGGGGAGCTGATATGTCTCTCCGTCGAGTTCGAACTTGCCCTCGTTGATGCGGTTCGCGTAGCGTCCGATGGTAGCGCCGAAGTCGGTGCTGTTGTTTTCAGGATAGTAAGCCTGGATGCTGTCGAATCCGAGCACAACATCGGTGAGCTTGCCGTGGCGGTCAGGTACCATGAGGGTGACTACGCGTCCGCCGAAGTTGGTGATGCAGGCTTCCATGCCGTTGGCGTTGGTGAGCACGAACAGGGCAGTGGAATCGCCGCGGTATTCGTCGACAAATTTCTGTGGGTCAAGACCGGAAGCGGTAAGATTGCTCTCGGTTTTTGCACCTGAGCAAGCCGAGAGAGCAACCAGGGCTCCTGCGGCGATAAGCAGATTGGTTTTCATGTTGGTATTTGGTTTGTTTTTGCTGGGGCAAAGATAGCAACTTTTTTTGGAAAATCAACTGCGTGTGGGGATTATGATTGTTTCCGGATCGACGGTGATGGTGTAGGGCTGTCCGTTCGATTTGTCGACCTTGAGCGATACGATGCGGGTGCGACGTGGTGATACCACCGAGTCGTTGTGGTGAACGTGGTAAACGTAGCGCAGGTTGCCGTCGTTGTCGGTGAATACGTCGCCGTGGCCCGAGCCCTTTTCCCCTACGATGGTGCGGTTGATGATCGGGTTGGCTTCATTCTTGGTCCAGGGGCCTACGGGGGTGGGAGCTGTGGCGTAGCCAACGGCGTAGTCGGTGCTCATGAAGTGGTTTGCGGAGTAGAAGAGGTAGTAGGTGTCGTCGATTTTGATGAGTGTCGGTCCCTCCATGATCGGGTCAGAGGGATAAGCGTCGGTGTTTTCCCATGCCTGGTCGTTGCGGAACACGGGTTTGAGTGTGCCTTCGATAATTTTCCCTGTCGCGGGATCGAATTCACCTACCCAAAGGAAGTTGCCGTGGTCGAAGCGAACGTGATAGAGGTAGTATTTGCCATCGTCGTCGCGGAACAGGAAGGGATCGATGTTTTTCTCAGATGCGTCGATCGGTTCAATGACCTCCTGGGTGTAGAGCGCGTTGACGCTATCTCCCTTGGCGAGCGCCACCTGTTCGTTTGCTGTATATAAATATAGGTATGTGTCGCCATCCTTGTAGATCTGGGGAGCCCAGAAGCCTTTTTCGCCGAATGTTGATTCGCCTTTGCGGAGTATCATGGAGTCGGGGCGGGCGAGAGTCCAGTTCTGGAGGTCGTCGCTTTCGAGCATCACGAATCCAAGCGGTTCGGCGTTGCGTGTACCGGTGAGGTAGAACTTCCCGTTCTCTGCGAAGATTGTCGGATCGGCGAAGAAGATCTGCTCGCCTGCGTTGTCGGTTTCGGCAGTCTGCTTTGTTGAATTATTGCATGCCGGCAGTGAGATCAGGGCAGCCACGCAAGTAGCGAGAGTAATAATTCTTTTCATGTTTTTGTAAAAAAAATAAGGTTAAACCGTGGTGACTGAATCCGGGCTCGTTTTACGTCAGGTATCGGTGTGCAGTCACTTTACTTTTTGTAAAAATTTTGATGTTTTTTATTATATGTGCAAAGTTAACCTAAAGGTGTGAGGTGAATAAGGTGAAATGTCGCTGAAGCGGGTAATTTTGTCCACCGAAATGTTAAAAATGTCTCCCACTCCGATTTTTGGACGTCCGTCTTGGTTAAAAACACAATTTTCCCCCTCTGTTGAGTGAATAAGGATGTATATTTGCCACCGGAAAGCTGACAGAGTGTCGACAGATTTCTGTTCATCGGTCTGCCAGTCCTACCTTAAATTTAATAAGAATTAATTTAAATCTGAAACCGCAGCCCCATGGGGCTGTATGGCGTCCGCCGGACGCCATACATAATATCACCTTAGACAATTTTTAAGTTAACCTTCCTATTTATTCATCTTTAACTTTTCGACATGAAAAAGAATTTTTTACTCCTCTCGGCCGCACTTGTGTGCTCCGCAGGAATGTATTCCAGCGCAGACGACGGTAAGATGACCGAACTCCTCCCCGCAGGTGTTCAGGCAAACGTCGATCACGAAGAAAAAGAGTATGGTCCCAAAACCATTATGATCGCAGGCTCTGCTGAAAAAGGCTACAAGGCTTATTTCTGCGCAGCTACCGAAGCAGCAGGCGAAGAGCTCTGGGTAACCGACGGTACTCCCGAAGGCACCCACATGGTAAAGGACATCAACCCCGGTATGGCAACTTCCAACGTGAACTGGATCACCCGTTTCAACGACCGCGTTGTTTTCGCAGCCGACGACGGTGAGAACGGCAAGGAGGTCTGGATCTCCGACGGTACCGAAGATGGAACCTACATGGTGGCTGACATTCACGAAATCGGTGATGCCGATCCTGTTGGTTTCTGCCAGCTCAATGAAAAGCAGTTCGTATTCTTCGCAATGAATATGGAATCTGAGAATTATACCGAAGCCGGCGAGAAGTGGCTCTACGTATCTGACGGTACAGAAGAGGGCACAGAACTCGTAGCTGAGGTTGACGGCATGTGGCTCGGCCGCGAGCCTGGTGACAACCGTTTCGGTACAGTAGTACGCGTAGGCCGCAAGGTGTTCTTCATCGGTGATGCCGCTAACAAGGATGGCGTTACCTACGGTGACGAACTTTGGGTGACCGACGGTACTCCCGACGGAACCCGTATGGTTAAGGATATCAACACCGAGATCAACTCCAAAAAGGAAGATGGTTCTACCAATGGTGCTGCTATCGCTCACTTCTGTAACTTCTACAACGAGAAGCTCTTCTTCAAGGCTTGGTCATGGAACTCGGGTAACGAACCCTGGGCAACCGACGGTACAGAAGAAGGCACTTACGAAATCTTCGACACCAACCCCACAGTCACCACCAACCTTGATGCAAACGGCGTACCCATGGGTAACGGCGGTGGTGTGACCAAGACCGGTTGGCCCGCACTCGGTAAGATCTTCTTCCGCGCATGGACTCCCGAAACAGCTTCCGAGCTCGGTATGACAAACTGCGAGAAGGGTGATTTCAAGATCTTCGACTGCAACACTACCGAACCTACCAAGGACAACAACTCATGGCCTGATGACGGTATCGAATTCGACGGCTACTATGTATTCTGCTGTAACCGCGGTCAGAATGCCGACATCTCAGAGCCTTTCCAGTATGGCGGCGAGCTCAACGTATGCGACGGCGAGAGGACATGGGTACAGTATGACTTCAACCCCGGTACCGGCTGTACCTGGACCCGCGAGCTTACTGTAGTAAACGGTTCACTCTACTGGAGCAACTCCGGTAACAAGGATAAGCACAACTGGACCCTCACCCGTCTTGACAAGATTGACGGTGTTCCTGTAACCATCACCAACATCCACCCGACCGACGACCAGGTTTACACACTGCGTAACCTCGACGGTAAGCTGGTGTTCTACTCGAACCAGACCAAGCAGATCTACTGCTACGAGTACACCAATCCGGATGCAGACCTGACAAAGAACCCCGACAAGATGGAAATCGAATTCCGCACCCGTCAGGAAATCGCTGATGCAGACGGTGTTGAAAGCGTGATGTTCGACGAGAACGCTGACGCTCCCGTTGAATACTTCAACCTCCAGGGTATGCGCGTAGACGGCAAGAGCGCTGGTCTCTACATCCGTCGTCAGGGCACAAAGGCTTCTAAGATCGTGATTAAATAAAATCTGACTACCTATAAATCGGTAATTAGCGGCGGCGCTACAGACGCCGTCCGCTAATTACTGATTCCTCTCAGACTTCCGTCTGCCGAAACCAAACAGGAGTGCGTTGCCAACGGACAGCGTTCCTCTCTATTTTCACCGCATCAAAGCTATACTCTCTTTCCACCTCCCCCCACTCTCTCTGCCTTAAATCGCATACCACTCACATTGGAAAAAGTAAAACTCACAGTGCAAGTATGTTAAAGACTAAACTAAACAGGCTGCTGATAGTGTTTCTGTTGGCAACCATCCACTTCACACTCGGCGCACAGACAATCACTGTGACCGGTACAGTAAATGATCCGGCCGAAGGCGAGCCGATCATCGGAGCCACTGTAATGCAGAAAGGCTCGAAAAGCAACGGTGTGGCTACCGACATCGACGGTAACTACACTATCACAGTTCCCGCGAACGCAACCCTCGTGTTCTCTGCCCTGAGCTACGAGCCGCAGGAGGTTGCCGTGAACGGACAGAAAACAATCAACGTGGACATGAAAGCCGCCGCCACCGCTCTCGACGAGGTTGTGGTGATCGGTTACGGTGTCCAGCGTAAAAGTGATATCACCGGATCTATCTCCTCGGTGTCGGGCAAGGATGTGAACAACGTCCCTGTGAGCTCGGCTCTTCAGGCTCTTCAGGGTAAGGCTTCCGGTGTGAACATTATCCAGAACAGCGGTGCTCCCGGTGGAGCCACTACCATAAAGATCCGTGGTACAGGTACAGTCAATGACGCCGACCCCCTCTATGTAGTCGACGGCTTTATTGTTGACAATATCGACTACATCAACCCCAACGATATCGCTAATGTCGAGATCTTCAAGGATGCTGCCTCGGCAGCTGTGTATGGCGCCCGCGCCGCCAACGGTGTCGTCGCCATCACGACCAAGGGAGGCGAGAAGGGTAAGGTGACCGTTACATTCGACGGTTACGCCGGTTTCTCCAATCCCTGGAAGAAGATTGATATGATGGGTCTGGAGGATTACGCGCTTCTCAGGGATTATATTGACGGTTCGTCGCTCTATTCCGCCGACGGTCAGCTCTACATGACAAAGACCGGGGATGGTAAATATGAGTTTGACCAGAACAAATATGATACTTTAGACTACTACCGTCAGCGTGGCTGTAGCGATTGGTGGGATGCCATCATCCGTACCGGTGTCAAGCAGCAGTATGCAGCTTCTGTCAGCGGCGGTAATGACAACACCAAGTTTATGGTGAGCGCCAGCTATTATGATGAGAAGGGTATTGTAAAGGGCTCTGACTACAAGCGCTTCAACGCCCGCATGAACCTTACCCAGAAGCTTTCATCGTGGCTTGATCTTATCGCGAACATGAGCTATGTGAACGAGGACCGCGATCCGGTTCCCGGAGGCTCTAATTCCGTACTGAAAGATGCAATGTATATAAGTCCGCTTACGAAAATCTACAATGACCGCGGGTACTACGATTCGGGTCATCCGATTGCACGCATTGAGCGCTATCACCGCGATATCAAGTCGGATCGCTTTGACGCCAATCTTACCCTCTCCGCAAACTTCCTGAAATTCTTCAACTACCAGTTCAAGGCTTCATATTACCTTCAGCCCCAGACTACCAAGGAATTCTCCGAGGTGGGGAAATTTGAGGAGGATTTCGGTATCGCAGACCTCTCAACAATCTATCAGTACAAGAATCAGGTTGACAAATGGGAGATCAACAACCTCTTGACTTTCAACTGGAACGATAAGGATAAAATCAACAGTATCACCGCCCTCGTAGGTCAGACCGCCGAGGGTTACAAAAACTCATATCAGGAATCGACAAAGCGCGGTACACCGAGCAACAGCGAGGACCAGTGGTATCTCTCGAGCGGTTACACCGGCGACAAGACCTATGGTCTCGACCGCAAATGGACCGCAGTGGGCTTCATCGGCCGTGTGAACTACAACGTTCTCGACCGCTATCTGCTTCAGGCTAATATCCGTATCGACGGTTCGTCGAAATTCAACAAGAACAACCGCTGGGGTTACTTCCCCTCGGTATCTCTCGGTTGGAAATTCAGCTCGGAATCGTTCCTCCGCGACCAGACATGGTTGTCGCTCGGTAAGTTGCGTGTGGGCTGGGGTAAACTTGGTAACAACCGCATCGACGAACTTGCACGCTACACCTATCTGACTTCCCAGCTCAACTATCCGTTCGGTCAGGGTACACACCAGTTGCGTCCCGGTAGTGCCGCTCTAATCATTGGTAACGATGATATCAAATGGGAGAAAACCGAGACATACAACGTAGGTCTTGACATGGCGTTCATGAACAACACCCTTCTGTTCGGTATCGAATACTTCAACAAGAAGACAACTGACATGCTTATCGCCGTTCCTACTGTATCTTCAGCAGGTCTGCAATCTCCTGCAGCAGGTATCTCGTCCAATCCTATGACCAACGCAGGTGCGGTAAAGAACTACGGTCTTGAAGGTCAGGTGACTTATCGCCGCCAGTTCGGGAAGTTCTCTTTCGATGTAGGTTTCAACCTGTCGTGGATCAAGAATGAGGTAACATCGCTTGGTTCAGGCAACGAGCCTATCTATGGTGCGTATGTAGGTGAAGGCTCGATTGTCGACTATGTAACCAAGACCGCTGTGGGTCGCCCCATCGGTTCATTCTATGGCTATGTTACCGACGGCATCTTCCGCGATATGGATGAGATCAAGGCTTCCGCGCAATATGAGCCTGGCAAGAACGACGCAGACCAGACAGCAAAACCCGGTGACTTCCGCTTCAAGGATCTTAACGGCGACGGAAAGATCACTGCCGAAGACCGCACATATCTCGGCTCGCCGCTGCCCGACTTCGTGTTCGGTGTACCCATCAACCTTCAGTGGAACGGCATAGAGCTGAGCGCCTTCTTCCAGGGTCAGACAGGCAACAAGCTGTTCGATGTAATGGATTACTACTGGTACAATGCCGCAGCCGGCAACGTGGTTGCAGACTATCGCTCTCAGCACTGGAGCGGTCAGCTTACGGAAAACCGCGCATGGTTCCCGCTCAATACCGACGCTTCAGTTCCTGAAGCGCGCAATGGTGACCCTAACCGCAACTTCCGTTCCTCTGACTTCTTCGTGAGGGATGGCAGCTACTGCCGCCTGAAAGAGCTGCGCCTGAGCTACAACTTCAAGCAGGATCTTATCAAGAAACTCGGTCTGTCGAGCCTTACCGTATCGGCTACTGCCTACAACCTCTGCACATGGACCAAGTATGACGGTCTCGATCCCGAAATCGGCCGTCTGGAAGGAA
The DNA here is from genome assembly GCA_964509345.1 of uncultured Alistipes sp. Classification (GTDB taxonomy): domain Bacteria; phylum Bacteroidota; class Bacteroidia; order Bacteroidales; family Muribaculaceae; genus UBA7173. The sequence continues at coordinate 13,941 of CAZDWY010000027.1, forward strand.
ACGAGAGTACCAATATCGCGATGGGTATAGACCACGGTAACTATCCGCAGGCACGCTCGTTCACTTTCGGTATCAAATTCGGTATCTAATCCATCAAAGAATTTTAAGTTATGAATATATATAAGTCAACTAAAAAAGTTCTCGGCATCTTTGCTGTCGCTGTGATGGCAGCAGGTAGCTCGGTTACGCTTGCCGGCTGTGACGATTTCCTTGACGAGCCTGTAGTGGGTAACCCTCTTGAGGAGAACTCTTATGACACCCGATATAAACTTCAGTCGGCTCTTAACTCCGCCTATGACAAACTCGCCTGCGAGACGATGCAGGATTCAGACTGGCGTTTCGGCGAGGCGACAGCCGACGACATGGCGGGTAATGACGAGGGCCTTACCTCACATATGGGGCAGCTTGTCAATTTCCGATTCAATACCTCGAATCCTTTGATTCTCGACCGTTGGACAGTTTACTATCAGGCCATCCACCGTGTCAATCAGGTAATAGCGAATGTTGACCGCTGCCGTGTTCTGGATTCTGAGACGGATACATTCCGTGAGGTCCGTTACATTCTCGGTCAGGCAAAGTTCCTCCGCGCATACTTCTATTTCAATCTGGTGCGTACATTCGGTGGTGTTCCCATCCGTCCGGAGGTTGAGAGTGTATCAAATACAGTGATACCACGTTCAAGTCTCGAGGAGTGTTACGCGTACATAGAGAAGGATCTCCGTGAAGCTGCCATCATGCTCCCCGCACGTTTCACCCTTACCGAGTGTGGTAAAGTAAGTGCCGGTGCTGCTACAGCCCTGTTGATGAAGGTGCTCATGTATCAGGCAAAACCGGGCGATGGTTCCGACAAATGGAAACAGTGCGCCGAACTGGGCGACTACTTCGTTAAGGGTCAGCCTTTCACCTTCGGTCAGATGCTCCGCTTCGACGAGCGTTACAGCGACACTGACTGGCCTACTCTTCGCGAAAAGCTCTGGTTCAAGCCGGTTGAGGCTCTCAAGGATGATGAGTCGCCTGAGACACTTGAGACCGAGTGCCCCTACCTCAAGAGCGGTTACTCGATCAAGTTCCTTGACGCCTACAACAACCCGATCACCTATGACGAACAGTTCTATCAGGTAGGTGAGTTCTGTCAGGGTTCGGTGTTTGAAATCGTGTTCAAGGAGAGCGGCGACGGAACGTCGAGCGACACCAACGAAGGTAACAGCGTTTATCTCACCCTCTTCCCCCTCAATAACTTCAACCCGCCGCTGCGCACCAACAATATCCTTGTTGACCGTGTGTTCGGTACCGATGTGCGCACACGTTTCATCATGGGTCACAACGAGCAGAACCCCGACGGTCACAACAACCTGATCGGTATGGGTAACCGTCTGCCGCTCAAGTGGTACACTCCTATCAAGGACCGTCCGATCTATGATAACGACAACGCCAAGAACCGCCGCGTGATCCGCTTCATGGAGGTAGTGCTCACCTATGCCGAGGCTCTCAATGAGTCAGGACGCATGCAGGAGGCTCTCGAGCAGCTCAACAGTGTTCAGGCTCAGGTCAACACCATCAACAACGGAAGCAAGCTTTCTGTGGCCGGTGGTTACGGTTATCTGCGTAACGAGATATGGAACGAGCGCGAGAAGGAACTTGCCTTCGAATGGGACCGCTTCTTCGATATTGTCCGTCAGGGTCGTGCGGCATCAATGATGCGTGCTTTCTCAGATGTTGTCAACAACCACCGCGGTCAGTTCTTCCGCGAAGGTGTGAACGAGATTTTCCCGATTCCCCAGACCGAGATCGACGTGTCTAACGGTGTAGTAACTCAGAACCCGGGCTATTAATCAATTAGTAATTGGCAATTAGTAATTAGTAATTTTTCCTTAGAGCGAAATTATTAGTTGGCGATTGCAAAATCAGATTGACTGAAATGAAACTATATAAATATTCATTATTCATGCTTGCAGGAGCCGCCATGTTCGCCTCCTGCGACGACAAGGAGGCAACGCAGCCTGTCGCTGCGATATCTGTCGACAAATATGTCTATGACGTGAATGAGTCAATGACTCTGCACTTCATCGGCAACGCCGACAATGTGGTGGTATATCCGGGCGACGAGAGCCAGGATTACGAGCTGCGTGACCAGAGCAATACCGGACTGGTAGTAAACAAGGGTCTCCTGACATATGCATATCAGAAGCCCGGTGTGTATCATGTGGTTTGCGTGGCTACAAACCATGAGGATGCGGGAAATTCGCTCCTTACCGATACCACTTCGGTATGGGTAAGGGTAATTGACGAGGTTGTCGACATCGACAAGCTGTCGGCCCCCGCAGTCATTTATGACGAAGTTTACGCTACAGCTGTCAATGCAGAGGACTGGATGCTCCCGCTACCGCGCAAGCTCCGTTATAACAAGAAGGATGTGACAGTAAACCTCAAGAAGCAGAAACTCAGCTTCTACATCGCGTCGGCAACCACAACAGTCGAGGCCCGTGTGATGGAGAATGAGGAGGATGAGTACACCCTCCATACCAAAAACACTACCTACAATCTGGAGGATAACTGGCATTTCCGCACTACCTCCTCGTCAGGTATGACACGCGAGTACAACCTGTTCACGCTTAACTACGGCGAGTTCAAGACTTTCAAGCTCGCAGGTGTGACAGGTAAGGTTGAACGTACGGAATTCGACTATTCATACTACTGGATAGACATGCAGGTAGCCGAGGGTACTGACCTTACTTCACTCCCCGTGGACTTCACACTCTACGATCCCGACACCGAGAAGGTATTCGTGGGTGACCGCGAGATCGCGTCAGGCGATGCTGTCGACTTTACTGAACCGGTTACTTTCCGCTTCGAGGTTATCAAGCCGGGACGTCCTGATGTCAAGGTTGAGTCGACCTGCGTAGTAACTGTCACCGTCGGCTGAGAGAAAGATTTCCAATAGACTTTAATATATGGCGAGGGTGTTGCCGCTCCGGCTGATTGCCCGGTCGGTTGCACCCTCGCTTTAGTTTTCGCAACTCCCTGAAATAATGTTAAACAGTTTTAGGGAGCAGGGGAATTATACACATTTTTTGTTAACTTTGAACTGAATCAGGGGGTTGCAGGGATCCCCGCGAAGCAAGCTATATCATGAGATTAACCAGCATTATCATACCCGTGGCCCTGGCAGGGGCATCGCTGAGCGCGATGGCCGAACACCTTGAGCCTCTCGACGTGACCCGCGTGATGTGGGATCTCACAAGTCGAAAAACAATATTTGAATCGGGAAATTACTGCCGCATAATCCCGCTTCAGGACGGCCGTCTGATGGCGGTTGCTGAAACTTACGGCACCTACAGCGGCATCACCGCCGCCTACAGCCGCGACAACGGCAATTCATGGGTCGATAAATATACTGTGGCAGGGAACGGCGACAGGACGCCGAGCGCTGTGCCTGACGTGATCCAGCTTGCCGACGGTACGATAATAGTGGGCTACAATCCGCGCCCGAGCCAGCCCTGGAGCGAGGAGCGCCATTTCGGAATACGCTGCGTGCGCTCCACCGACAACGGTGCCACCTGGAGCGAACCTATCTATATTTATGACGCAAGCTGGTTCGGCGGCGACGGCTGCTGGGAGCCTTCGTTTCTTGAGCTCCCCTCGGGCGAGATACATTGCTATTTCGCCAATGAGCATCCCTATACGACCAGCGGCGAGCAGGAGATTTCCATGTGCCGCTCGTTCGACAAGGGGCTGACATGGACAGATCCCATAAGAGTGACCTTCCGCGCGGGCTCGCGCGACGGGATGCCCTCGGCAATCATCACCGACGCCGGCGAGATTGTGGTGATAGTTGAGGATAACGGCCATCCGGGGCGCGGCGGATTCCGCGCCACTACCATGCGCTGTACGGTAGAAGAGAACTGGGAAGACTGCTGGGTGAGCGGCACGAGCGACCGCCGCGACATGATATTCAAGAACGAGGAGGACAAGGATTACGTTTCTGCCGCGCCATATATCCGCCGCCTCCCCACGGGGGAAACTTTCGCATCGTGGCAGGGTGACCACTGGAGCCGCAAAGGGAACGGTGAGGACCGGTTCGATATGTATGTGGCGGTTGGCGACAAGGATGCCCGCAATTTCGGGCAGCTCTCGCAGCCGTTCAATGTCAACCCCGACGAGCATGCGCTCTGGAACTCAGTCGCCATAGGGTTCGACAACACGGTGTTCGCTGTGGCGTCGATCGGCGGTTCCAATCAGATATGCACCATGCGCGGCAACGCGGTACTGGGGTTCCGTGCGGATTACGGCACTCCGGAGATCAACGCCACGTTCAGCAAGGAGAACTGGACGACGAAGAGCTGCAACCAGGTGCTGATGGGACAGTACAGCCGCAACCGCTCGAACCACGATTTCCTTTATGACAATGACAACCTGTATGTGTTCAGCTACGTTGTAGACCGCACTCCGGTGAATTCTGCCGAAGTGAACGACGGTATCCAGCTGAGCATAGATGTAGACAATATAAGCGACAGCGCTCCTCAGAAGGGTATCTATACTTTCTTCCTCGATACGAACGGAACGGTACATTATGCCTACGGCGAGGATGGGGAGTATCACGAGGCTGAGGCCGAGGGTGCCCGGATCGCGGTAAGCAACAAGAAGAACTACTACATGCTCGAGGCTGCCATCCCCTGGAAGCTCATGGGACTGGACAAGGCTCCTGACACCGACCATCTGATGCGTGTGAATCTGGAGGTACGTGACATGGATGGGAACGGCGGTTACCGGTTCGAGGTGATTCCCGAATGCCGCAGCTATGAATCGTGGACATGGCCCCGCTTCAATCTCAACGAAAATGAATCGGGTGGGGTAGGTGAAGTGAAATATGACGAAGACCTTAAGACCGACGGCGGTGTGAAGGAATATTATACTCTACAAGGTATCAGGGTTGTGAATCCTGCCGGCGGAATCTACATCTGTCGCACCGGCAACGAGGTTTCGAAGGTTATGATCCCGTGAAAATGTATATAATCTCCCAATTATAATGAAAACAAAGAAACATCTGAAGAAATATATTATTCCGGTCGCTTTTGCTGCAGTTGCTGCAGGAGCTTATGGCCGTGCTCACGATCCATATGAGTATCCCCGTCTGTTCTGGGACATCTCTACTCCGCAGGTGATATTCCAGTCGGGCAACTATGCGCGCCTGATCACGCTGCAGGACGGGCGCCTGATGGCTGCCGCCGAATCCTACGGACCGTCGGGTGTGAAGGTCTGCTACAGCGTTGACAATGGCAAGCACTGGAGCAGTCCCGAACTCATAGCTCCTAATCCGGATAATGTCGGCAATGCCGTTCCCGATCTGGTTCAGCTTTCCGACGGAACCATACTTGTGGCATACAATCCGCGCCCCGGTACCCCCTATTCCGAAGACCGCCATTTCGGTATCCGCACCATGCGCTCCACCGACAACGGCGCCACATGGGAGGGACCTATATATATCTACGACGCGAGCTGGATCGGTGAAGACGGCTGCTGGGAGCCTTCGTTCCTCGAGATGCCGGATGGTGAGGTACACTGTTATTTCGCCAATGAACATCCCTACACCACCAGCGGCGAGCAGGAGATATCAATGTGCCGCTCATTCGACAAGGGTCTGACCTGGGAAGCACCCGAGAGGGTAACTTTCCGCGCAGGCTCGCGCGACGGGATGCCTTCGGCTATCATCACCGACAACGGGGAGATAGTAGTGATAGTGGAAGATAACGGTCACGGTGGATATTCGAGCTTCCGTGCCACCACCATGCGGTGTACTGTAGAGGAGAACTGGCATGACTGCTGGGTAAGCGGATCAAGCGACCGCCGCCATATGATTTTCGCCAATGCCGCCGACAAGGAATATCTCTCGGCAGCTCCCTATATCCGCAAGCTCCCTTCGGGGTATACGATAGCATCCTGGCAGGGGCTTGCCGGCAACCGTCCGGGTGGCTGCGAGGATATGTTTGTGGCTGTGGGCGACAAAAATGCCCGCAATTTCATGCAGGTATCGCAACCATTCTCACAGCCGACCGACAGCCGCTCGCTCTGGAACTCGGTAAACATCGGTTTCGACGGTAAAGTGTTCGCCCTGGGATCGCTGAGCGGTCCCGGCACCGGGGCTGCCATCACCCTTATGGAAGGCTACACCCTCGACCATGTGTCGGCAGCTGTGGGCACGCCCGAGATCAACGCCTCATTCTCGGGAGAGAACTGGACCGTGAAGAAATGCGAGCAGATTATTTTAGGACAGCAGTGCCGCACCCGTTCGGCTCACGATTTCCTCTACGACAAGGATTATCTCTATTTCTTCAGCTACGTGCAGGATAACCAGATCATGACCGAGGAGATTGAGAAGGATGGTGTATATCTTACCATCGACGTGGAGAATACCCCCGACACTTATCCGCAGGAGGGTATGTTCCGCATCTTCTATAACGTTGACGGAACGGTGACTTTCACCTCGGGTAAGGGTAACAAATGGCGCGAAGTCGACGAGATGCCCGAGGGTATAAAGACTGAGATAAAGCAGTCGCGCTCCTATTATTTTATCGAGACCGCCATACCCTGGAGCGCTTTCGGCTTGAAGAGCGCCCCGGTTGACCGCGTGATGCGTGTGAATGTGGAGATTTCGGACCGTCGCTCGAAGGAACACCGCAAGGAGGCGATTCCCGGTGCCCTCAGCAACCAGTCGTGGACATGGCCTGAGTTCCATCTGCTTGAGGGTGACCTCGGGGGGGTAGAGGCAGCTGCAGCCGACACCGATGATAGCGATGCTCCGGTTGAATATTTCAATCTTCAGGGCATGCGTGTCGCCAACCCCTCGGCAGGAGTGTTCATCCGCCGTCAGGGATCGAAAATTACGAAAGAAATCATCAGATAAGGGGAGATTGCGTTATGAGTGTGAGATCCGTTGATATAAGATTTTTTCTTGCAGGTGTTTTCCTTGCATTGATGTCGCTCCCCGCCATTGCCGCCAGGCATGCGCCCTACGACCGTTCGCGTATCTATTGGGACATGACTACCCGCGTGGATGCCATGGGGTGGGGCGGAAACTACGGGCGTATGGTCCAGTTGCTCGACGGTCGCCTGATGATAGTCGGCGGATACGGCTCAGGACTGGCATATACCATCAGCGGGGACTACGGCGCCAGCTGGAGCACACCGGAGATGATCATACATCATCCTTCCGGGGCTATCTACGGTTCTCCGGATTTCACCCAGCTTGCCGACGGCACTATTCTTGTAGGTCTTAATCCCCGTCCGTCGGAACCTTTCACCGAAGACCGCAAGTTCGGGATAAGGGTGGTGAGGAGCACCGACTGCGGACACAGCTGGAGCGCGCCGATATTCGTTTTTGACGCCGAATATTACTGGGATGACGGATGCTGGGAACCTTCGTTCCTTCAGCTGCCATCGGGGGAGGTGCAATGTTTCTTCTCCGTGGAGCTCAAAGGATGTGGTGATCAGGAGATAATGATGAGCCGCTCGTTCGACAGCGGATTGACGTGGGGACCGGCCGAGCGTGTATGCTACCGGGCTGGATACCGCGACGGAATGGCGACAGCCATCATCACCGATGCAGGGGAGATAGTGGGTATCATCGAGGATTTCGGACATAACGGTTATCAATGGTCGCCGCGCGCGACTACATTCCGCTGCACTCTGGAGGACAACTGGAGCCAGTGGGTGGATGCCGGAAGCCGCAACCGCGAGATGATTTTCGAACGGCAGGAGGATAAGCAGCATAATTCTGCCGCTCCATATATCCGGAAACTTCCCGGAGGGGAGACCGTGGCCTCGTGGATGGGCAACAGCGACGGACGCTCAACAACCGAGATAGACCAGTATCCCCTTTTCGTCGCCGTCGGCGATGCGGACGCCCGCAATTTCAAGGCGGTGAGCATGCCGTTCTATCGCGAGGAGAAAGAGTTTGCCAACTGGGGATCGCTCGGAGTTGCCGACGATGGCTATCTGTATGCGATAGCGAATGTTGGGCAGCAAGGGGTAGGCTGCGTCCTGGGGCTGATAAAAGGGATGCCCCGCAAAGGATTCGAGGCTCCCTACGGAACCCCGGTTCTGGATGCCAACCCTGCCAAGGATGCGTGGACCTCTCCTCTTGGCAAGCAGCTTACGTTGGGGTCGGATATCGGCAACAGGATAGAGCTTGATTTTCTCTATGACAAGGATAATCTTTATGTCTACGCCTATATCGTGGACCGCGACATTATAAATGACGCTGTGGACAAAGACGGGATGTTCCTCTATCTTGATGTGGCAGGCTGCTGCGACACATATCCGCAGGAGGGGATGTTCAAGTTCTTCTTCGGGGCGGACGGCACGGCGACGCTGCGCCGCGGAAGCGCCGGAAAATGGCAGCCGGAAACCGCGCCGGAAGAGATAACGTATGTTCTCGACGCGCGCAAGACATTCTACCGCATGGAGGTGGCAATTCCCTGGACGCTTCTGGGCGAGGAGAAAGCACCCTCGGCAGACCGCGAGATGAGGATAAATGTTCAGGTACGCGACCGGCGTAAAAATGCGTTGAAGTTAGCTTCCATCCCTGAGACAACGGATAAATCGTCGTGGACCTGGCCGGAGTTCTCGCTTGGCGAAAATGCGTCGGTAGGTCCGGTAGGAGCCGACAGTAAGGCTGCTTTGAAAGTGACGGGTCTGCGTGTGGCAGTAGAAAGCGCTGCGGGTGTAGCCCGGATGGAGGCTTATGCTCCGGCTGGAGCCCTGGCAGCCTCCGGTACAGGGGCGGAACTTACGGTTCCATCATCGGGTATTTATATTATAAAGATCATTTTCAGCGACGGATCAGAGATGTGCCGTAAACTGGCGCTTTGATCTGCTCAGGAGAATATATAGAGGTCAGGTTATGAATATGAAGTCGATATCATGGGCGGTGACGTTGTCGGTGGTGATGCTGATGCCGGCAGTGGCGGAGGCTGTGTACCATCCACCGTTCGAGCGGTCGCGTATCTATTGGGATATGTCGACCCGGTGTGTCCCACTCAAGTCGCCGAGCGGCTACGGACGCATGATTCAGCTTCATGACGGAAGGCTGATGATGACGGGATGCGCCTGGAGCCGTGGTGTGGAATGTACGTTCAGCTCTGATTACGGCAAGACATGGAGCGATCCGCAGTTGATCCTCCGTAATAATTCCCAGTGGGAGATGTGTAATCCCGACATGATACAGCTTTCTGACGGCACTCTGCTGTTGGGTATTAATCCGCGCCCTGTCGAGCCCTACAGTGAAGACCGTCCGTTTTCAATTGATGTGATCCGCTCGACTGACAATGGTAAGACATGGAGCGGGATGATACGCGTCCATACGGCGAGCCACATCGGTAAGGACGGTTGCTGGGAACCGGCGTTTCTCGAACTTCCTTCCGGCGAGATCCATTGCTATTTCTCGCTTGAGCTTGTCGACAGCAACGATCAGGAGATAATGATGAGCCGCTCGTTCGACAAGGGTCTCACATGGACGAAGGCTCAGCGTGTGAGCTACCGCAAGGGTCATCGCGACGGGATGCCGGTGGCTATTCTCACCGATAACGGCGAGATAGTGGTAACCATTGAAGATAACGGACAGCCGGGCTACAGCGGTTTCCGGGCTACTTCGTTCCGTTGCACTTTGGAACAGAACTGGAATATGTGGGTCGACGGCAGCAGTCCCAACCGGTCGAAACTGCTTGTCAACGCAGATGATCTTCAGTATATTTCTGCCGGTCCTTATATAAGAAAACTCGCGACAGGAGAGACCGTGGCATCATGGATGGGGGAGAAAGAGGGATTGAAGAATTGTGGTATCGACCTGTATAACCATATGGTAGCTGTCGGCGATGCCGATGCCCGTAATTTCCGGTGTGTGAGCCCTTCATTCTACGTCCCCGAGGGGGGACGCGCCAACTGGGGCTCGATCAACGTAGCCGACGACGGGTGTGTGTATGCCATAGCCGGCGCCTACAACGGAGGTCAGAGCGAGGGTAACTCGCTCATAAAGGGGACACCACGCAAAGGTTTTACGGCGGAGTTCGGCACACCGGTTCTGGATGGCAGCCCAGCCAAAGATGTCTGGGGCTATCCTGCGGGGCGTCAGCTCACAATGGGCTCGCAGACAGGTTGTCGGACAGAGGCAGATTTCGCATATGACGGTGATAATCTGTATTTCTATGCTTATGTGGCAGATAAGGATATTATAACCGATGTGGTGGATAAGGACGGGGTGTTCCTGTATCTGGATATAGCTGGTTGTTGCGATACATATCCGCAGAAAGGTATATTCCGTTTCTTTTTCGGGGCAGACGGCCAGATGGAAATGCGGAACGGTGACAGCGGCAAGTGGCAGCCGGCAACGTCGCCTGAGAATGTAACCTATGTCCTTGACAAGAGCAAGACGTATTACCGCATGGAGGTCGCCATACCCTGGAGTTTGCTTGGAGAAAATGGCGCGCCGCCAGCTGACAGGACTATGCGTATGAATCTACAGGTACGTGACCGCAGAAAAAATGCCCTGAAATTTGAGACTATCCCCGAGGCTACAGACAAATCGTCGTGGACTTGGCCTGAGTTCACTCTAAAGGAAAATTCCGGTATAAATCATACTTATGGCGATGATATGCGCGTAGCCATAAAAACCGAAGGACGTACGGTGGCTGTTGAGTGTGCGGCCGGTGTCGTAAGGGTGGAGGCCTATACCGCTTCGGGTATACTTGCCGGGATAGCAGATGACCGGTGTCTTTCATTACCCTCGGATGGTATATATGTAATCAATATACTCCTGTCAGACGGAACAACAGTGAGCCGTCTGGCAGCCGTCAGATAACAGATCGGGAACCGATAATAAGTATATGTCAGGAAGAATTATTACAATGGTTGTCGGCGTGATGCTCTCTGTGATTGCATCATGGGGAGCTCCCATTTCGACTGATAATTTTCATTTCACGCATTTCAAGAGTGCCGACGGGCTTCCGCACCAGCAGATAGAGGCTATGGCCTTCGACCACGACGGCCGTCTGTGGGTCGGCACTCGCAACGGTCTCGCATCGTATGACGGATATACATTCCGCACATACTATCATGTGCCAGGCGACGAACATTCGCTGTCACATAATTTCGTTCAGAATCTTTATGTAGATTCGCAGGGTACATTGTGGATCAGTACTGACAACGGATTCTGCTGCTATCGTGCCTTGACCGACGATTTCGAGCGTATTCCTCTTGATACCCGACATATCACGGCGGTAACCGAGACGAGAGACGGCACTCTTGTCTGCGGCGGAAATAAGGTTTATATACGTCCGGCAGGGAGCACCGGGTTCCATCACGCTCCCCGTCAGCGGGAGTTCTATATTCTCGGAATGGCTGTATCGCCCGACAACCGCATCTTCATCATGACAAATGGCTTGCTGAGTTATTTCGATTCCAAAATGGAGAGCGGTATCGAGCTCAGCTCACGGTTGTCATCGATTCCGATGGATGGCGATGTAGGTAAAGCGCCTCTGTTTTTCGATTCGCGCGGTATGCTTTGGGTGAGCCTCAACGGAAACGGTGTTCTGTGTATGGATATCAATTCCGAGGAGATGACGCTTTACGACGGATCGAAGCTGACGAGTCCGAGTGTGCGTGCGATCGCGGAGGATGCCGACGGGCGCATATGGCTCGGCACTGAGGAGGGGCTCAATATCATAAATCCAGTCACCGGAACTGTCAACTCCGTGACACAGGATCTGGTGAATCCCACGCGTCTCAACGACAACGCGATTTATTGCATAGTTCCCGACCATAACAACAATTTATGGATAGGTACATATTTCGGCGGCATCAATATGCTGAACGCCAATTACAACCGTTTCTCATGGATCCCTCCAGGCTATGACGCGCGATCACTCAGCGGCAAGGCTATCCGTCGCATTGTTGAACCTGTGAAGGGTGAGCTTTGGCTTGCCAGCGAGGATGGTGGAATAAACATCTACAATACCTCCGGGGGAACAGTGAGGCGTTTCGACCGCATTCCCGACATTGGCCCTAACGTTCATGAGCTATATTATGATGGCGAGACTGGTGACATGTGGATCGGAACATTCCTCAACGGTCTGTACCGGTACAATTTACGTACGGGTGCTACGCGTCATTATCTAAACGGCGAAAGCGGTCTGCGCAGTCTGTCGGTTTTCTCGATAGTCAAACAGGCATCTCCCGACAGCAATTCACGCTTATGGATCAGCACCACGCAGGGTGTGCGATATTTCGATCCTGAAACAGATACGTTCCGCAAGATAGAGCATAGTGTGCTTGACAACGATTTCGTGTATTCGCTTATGCTCGACCATGAAGGTAATCTCTGGGCAGGAACCGTGAATCACGGTCTGTACCGTATGGATCATGTTACCGGTGAGATCCGCGGATGGAATGAGGCGGACCCGACAGATACCGACGGTTTCCACGACCATTATATCACGTCACTTCTCGAAGGGAGCAACGGCACCGTATATGTGGGTACAAACAACGGAGGTCTATATTATTTCGAGCCTGAATCACTCAAAGTTAAGCGAATGGATGGCGGTGTAAGCAATATCGGAACCGTGTGCACGCTCGCCAAAGACCATACCGGCACGGTATGGATGACGACATCGAACGGTCTTTTCCAGATTGATCCTGAGTCGTCGCATCTCCATCAGTATACCGTAGTCGACGGTCTGCCAGAAAATCAGTTCAACTTCAACTCCGGGTTCGAGGCATCGGACGGACGAATGTATTTCGGCACAGTCAATGGTCTTGTCTCTTTTGCCCCGGGACTTACCAAGCGACGGGGAGAGTGTTATGATGTCCACTTCAATAATCTTACTGTTAACGGCAAGGATATGAAAGTGGGTGGTGTCGGTTCTCCGCTTGCAAAGTCGCTCGATACTATGGATGAACTTCTTCTTGACTACAGCCAGTCACACCAGATCGGCATAGACTATGGTGTTATCGATCCCGAGCGAGCCAACTCGGTGTTTTATCAGGTGAAAGTCGACGGGATAGACCGTAACTGGCGTGATATGGGCAAGCTGCGCCGTTTCAATGCGATGGAAATGGATCCCGGAACGTACCGCCTTAATGTGCGTGCGTCATCTGATCCCGAAAACTGGGAGAACGCTCCGGTGAGGACACTCTCCATAAAGGTGGCACCTCCTTTCTACCGTACCGGATGGGCGTATGCGCTCTATGCTGTGGCGTTTGCCGTAATGGGATGGATGATCTACAGGCTGTTCAACGGGCGTATGCGTGCGCGCAACTCGGTTCGCATGGCTCAGATCGACAAGGACAAGAGCGAGGAACTGAACCGCGAGAAGATGGAATTCTTCACGAATATTTCCCATGAGCTCAAGACCCCCCTCAGCCTAATCGTGGCTCCGTTGAAATATATTGACCAGCATCAGGAACTGTCGCCCGATTCGCAGAAACGTCTGGGAGTGGCGATCGCCAATACCAACAAAATGGTGGGACTTATTGATGAGCTTGTCACTTTCAACCGTGTTGAGAGCGGTAATTTCCAGATATATCTGCAGAAAGGCAACCCGCTCACATATATCGAGAAGTTGGCCCAATACTTCTATGAACCCGCCGAGGAGCGCGATATCAGCCTGCACATCTATACCGAGAACAACGGCGAGGAGGTGTGGTTCTCGACTACCAGCGTGGAGAGAATCGTCAACAATCTGCTGTCAAATGCGGTGAAATATACCCGTGCGGGAGGCGAGATCGAGGTGCGCGCCTCCATAGTGGAGGAGACCTCAGCCGACAGCGCTGCTCCGGCTCAGATATATCTGAATATTGAAGTGCGCGATACCGGTATCGGGATCGCTCCCGAGGAGCGGGATAATATTTTCAGGAAATATTATCAGACACGGCGCGGATATAACACCAACCATCAGGGGTGGGGCATAGGTCTGGCTACGGTCAAGAAGCTCGTCGAGATGCACCGGGGCTGCATCAGCGTGGACAGTAGTGTGGGCGTAGGAAGTACGTTCAAGGTGAGGATGCTTGTGACTCCCGGAGCTTTCCCGCAGTCGTGCTACATCAGTAACGCATCGCAGAGCAATCCGGAACCGAGCTACCGCATGGCTCTCAACGTCGCCGAGCAACCGCCGGCAGTGCCTGATTACGCGCGCAATTCCGATCGCGTCAGCATACTGCTGGTGGAGGATAATCTGGAATTGCTGTCGTTCCTCAGGGAGACGTTCTGCCGTTCGTACAATGTGTATACCGCCACAAACGGTGTGGAAGCTCTGAAAATCACCTCGGAATATCCGGTTGATATCGTGGTATCCGATGTGATGATGCCGGAAATGGACGGCATAGAGCTGTGCAACCGTCTGAAAAACGATCTGAAAACTTCGCATATTCCGGTGATTCTTCTTACAGCTAAAACCGACGAGCAGAGCACCGTACTTGGCTTCGAGAGCGGCGCGGAGGCATATGTCCCCAAACCGTTCGATCCTCAGTTGCTTGAACTGAGAGTGAAGAATATTCTACGTGCGCGTAAAAAGTATATAAATTCAATAATCGGGGCATCAGAGCCCTCAGAAGAAAATACAGAAGAGATGTCAGCATTCAACAAGTTCGACAAGGATTTCCTGAGCCGTATCAATGCGCTCATAGAGGAAAATTTTGACAACTCCCATTTCTCCATCTCCGATATCACGGATGAACTAGGCATAAGCCGTTCGCTGCTTCACATCAAGATGAAGTCGTTCACCAATCTGTCGATGACCGAGTATATCAGAAAGCGTCGGCTGGCGCGTGCTCTGGAGTTGCTGCAGGCAGGTCACATAATCAGTGAGACGGCATACCGCACCGGTTTTGCCGATCCCAACTATTTCACCAAGGTGTTCAAGAGGGAGTACGGCAAGACCCCCAGCGAGTATATCAACGAACTGCGGAAGGGCGCTCCCCGCGAAGAAGCGTGATTTTGTAATGTCGCCTTTTTGGTGTAACTTTGTAGTGGCAGGCGCAATGTGTCGTAGCCAATCATATGTCACACCAAAATTTACAGTATAGATGAATGCACGGTTCAGACTTCTGGCTGTCATCGCAATGGTTTTCGTATTTAACTCCTATGCCCGCGATAAGAAAGTAGGAAATGATTCCGGCCGCACGTATGATGTGGCGGCGTTTCTTTATCCGGCATATGCTTCCGACGATCCCCGTCTGCGCCCTTTCTGGCCTATGGGAATAGGGGAGTGGGAGACTGTGATGACGGTGCGTGACCGTTTCCCCGGGCACTACTGGGACAGGAAGCCACTATGGGGATATATCAACGAGGCGGATCCGTCGGTGATGGCTATGGAGATAGATCAGGCTACCAGACATGGGGTCAATGTGTTTATCTTCGACTGGTACTGGTATGACGGTCGTCCGTTCATGGAGACCACTCTCGACAATGGATTTCTGAAAGCAGACAATGTCGACAAGATGCAGTTCTACCTCATGTGGGCTAACCACGATGTTCTGAATCTGTGGGACACACGTCTGTTCGATGTCCACGAGGATAATGTGATATGGACCGGGAAGGTTGACCGCGAGGAGTTTGAGAAAATATGCCGCCGCAATATCGAAAAATATTTCAAGCATCCGCAATATTACAAGATCGACGGCAAACCGGTGTTCATGATCTATGATATCCCGCAACTCATAGCCGGTCTCGGTGGTATAGAGGAGACTGCCGATGCCCTGCAGTGGTTCAAGGACGAAACCGTACGTGCCGGCTTCCCCGGGCTTGACCTGCAGATAACGATGTGGTCGATCAATCTGAACCACAGCGGTCTCGACGCCAACAAGACCGATAATCCGAGCGACGATTTCGTAAAGAGACTTGGATTCACCAGCGGCACACATTATCAGTTCGTTCACTTTACAGATGTGAACGATGATTACAACAATATTATGGAGCGCGTCGGACGCGAATGGGAGCGCATCGATTCGGTATACTCCTTCCCCTATTATCCGCATATCAGTGTGGGGTGGGACAATAGTCCGCGTACACGCCATAGTGCTGTAGTGCAGAATAATACTCCCGAAAATTTCGAAAAAGCCCTGATAAAGGCGCGTGACTATGCCGACGCCCATCCCGGGCAGGCTCCGCTTATCACCATCAACAGCTGGAACGAATGGACTGAAACCAGCTTCCTTCAGCCCTGCAACCGCTACGGCTACGGCTATCTCGACGCTGTCCGCCGTGTGTTCCCGCCGCAGGCCGAGTGAGTGGCACCCCGGGGATTGTACGGCATGGGGTAGGGTTGGCGCTGACGTATAAATTTTGTATCTTTGCAAATAATCCCAAAACCAACAACGTATATCACCATGAAATTTCTGTTATCATGCGCAGCCTCGGGGCTGTTGCTATTTACTGCGTCGTGTGGCGGAGCAGATGGTTTTACGGCAGAGACCGTGGACCGTCCGTTTACTCCTGAAATGAACGGAGACGCGCCTTTGCGTCCGCTGATGCTTGAAAAACTGCCAGCCGGAGCAATCAAACCGGAAGGATGGCTGCTGCGTCAGCTCGAGCTGCAGCGCGACGGGCTCAACGGTCATCTCAGCGAGATAAGCGCCTGGCTCGACCGCAACAATAATGCGTGGCTCGTAGAGGGGGGCGACCGCGGCTGGGAGGAGGTTCCCTACTGGCTTCGCGGCTATAGCCATCTGGCTTATCTTCTCGACGATGAGGATATGCTGAAGGAATCGAAGTTCTGGATCGATGCAGTGCTCGCGTCGCAGAAGGAGGACGGTTATTTCGGTCCGCTCAACATGCGCAACGGCAAGCCTGAGGTGTGGGCGCAGATGATTATGCTCTGGATTCTTCAGAACTACTACGAATATACCGCCGACGAGCGCGTGCTTCCCTTCATGAAGCGCTATTTCGAGTGGGAGATGGCTCAGGCCGATGAGAATTTCCTGGAGGATTATTGGGAAAACTGCCGTGGGGGCGACAACATGTGGAGCGTAGTATGGTATTACAACCAGACCGGCGATGAATCGGTGCTTCCGCTTATCGGGAAGATTCACCGCAACAACGCCGACTGCACAAATCCGGCGCGTCTTCCCAACTGGCACAACGTCAATATCGCGCAGTATTTCCGCGAGCCTGCCGAGATGTATCTCGTTAATGGCGATTCGGCGATGCTTGCTTCCACTTACAACGTCCACGATCTTATCCGCCGTACCTACGGTCAGGTTCCGGGCGGAATGTTCGGCGCCGATGAGAATGCGCGTATCGGTTACATCGACCCCCGTCAGGGAACCGAAACTTGCGGCTTTGCAGAGCAGATGCTGTCGGACGGTGTGATGCTCGGCATCACAGCCGATCCGCTCTGGGCTGAGAATATGGAGGATGTGGCTTTCAACTCTTTCCCCGCAGCCATGACCCCGGACCTCAAGGCGTTGCGTTATATCACATCGCCCAACCATACTATCAGCGATTCGAAGAACCATCATCCCGGTATCGACAACCGCGGTCCGTTCCTCAACATGAATCCCTTCAGCTCGCGCTGCTGCCAGCATAACCATGGATTGGGATGGCCTTCGTTCACTCAGGCTCTTGCCTTCGCAACTCCTGACAATGGGGTCGCATATACTGTCTACGCTCCCAGCCGCGCCACACTCACAGTTGCCGACGGCAAAGAGGTGACTATCGCCGAAGATACCTGTTATCCCTTCAGCGACACTCTCCGTTTCGTGGTGACTGCTAAAGAGAAGGCTGAGTTTCCGATGTATTTCCGCATTCCGTCATGGACTAAAGGCGCCACAGCGCGCGTGAACGGTCGCTCCGTCGGCACCCCGGAGGCAGGGAAATATCTGAAGATCGAGGGGGAATGGGCAGATGGCGACGCTGTAGAGCTGATCTTCCCCATGGAGCTGTCGCTTCGCCGCTGGCCGACGAACCAGAACAGCGCTTCGGTCAACTACGGTCCGCTGACCCTTTCGCTCCGCATTGACGAGCGCTATGACAAGGTCAATTCGGCAGAGGTAGCTATCGGCGATTCCCATTGGCTCGAAGGTGCCGATCCCGAAAAGTGGCCCACCTACGAGATCTATCCCGAATCGGCATGGAACTATTCGCTGATCCTTCC
>CAZDWY010000028.1:0-31344 GCA_964509345.1 uncultured Alistipes sp.
CATCACCCTCTCGGCTCTCGTGCTCGCCATCGCGATTGTGGTCGACGATGCCATTGTGGTGGTGGAGGCCGTCCACGCCAAGCTTGACGCCGGCTACAAGAACTCGCGCAAAGCATCCATCGACGCCATGAGCGAGATCGGTGGCGCCATCATCTCCATCACACTCGTAATGATGCTCGTGTTCGTGCCCGTGTCGTTCATGCCCGGAACAGCCGGTATCTTCTACCAGCAGTTCGGTCTGACAATGGCGATAGCCATCGGATTCTCGGCTGTGAACGCGCTCACACTGTCGCCGGCCCTCTGCGCCGTGTTCCTGAAGCCTCATACCGACGATCATGGCAAAAAGCAGAACTTCGTGAAGCGTTTCCACCACTGGTTCAACGTCATGTATGATGCCCAGCTCGAACACTACAAGAAGGGTGTAGGCTTCTTTATCCGCCACAAAGTCACTGTAGGCGCTATCGTAGCGGCAAGCATAGGTGTGCTTGTATGGCTTATGGGTCGCACTCCTACCGCCCTGGTGCCCAACGAGGATACAGGTACATTCTTCGTGATGGTCGACATGCCCCCGGGCACGTCGCAGGAACGCACCAACGAAACCATGCAGCAGGTTGACCAGCTGCTTGCCACCTTCCCGGCAATCCAGTATCGCCAGGAGATTCTCGGCTATAGCTTCATCGCCGGTCAGGGTGCCACTTACGGTACCTTCATCATTAAGCTCAAGGACTGGAGCGAACGCGACAAAAAGACAGAAAACGTAGACGCTATCATCGGAAAATTCTACGCTATGGCAAGCCAGATAATCAAGGACGGACGTGTGATCGCCTTCGCGCCACCCATGATTACCGGCTACTCGGCAACCAACGGTTTCGAGCTCAAGATGCAGGACAAGACGGGATCCGACATAAATACATTCTACGCTGTTGTGCAGAACTTCCTCGCCGAGCTCAATGCCCAGCCCGAAATCGCCCAGGCATACACCACCTTCAACCCCACCTTCCCGCAGTATCGCATTGACATCGATGCCGCCAAAGCGCAGCAGGCAGGCCTGTCTACATCAGCCATCATCTCTGCTCTCCAGGGCTACTACGGCTCGATGTATGTCAGCAACTTCAACCGCTTCGGTAAAATATACCGTGTGATGGTACAGTCGGCTCCCGAAGACCGCGTGTCGCCCGAGACCCTCAAGAACATCAAGATCCGTGGAAACAACGGCACCATGGCTTCACTTGAGAACTACGTCACCCTCACCAAGGTGTATGGTCCCGACCTTCTGAACCGATTCAACCTGTTCCAGTCAATCGCTGTGACCGGTAACCCCCAGGCAGGCTACTCCTCAGGTCAGGCACTGGCAGCCGTTGAACGCGTGGCAGCCCAGACGCTCCCCACCGGCTACGGTTACGAATACGCCGGTATGACCCGCGAGGAAGGTAACAGCAGCAGCAACACCACCGCCATGATCTTCGGTCTGTGTATGCTGTTCGTATACCTGCTTCTGTCGGCACAGTACGAGAGCTACTTCCTCCCCTGGGCGGTTATCCTTTCGATTCCGTTCGGTCTTATGGGCTCGTTCATCTTCGCTGACCTTTACAGTATCTCCAACAACATCTATCTGCAGATCGCGCTTATCATGCTTATCGGTCTTCTCGCCAAGAACGCCATCCTTATCGTTGAGTTCGCCCTGGAGCGTCGCCGAACAGGCATGTCG
Source organism: uncultured Alistipes sp. (assembly GCA_964509345.1). Taxonomy (GTDB): domain Bacteria; phylum Bacteroidota; class Bacteroidia; order Bacteroidales; family Muribaculaceae; genus UBA7173. The sequence goes on from CAZDWY010000028.1 coordinate 1,709, forward strand.
ATTGTCAACGCCGCCATCTCGGGCGCCGCTGCCCGTCTGCGCCCGATTCTCATGACCTCGCTCGCCATGATTATCGGTCTTCTCCCGATGATGTTCGCCAACGGTGTGGGCGCCAACGGTAACCGCGCCCTCGGCACAGGCTCCGTAGGCGGTATGCTCATCGGTATGATCCTTCAGGTTCTGTTCGTACCCGCGCTGTTCGTAGTGTTCCAGATCATTCAGGAAAAGTTCACCCCGATGAAATGGAAGGACACCGAGAACGCCGGTATGGAGAGTGAGATAGAACAGTATTCACGCTGATCACCGCATTACTTCAACGAGATAACAAAAATACAGGTTCCGGCTGCGAGGCAGCTCGCTTACGCAGCGGAACCTTCAAAACAAATCACAAGATTTCAACTATGAGACTTACCAATATAGCCTCGCTGTGTGTGGCGGCTGCGCTGGGTATGGGAATGTTTTCATCATGCCATATCTACAACAAGTTCCACATGCCGGAGGACACCACCCTCTCTAAAGAGTATGTGGAAGCTAAAGATGCGGCTGAAAACCCCGATGCTTTCGGCAACCTGAGCTGGCAGCAGGTGTTCACCGACCCCCTGCTACAGGACTATATCAACCGTGCCCTCAGCAACAACAAGAATCTCGACAACGCACGTCTCAACGTAGACGTGGCGCGTGCCAACCTTCTCGGCGCCCGTCTGAGTTATCTTCCCTCCGTAGTGATCAACGCCAACGGAGCCGGCGCCTCATATGCCGGAAGCGACCTGAGCTGGACCTATACCCTTCCTATGGCGATAAGCTGGGAGGTCGATGTATTCGGAAAAACGCTCAACAGCAAGCGCTCCGCTTCTGCCGCCCTGCGCATGCAGCAGGACTACGAGCAGGCGGTGCGCTCACAGATAATCACCGGGGTTGCCACATGCTACTATTCTATCGCCACACTTAACGCACAGCTTACCCTCTCGCGTGAGACCGCCGAGATCTGGAAGAAAACCGTGCAGACAATGAAAGATTACTTCGCTGCAGGACGTGGCAATCTTGCTGCCGTTACCCAGAGCGAGGCTCAATACTGGTCGATTCTCGCATCGATAACCGACCTTGAGAGCGGACTTGAACAGGCCAACAGCTCCATGTCGCTGCTTCTCAACGAGCTTCCTCAGGTGTGGCCTATCTCCGGAGCCGCAGAGATGGATATGCCGGCGATGATGCGCGAAGGTGTGATGATGCGCGAACTCGCTGCCCGTCCCGACGTGCGCGCAGCCGAAGAGAGCCTCGCCGCAGCCTATTATACCACCAACTCTGCCCGCGCAGCCTTCTATCCCTCGATTACGATCAGCTCCAACGGTGGATTCACCAATCTGCTCGGATCGTTCATAAAGAACCCCGGCGACTGGTTCATACAGCTTGCCGGTCAGCTCACTGCACCCCTGTTCCTCCGCGGTCAGAACATCGCACGTCTCAAAGGAGCAAAGGCACAGCAACAGCAGGCGATGAACAACTTCGAGATCACACTGCTCAAGGCAGCCGGAGAAGTAAACGACTACTATGTGGCGCTGGAGAAGAGCACCGAGAAGCTTGCCTATCTCACTGAGCAGGTCAATAACCTCACCCAGGCTGTGGAGGCGACCAACATGCTCTACACGTACGACTCCACGAGCACAACATACCTTGAGGTGCTCACCGCACAGTCGAGCCTCCTGAGCGCGCAGATGAACCAGCTCAACACCCGTCTGAGCCGTGAGCAGGCGCTCATCAACCTCTACCAGAGCCTGGGAGGAGCACGTAATTAAACTGACCCTTAAAACTTTAATACCTACGATTATGATCAGTCAGTTAGCACACGTTGATCCGTCGGCGAAGATCGGCGCCAACGTAACCATCCACCCCTTCGCCTACATCGACAAAGATGTGGAGATCGGCGACGGCTGCGAAATCAAGCCCTATGCCTCCATTCTGGAGGGGACACGCATGGGAAAGAACAACCGCGTGTTCCAAGGTGCGATTATCGGCGCGGAGCCGCAGGACTTCCGCTGGAAAGGTGAAAAAACCTACTGCTACATCGGCGATAACAACACTATCCGCGAGAATGTGATCATAAACCGCGGCATCAAGCCGGAGGGTGGCACACGCATCGGCAACGACAACTTCATCATGGCAAAGACTCATATCGGCCATGATTCGGTTGTCAGCAACAGCTGCGTTCTCGGCAATGGGGTTGTAGTGGCCGGCGACTGTAAGATCAGCGACTGCGTCATACTGTCGTCGAATAGCATTGTCCACGAAAAATCCAATGTCGGGAAATGGACCCTGATAAAGGGTGGATGCCGCATCTCCGGCAATGTACCCCCTTATATAATCGTTGCCCATAATCCGGCCGCATATTTTGGTGTGAATGCTTATGTAATGCGTAAAAACGGCTTCTCCGACGCCAATATCGACGATATTGCCAAGGCTTACCGCAACGTTTACCAGAGCGGCATCTCGGTTTACAACGCCCTGCAGCGCATCGAGGCAGACGTTGATCCATCGGAAATCCGCTCGGAAATAGTAAACTTCATCCGGGGCAACAACCTGCGCATCGTAGCTATCCCTGTCGACATGCTCGACTGACATACTGCCGCGACAGCTTAATTACCACAACAGAGGGTGTGTCAAAATGAAGTGACACACCCTCTGTTGTATCCGGATGGCGAGGTTATCAGTGCTTGCGGCGTGGGTTGTCGGGGAACCAACCTTTGGCAACTCGCTCGCGCTGCTCGAAAATCTCTTTAATAGTCCAGAAAGAGGAGAAGGAAAATACGCCCAGAAGGGTCTGGGGGAAAATAGGCTCTACGAACAGTGATGCCAAAAGAGAGGCTATCCCGAGCAATAGGAACCACCACCAGCACCTTGTACCGAAATAGTAGTAACATTTAACCACCACGGGATGGAACAGTCCGATTATAAGAAATGTTGAAATACCAAGAAGGAGACCTGTGAAATACATAGGAATCGAAGTTTGACCAATTGCTAATTACGGATTATTAATTGTTAATCGTCTTTGCGATAACGCTCGTAGGCAGCCGCCAGTCTGGTATGATATCCTCGTGAACGAGCCTTGGGACCGTTGTATTTCAGGGCGAAAGCAAGCCAGTTTTTTTTACGGAGGTCTTTCACCATGTTATTGTTATCAAGGATAAAACGAGCGAAAAGCTCAAGCTGATCGCGCTCCGAACGGCTCATGAGCCGCACAAATTCCTCCACGCTGTTTACCCCGCAACGCTTCCAGTTGAATCCTCCGATCTGAAACATTCCCCAGAAGCAACTTTCAAGAGCGCTTGCCGAATCGATGGCACAGGCAGCCTCCAGACGCGCATACTGTGCAGCCTGCTGCGAGCCGTAGCGTCTCACATCCGGGCGCTGAAAAATTACGGGCGCCTTTTTCTGTGCCTTCGACAGAGACACTCCATGGCGTGGAGCGAATTTACGATACATCGCCAGATCGAAATTGATCAGCGGCTTCCCCTCCTGCCAGAAACCTTCGTGACGTTTACCCGTCTCAATATCAACCACTGCCCTGATGACAGCAGACTCCACCCCAAGTTCTTCTGCAACAGCCTTGTAATCTTCATCGGTAAGCGGAGCCATGGAGTTTATCCCCTTATAGCCTAGATGAAGAAGAGCTGTGTCGACCCACAGATTAGGGCTCACTATATCCTCAAGATATGCATCTATAGCCGATGAGAGATCCAGATATGGTAACTGCGGATCGACAACTGTATCGGGAACGGTGACAGGTATTACGTCAGCTCCCAGAGCAGAAGTCACAGTGACGGCAGACACCAGTATCGGCAGATTTCTCATGGAGGATAGATTATAATACAGCCGACAGCAGGGGGCGGTTCAAGGAGGCGTCCCTGCTGTCGACAGATTTAGTTTTTATCAGAGCTTGGCAGCTTTCTCAAGGGTGAGGCGAAGCTGATGCCAGAAGCGATCAACTGCGGGGATGTGCATACGCTCCGATGGAGAATGTACGTCGCGAAGAGTCGGACCGAACGATACCATGTCGAGACCGGGATAGTTCTGCTGGAATAACGAACATTCCAGACCGGCGTGGATAGCCTTGATGGCGGGGCGCTTGCCGTAAAGCTCTTCATAAGCGTCGGAAGCGAGCTTCATGATGGTGGAGTCGAGATTAGGCGTCCATGCTGGATAGCCGTCGCCATGTTCCACCTCAGCTCCGGCGAGTTTGAACACGGCCTCAACCTGTCCGGCGATATCGAACTTGCGCGAATCAACCGACGAGCGCTGCGAAGTGGTGACCAGAATCTGATCGTTGTCTTTCATCTTCACGGAAGCGAGGTTGGTAGAGGTCTCCACCAGTCCCTCAAGGTCGCGGCTCATTGATATCACCCCGTGAGGAGCGCAATAGAGCGAAAGAATGAGGTTGCGCGTGGTGGTGGCGTCGAGAGTGAAGTCAGGCTTGTCAACACTTTCGAGAGTGAGTTTGAGAGTTGTCTCAAGACCTTTATATTCGCGTTCGATATCGGCAACATACTTATTGAACGCCGCGCATACATCCTCTTTCTTCGATGTGTGGACACCGAATACGACATGAGCCGCGCGTGGAATCGCATTGCGGAGGTTACCGCCGTCGATTGTCGATACACTTACTTCATGGTCATGCATGAGGTTGAAGAGGAAACGTGCCACAAGCTTGTTGGCATTGGCGCGTCCGAGATGTATGTCACCGCCTGAATGTCCTCCCAGACCATCGCGCACATCCATCAGGAAGTAGTGGAAATCGGCCGGAGCGAACGAGCGGTTGTAGTGGAATGTAGCAACTGTATCAATGCCACCGGCGCAGCCTACGAACACCTCAGCGTCATCTTCCGAATCAAGGTTGATGAGGATTGTACCTTTGAGCTCACCCTTCTCGAGGTTGTTAGCACCGGTCATACCGGTCTCTTCATCCATAGTGATAAGCACTTCGAGCGGACCGTGAACCAGAGTATCGTCGGTAAGGATAGCAAACGCTGCCGCCACTCCGATACCGTTGTCCGCACCGAGAGTTGTTCCGTCGGCACGCACCCATTCACCATCCACGATGGTCTTGATCGGAGTGGTCTCGAAATTGAAATTCTTGTCGTTGCTCTCGCACACCATGTCCATATGTCCCTGAAGAATCACTGTAGGCGCGTTCTCGCATCCTGCCGATGCCGGCTTGCGGAGAATCACGTTGCCGATCTTGTCGGCATGAGCCTCGATTCCATGCTCTTTTGCGAAATCGAGAATATACTGACGGATTTTCTCCTCCTTCTTTGAGGGACGGGGAATCTTGGTGATCTGATCAAAGATTTCGAACACCGCTTTGGGCTGTAGGTCTTTAACTTCCATTTGGTAAGTGGTATAATATTATATTAAAATTGTTTTAAAATACGTTTGAGAATGGAAAATTCTGTTAAAATAGCCATTTCTCACCCCCTAAGTTACAAAATAAAATTTACATATGGCTAAAATTCAAGCTAACTTTCCTATATTTGCGCTCAAATTGGAGTGAAAGCCTATGAAAATAGCTCTTGTCACGATAGTTCTTCTGGCGGCCGCCGTGCTCCTAATGGGGATAAAGGCGCTGTTCGTCAAAGGGGGAAAGTTCCCCTCCGGTCACGTACATGACCTTCCGGGATTACAAAAACGAAAAAATAGAAAAAAGCAATAACTCATTTTTTACACCAATGAAAAAAACTGCATTAGCTGCCGGGGCTGTCGCCCTTCTTCTTGCCGCAGCATCCTGCTCTGAGAAAAAGGAAGCCACACCGGCAGCCGACGCCCAGCAGGCTCAGGAAACCGCTACCGTGAAGGTTGAAAGCGACACCTTCGAGCCTACTACCAACATCCGTTACTACTACATGGATTCAGTAATGGTGAATTACGACCTCGTCAAGACCTTCAATGAGACCAACCTACGCACCATGACAGAGCTTCAGAACGCCCAGTCGTCGCGTGAGAACGAACTCAACCAGTTGGCTTCGAACATCGAACAGAAGATGCGCAACAACGGCTACCTCAGCGAGGCTTCATACAACGCCGATGTGGCAGAACTCAACAAGAAACAGCAGAGCGCCCAGAACTATCTGGCATCGCTTCAGGCAAAGGCCCAGCAGGAAGCTCTCGGCCAGCAGCAGGAACTTCTCGATTCGATTGACAACTTCCTCGCCGAATACAACCGCACCCGCCATTACGACGCGATTCTGCTTTACGCTCCGGGCGAACATTTCAACCCGGCTCTCGACATCACCGAGGATATCGTGAAGGGACTGAATGAACGCTATCTCAAGAGCCATCCCTCTATCGCCGACAAGAAATAAATCATACTTGCACATAATTTTACGCTCAGCGCGCCTCCGCCAACGGAAATAATCCGAAGCGGAGGCGCGCTGAGCCGTAAATGCCGGCAGAAGGAATGTCAAGGCAGAAGGTCGCGGACCCAAGGAGTCATCAAAGGTTCCAGTGAATCATAAGATATCACACAGGAAGGCATCCCCGCTGCGTAGCATGCGATCTCATATTGCTGATAGGAAAACGCCACCCCATCGCTACGGAAATCGGGAGGACAGGCCGGCAAAGGAAGCGTATCGGGATCGATGAGCAACGCATCGCGCAACGACACTTCAGAGCCATCATTGCCCGCATCTCCGAAATTATCCTTGAAATACTGCTCCCACAACCCATTCCTTATCAGCTCTAACAGCTCAGTGCGCCGGGAAGGAAGAAAACTGTTGGCGTATGTAAGGGAAACACCGCTATTGCGGTCGAAAGTCTGTGTAAGCCCCACGGCGCCGCCATGTGCGCCACCCATATATCCATATCCTGAGAATGAGTAAGTAAGGAGGCTGTCGCTTTCGAACAAAGGCTGGAAACGAAGGTCAAACTCATAGGTCACCTTTATACTGTCCTCCACAAAACTCTTGAAATCGCTGCGCGCCGCATCCATAAGCTTCGCTCCTGCAACAGCTACAAGTTTCCGACCGTCGGCAAGCTCACTCCGGGTAGGAATGAAAGCAGGCGCCTCACTGAAAAGATTGCCATAAGAAAGGCGCTCACCTATCCATGTCCGCACACTGTCAACAAGGCGGCTCCCCCCTCCTGTGGGATACGATCCCGTAATCGTCGCCGTAGCGAGACACCCGCCAACCGCCAGCGAATCGCTCCATGCCACAGTATCGGTCCTGAACGGGTCACGCTCTTCAACAGCTACTACCGTATCGCTGACCGGTGTCTCCGGCGCTGCCGTGCCGGGATGCCTTCCCGATCCGCCGCAGGCTGAAATTATTATCAGGCAACCTGCCGCAGCAGGAAGCGACATTCCATGAAGTCTTTTTCTCATTTTTTATAATGTATCAGGTTGGTTTATGTGGACAAAATTACACAAAACTTCCCATACCGGGAGAGATAAACCCTTTCAAAATTTGCATCTCCACGCATCTAATTGTAACTTTGCAGAAAATACCATAATAACTCAACCATGAAATCACTTCTTGCCTTGTCAGCGGCTGCTGCCCTGACACTCTCGGTGCCGTTTGCCAGCGCCAAAGACTACTGGAGTATCGACACCTGCCGCACCGCGATAAACTATGCTCCTGCCAGTGCGGGCGCCCATTCAGACCATCTTGAGATGGCAGGCAAACAGATCGCTACCGTGCTCCGCTACGGCGTAGATGATAACGGAGCGTTCCGTCTGGAGAAGAGCTTCGTATGGCCGATGCTACGCACCATTCCGAACAATACCCACGCCTCGCTGATGCGCCGCTCGAGCCTCGACATAGTTCCCCTTATCCATATCAACGGAGCTCCTGTACGGGAAAAAGTCGACACGATATCATTCGACGGCAAACTGTCGGTGAAGAGCGCCGCCGCAAAAGATGTGACACTCACCCGAACCTACTTCCCATCGCCCGACCAACCGGCGTTCCACGAAATGTTTACCCTCACCAATAACCGCACTGCCCCCATCAGCGTGGAAATACCTGAGGTAAACACCATAGAGCGCACACCCGCAGAAAAGGGAGTTTCCGGAGAATACACCATCGAGGCACGCAGCGCAGGGAATAAAACCCTCACCCTGCAGCCGGGAGAGACGGTTGAATTCAGCGTCACCACCCAGGGACGCCCCTCAAGCGGACCAGCCATGATCACCGATCCCGCTGCCGACCTCGCCCTGCGCGACTCTCTGGTTTCCCAGCTTGAGAATTCACTCATACTCGAGACCCCCGACCCGGTTCTCAACCGCATGTTCGACTTCTCGAAAATCCGCGCATGTGAATCCATATACTCGACCAAAGGTGGTCCCCTCCACGGACCCGGCGGCGAAAGCTACTACGCCGCAATCTGGGCGAACGATCAGGCTGAATACGCCAACCCCTTCTTCCCATTTACAGGCTATGACTACGCCAACGCATCGGCTCTCAACTCGTTCAACCATTTTGCAAAATGGATGAACGACGAGTGGAAACCGATCCCAAGCTCGATCATCGCCGAGGGAACCGATTATTGGAACGGCGCCGGCGACCGCGGCGATGCTGCCATGATAGCCTACGGCGCATCGCGCTATGCCCTTGCCAAGGGTGACCGCAAGGAAGCCGAAGAACTGTGGCCGCTCATAGAATGGTGTCTGGAATATTGCCGCCGCCAGATCAATGCCGAGGGGGTAGTGGCTTCTGACAGCGATGAGCTCGAAGGACGTTTCCCCGCCGGAGAGGCAAACCTCTGCACCTCGTCGCTATACTACGACGCGCTGCTGTCGGCATCGATGCTCGCCAGCGAGCTTGGCAAACCGAAATCCGTGGCCGCCAACTACCGCAAGCAAGCCGGAGAACTTGCCACCGCCATGGAGCGCTACTTTGCCGGACCAGTCGAGGGATTCGACACCTATGCCTACTACAAAGGGAACGACATACTGCGCTCATGGATCTGCATTCCGCTTACCGTAGGGCTTTTCGACCGCACTGAGCCTACACTTGAAGCCCTCTTCTCGCCCCGCCTATGGACCGAGAACGGTCTCCTTACCCAGGCAGGCACCGAAACATTCTGGGATCGCTCCACACTTTACGCCATGCGCGGAGCCATCTACGCCGGAGCCATTGACCGCACGCTGCCCTACCTCCAGCACTATTCGCGCACCCGACTGCTCGGCGACCATGTGCCTTATGCTATCGAAGCGTGGCCCGAAGGGAACCAGCGCCATCTCTCGGCCGAAAGCGCGCTCTATGCCCGCATATTCACAGAAGGCCTGTTCGGAATCCGCCCCACAGGTCTGCGCTCCTTCACCGTTACCCCTCGCCTGCCCCAGGACTGGAACGACATGGCTCTCCGCCATATCAAGGCATTCGGCAGCGACTTCGACATCGAAGTGAAACGCGCCAAAGGCGACAAGATCAACATAAAGGTGACCGCAGCCGGCAAAACCGTCGCCGACCGTACCCTCGCCGAAGGAACCCCCATGTCTGTCAAGCTGAAAAGCTGACCCTATTGCTAAAACTTGTTTAAAATAAGAAACTCTCGGAAGATTTATGTAACTTTGAGGGGCATATGCATGCTGCATATGCCCCTCATATATTTTTGTATATATCTTTTGACGTCATGATAAAGAAAACCTCCGTTACCCTTCTGTGGCTGCTGCCAGCGCTGATAGCCGCAGGAAAAACACTTACTCCCGAAGAGGCTCTCAACCGTCTTGAGAACAGCCGTAGGGCTATTCAGCAGAAAACCGCAACATCCGGCCTACCCAAACTGGTGCATACCTCATTCACCTCAGACGGGATACCCGCAGCATATATCTTCAATTCAACGGACAAAACGGGATTCATGATCCTTTCAGCCGACGACCAGGCTGCCCCTCTGCTGGGTTATGGCGACAAGACTGTCGAGACCGACGCTATGCCGCCTCAGCTAATATGGTGGCTCGGAGAATACGCCAAAGAAATCGAAGGTGCGAATAAACCACAGTCAGCCACTAACACTGCAGTCACTGCAGATCACACCCTTCCGGGTGCCTATGCCGCTCCCTCTGCCGCCGCAGACCGGGCACCGATAGCGCCAATGCTCTCCACCGTATGGAATCAAGACGCGCCATTCAACAACCTTTGTCCCCGCTCAGGACTTAAGCCAACCTATACCGGCTGTGTGGCTACCGCTATGGCGCAGGTGATGAAATATCACAATTACCCCGCGAAAGGGACTGGCACAGGCAAATGCACCGTCAGCAACTCATATGGTGTGGAGACAGCTTCTTACACGATGGATCTCGATGTAGATCTCAAATGGGATCAGATGATCGACAACTATAACGGAAACTACACGACAGCACAAGGCGAGGCGGTTGCCACACTGATGAAGGCATGCGGGTATTCAGTGTCAATGAACTACACAACCGCGGCATCGGGTGCCCAGAGCAATGCTGTTCCGGTGGCGCTGGTCGACAATTTCGGATATGACAAAGGGTGCCGGATGCTGGAGCGTATCCATTACCCTCTGGCACAGTGGGAACAGATGGTCTACGACAACCTCCGCGACTGCGGTCCGGTATATTATTCCGGTCAGGCAATAGAGGGGGGGCATGCCTTTGTATGCGACGGCTATTCAACCGACGGCATGTTTCACTTCAACTGGGGCTGGGGAGGCGCCTACGACGGTTATTTCCGTCTCACCGCTCTTGAGCCTGAAGGGGAAGGTATCGGTGGTTTCAGCGGCGGCTACAACACTGATCAGGCTGCAGTTTTTGGTATCCGCAAACCGGTTGCCGGCTCGGAACTCCCTCAGCTTCAGCTGACCCAGATAGGTAGCGTCACTGCCAGCGAAGACGGCTCGCGGGTTCTGCTCAACGGTCCGTGGGCCAACTACAACGGGCGTGCCATGAATGCAGCCTTCTCACTGGAATTTGAACCGGTTAACGGCGGTCAGGCTACCACCCGTCAGCTCTATAACTACACGGAGATCCCGGTATTCCAGGGATTCAGCCAGTTCTCTTTCCCAAAATCGTATATGTCGCCTCTGGCCAACGGGTCATACAATGTGCGCATTCTCACAAAAAATGAAGGGAGCGACCAGTGGCTACCGATTCTTCACAATATCAATATTCCCGATTATGTGGTGATCACCAAGAACGGAAGCTCGCTCACCTATGCGAATCCAACTCCAGCGACCCTCACATGCGTATCGGCAGACTTCGCAGTTCCCTTCTGTTTCTATACCACCGGAAAAATGTCCGTAGAGGTAAAGAACAGCACCGACACGGAAGTTCCCGCCAATCTGTCGGTCGCGCTACTGTCAGGCTCGACAGTGGTAGCCCGGAGCGGTGGATCGTTCTTCGACCTGCTGCCCGGTAAAAGCGAGACCCGCACCTTCGAGTTCGTTATGACATATTCCGATAGTTTCTCGTTCAACGCAACCTACGACCTGGCTCTATACGACACCATGAGCGGTCAGATACTCAAGAAGTTCGGAACGACAAAGACCTCGCTCGGCACACAGCCGGTGATAACTTGCCAGAATTTCACCATGGAGGGATCCACTACCGCTGCAGCTCTCGACAACATCAACTTCGACGCCACTTTCACCTGCACTACCGGGAGCTACGCCAACGATATAGTAATAGGCATCTTCCCGAGTGTCGGAGGAAATGCCGTTGCCGACGCTGTGGCTCAGGAGACCCTGTTCCTCAATACGGGTGAGAGCGGTCAGTCGCATTTCCACCTTGATCTCAGCTCGCTCTGCTCGCTCAACACATACTATCTGGCACTCCCCTATTATCTGAATTACAAGCTTGCACTGAATCAGATAACACCGGAACTGCTTCCGGCGGCAGCCGACAATCAGGTGATCCGCTTCAAAGCCACCGCATACTCCGGCATTGAAGCTGTCGCCGCTGACGAGGCCGAACTTCGCGTATATTACAACCCGTCGCTGAAAACCGCCGTAGTCAACGGACCCGCCGATATCGCGGCAGTTACCGTATTCGCCGCCGACGGGTCGATGATTCCCGTAACAGTGGCAGCCGACGGATCCACAGCAACCGTAGACATGGCGGCAGCTCCCACGGGAATCGTCATTGTACGCGCCACCGATGTCTCGGGCAATACAGCAACTTCTAAACTAACAGTACGCTGATGATACACCCATGCAAACTCCCGCTCATGCTGATCGCAGGCTCGCTGATGGCAGCCGGATGCAGTTCACAAAAACAGGCTTTGACACCCCCCGACGGTGCCACCGGCGCTTCAACCCGCGTTGCTGACAACACCGACAGAGGTGCCATTATCAGATCGGAACAACGTTTTGAGAAACAAATAGTGCGCGGAGGTGGCTCCCCCGGCGCCGTCAGCGCCATGCCGAAGGCTGTGGCATACCGCATGAGCGGCGACTACGCCGACAATGTCGCCATAACCCTCACTGCCGACGGCGACGCGATCCTCTCCTATCCGGCTCCCACCGATCTCGGAAAAGACTCCTCCCCGGTAGCGCTCGGCGACGGATGGTGGCTGAGCCGCTGCGGTATCTCGGCAAACTCCGTATTCACCACATACACCTACGCCACCTATTCGGCTCTCAAACAGGCTCCCTCCCCTGCCGAACTGATGAAAGCTGTCATCCCCGGAGCGTGTGTCACTAGGATAGAATGCCTAACGATGACCCCGCAGGAAGCGCTCACCGACACAGCTGCCGTGCGCGCCGAGCTGCGTGCTCTCACTGAATAAATCAAATCTTACCGGTCATTATTCAGGGCTACCGCATCAAATTATCCAATATCGATTCACCTCTTCACTTATACATCATCTAACCCCCCATTCCACTAACATATGTCGAGGGAATGACAGAAAATGTGTATTACCCAGCACCGGCCTCTCTACGGTTGCAATAGTTCCACTAAATTTTGAAGTCTATATTTTTTACATTATATTTGCAAATAATATAAACTTTAAACTTTCTTAGCATGTTTACCCGTATCCTGTCTGCTATGTGCGCTCTCTTAGCTGGAGTGACGAGTGTGTTTTCTGCTACTATCCATCATCGAATTGAGTTCAACACATCAGAATTGGATCACACGACAATAAATGAAGTCGCCCAACAGGAAGAGATTCCATACACTCCGATGCTCGAGGTGGGGAAAGAATGGCGCTATAATGTATATAACAGGAATGTTTATGCGCCACACGATTTCAATGACAGCCACGCGACACTAAGATTAGATGAAAGCGTAATGATTGAAGGGCACGAATGCTTCCCATACAAAATAATATGGCATGAAGAAAATGAGATAGATTATGACAGTAACGTATATCTTTTTGAAGAAGACAGAAAGATATATATAACAAACTTTCATCCAGCTCTCCGTTATACATCATGCCTGTTTGATTTTACTGACATTGAAAACAACTTCAGAGACTGGGGAGAAGTCAATCCTGAGTGGATAGTATATGAGGGTATTGACGGTAAGCATAATGCGGTATATCTAAAAATAGATGATTGGATTTCTTATCTTCTTGTAGAAGGGTTAGGGTATATCACCCCAACAGAGTGCAAAAGTAATCCTGAGCGCCATTGCTATGGTATCTTAACCTGGGGGTTCCCTTCCTTCGGAACAACCGGTGATGGATGGGAGCCAAAGGTTTACGAGATAGCAAGAGGAAACGGAGAGATAATCTATAGCTTTGAAGAAGGCTATCCCGGCTATGAATCGACTTTGCTGTCGCTTGAGGAAACTAAAACAGACAACGGAGATAACGGAGAGCCTATAATTTACGACCTTCAGGGGCGACACATTACAGGCAAACCTGCTCCCGGTATATACATTATAAACGGTAAGAAGGCTGTAATCCACTGATAGCTAATTACAAAGAGAATACCTCCGACACCTGTTCGGCTTTGAAACATGTTTCCACATTTGCCGAACTGATGAAAGCTGTCATCCCCCGGGGCGCAGGAGTTTGTGTAATTAATCCGATTCCATCTACACCCTTTATGAGAAGAATGCAAACAGGGATACCAATGCGATGGCTTATGCTATGCCTTATGCTGGCTTCGGCAACAGGCTTCGGTGCTTCGGCAGAGGGAGGCCCCGGGGAGTTGTTTGATTATTCAACTCTTCCACGGGTAATTGAATCAGGTCCGCAGGGGAAACATCATGTTCAAGGTATAGCTGTGGATCTTGAGAAGGGGGTGATTTACTTCTCATTCACCACCTCATTGTTGAAAACTGACCTGCACGGCAATCTGATAGGAAGCGTGGAGGGTATGACAGGCCATTTAGGCTGTATTTCGCTTAATCCGACTGACAACCGGCTGTATGGGTCGATTGAATATAAGCATGACGCTATCGGGAAGGGTATTCTCAACACTCTTGAGGGAGCGGAGAATGACGACAGCACCGGTTTCTACGTAGCTATTTTCGATGTTGACAAAATCGACCGCCCCGCTATGAACGCGGAAAGCGATGGGGTAATGACTACGGTCTACATAAAGGAAGCTGTTGACGACTACCATGCTTCGGTAGAGAACGCCGGAGAGATACGCGACCATGCATATGGCTGCTCCGGTATAGACGGGATTACCTTCGCGCCCGATTTCAGCGATCCCAAGTCGCAGAGGACACTGCTTTACGTAGCCTACGGAATCTACAGCGACACGACCCGCACTGATAACGACTACCAGGTACTTCTGGCATACGATCCTGCGTCGCTCAGCCCCTTCGAAAGCCCGCTTTCACAAAAACGCCTCCATACCAACGGACCCGCCCGCCCCCTGCACAAATATTTTGTACGCACCGGCAACACTTCATGGGGAATACAGAACCTTGCCTACGACAAAGCCTCGGGCAACACCTATGCCGCAGTTTACAAAGGAGAAAAAGCCGCCTACCCCAATTTCACATATTTTGTAATTGACGGCAGCCGGAAAGCCTGGCGCAAAAAGCTCAGAGGGGTTGAGGGAGAGCCTGAGGAGGAACAGCTCTCATTGCTGCCTCAGGGTGAATATGATAAGGCAACCGACACATGGGGATGGAGCTTCCCTTACGGCACCACCGGACTCTGTCCCATAGGCGATGGATACTTCTATATCTCACACAATTCGCGGGATCCGCAGACGAACCGCGAAAGCGCCATTTTACATCTCTATAAATGGACCGGCGACCCCGCGGCACCATTCGTAATAGTGGAATGATTGTTTGCCGCCGCCTAAATTTAGAATCGAAGTGCGACACCGCGGGGATTAAGCAAATTTTTATTTGGATAATTGGCGGAGAATGAGTAACTTTGTGGGCATTTTAGCTAAAGCAGGCTCCGGAATAAGCGGCGGAGACGCTCGCCTGCGGGCATAACCATTTAAACAACATACATTTAAGATGTACGCAATTGTAGAAATTCAGGGACAGCAGTTCAAGGCAGAAGCCGGCAAGTTCTTGTATGTACACTATCTCGGCGACGACACCAAAGAAGGCGATGAAGTAGTATTCGGTCGCGTTCTGCTCGTAGACGCCGACGGTGCCGTAAAGGTAGGCGCGCCCACCGTAGAGGGAGCCAAAGTAGTATGCGAGGTAAAGAAACCGCTCGTAAAGGGCGACAAGGTGATTGTCTTCAAGAAGAAGCGCCGCAACGACTACCGTCGTCTCAACGGTCACCGTCAGTTCTTCTCGCAGGTTGTGATTAAAGACGTAATTGCTTAACCCCCAAAAACTCAGTAAGAAATGGCACATAAAAAAGGTGTTGGTAGTTCTAAGAACGGCCGTGAGTCAGAAAGCAAACGACTCGGAGTGAAGATTTTTGGCGGTCAGCACGCCAAAGCAGGCAACATCATCAAGCGTCAGCGCGGCACTGTGCATCATCCCGGTCTGAATGTAGGCATGGGCAAGGATCACACTCTCTACGCTCTCGTTGAAGGCACAGTGGTGTTCACCCAGGGTAAAGAGGGTCGCCGTTTCATCAACGTGCAGCCCCAGGGAGAGGCATAAATGCCCCGACCGCAGTCAGACCCTGAAGCCTGACCAAGAAAACAGAAACCGGTTGTTCCGCATGCGGAACAACCGGTTTTATATTTATCAGGGTATGATGATTGAAACAAACCGGAAACAGCGAACCGGCGTCGCTTCCAACGCCACTTGCTCCACCCGTTGCCTTCGTAACAGCTACCGACAGCGTCGGATATGATCGCCAGGCAGGAGTAAAGGAGGAGGGATTACAATCCCGCTCGCGCCCCTTATGCTTTCACTATAATGAACGCATTCATAGGGATATATGTTCAACCGGACCATGTGCGCTATTTTGCATAAAATGTAAACAGCGGCATACAGGCGCCACAGATAGCTCTATTCGGCTAAAACCGACACACTTTTTTAACACGGATGCAACTAAATTTGCATCGGAAAAGAAACTGCCGGAGCGGGGTTCCTATAATCTACCCCCGGCCAACAGACAATTACCGCTAACCCATGAAATCTGCCAGACATTTTTTACCGGTTCTCACAGCGCTCGCCATCGTGTCGGCCTGCAATACGGATCAGAAGAAGGCTACTGCCGAATCCGATTGCAAATACGCCCTCATGGCCGGAGAGACGCTCGATTCGCTCTATGCCCATTTCGGTATAGCGGGAGAAAATCTGCTGCGCGAGAATTTTCCTCACGACGAAAGCTACAAGGCGGGGTACCTGGCAGGTGAGGACACCAACGAAAAAAATCCATATTCATATCTCTGGCCCTACTCCGGTACTCTCTCGGCAGTCCGCGCCCTCTATGACGCCACAGGCGACACAACATATATCACACTTCTGGAAGAGCATGTGCTACCCGGTCTGAACCAATATTACGACACTCTCCGCGCTCCCGCAGCCTATGCGTCGTATGTGAACGGCGCTCCTCAGAGCGACCGATTCTACGACGACAACGTATGGCTCGGCATAGACTTCACCGACCTCTACGATGCCACTGGTAACAAAACTTATCTCGACAAGGCAGAGGAGATATGGAAGTTCATAGAGAGCGGCACCGACAGCGTGCTCGGCGGAGGAATATATTGGTGCGAACAGAAGAAAGGGGGGAAAAACACCTGTTCGAACGCTCCGGGCTCGGTCTACGCCCTCAAGCTCTTCAAAGCCACGGCTGATTCGGCATATCTCAATGCCGGACGCAACCTCTACAGCTGGACAAAGGAAAATCTGCAGGACACCACCGACTGCCTCTACTTCGACCATAAGCTGCTCAACGGAAAGATCGGACGTGCGAAATTCGCCTATAACAGCGGCCAGATGCTTCAGGCCGCCACTCTCCTCTACAATATAACCGGCGACGACCAGTATCTGGCCGACGCCCGCGGGATAGCAGCCTCGGCTCACAACCACTTCTTCGACCGAACCGCAACCGACAGCACCGGCGAATTTCCACGCTTCGGAAAAGGGAACGTGTGGTTTACGGCAGTTATGATGCGAGGCTTCTACGAACTGTATCTTGCAGACGGGAACCCCGACTACATGGACAGTTTCCTCCGCAACCTCGACTACGCCTGGGAAACCGGGCGCGATACCTCCACCGGTCTTTTTGAAGAAGACTGGGAAGAGGCAATACCCGACAAACGAAAATGGCTCCTTACACAGGGCGCGGCAGCAGAAATGCTTGCCACTGCCGCCCTCTACAGCTGCCGGTCCGATAAACATTAACCAACTTTCTTCACCGGCAGCCCTTCGAGAATGCGAGCTGCCGCCGACGCCCCTCCCTACATAACCCGTTTTAAGCCTCTCCTCCCACCTCTTTCCTCTCTCTCCTACAGATTGCTAACCTCAAATCATTTTTTGAAAAATGAGATCTATTACCGTCGCTCTCGCGGCAACCGCCGCACTTTTCATCGCCTCTGACGCTCAGGCAGCCCAGGTGCCTGTATGCGAGGCCGACAACACCGCCGTGGCTTTCAAGCCCGACTACAACCACACACTGCGCCCCGTCAAGGCTGACCGCCTTTTCAAATCAAAAGCAGTGGAGAAACATATCGCAGAGATAAAGAAGCAGATAAAGAATCAAAAACTCGCATGGATGTTCGAAAACTGCTTCCCCAACACTCTCGACACTACCGTTCACTATCGCACAGGCGAGGATGGCAAACCCGATACTTTCGTGTACACCGGTGATATCCACGCCATGTGGCTCCGCGATTCAGGCGCCCAGGTGTTCCCCTACATCCAGCTTGCCAATGAAGACAAAGAGCTCAAGGATATGCTGGAGGGTGTGATCCGCCGCCAGTTCAAGTGCATCATAATCGACCCGTATGCCAACGCCTTCAACGACGGTCCCACCGGGGGAGAATGGATGAGCGACCTCACCGATATGAAGCCGGATCTTCATGAGCGCAAATGGGAGATCGATTCGCTCTGCTATCCTATCCGCCTGGCTTACGCCTACTGGAAAGAGACCGGCGACGCAAGCATCTTCGATGAGGAATGGCTCGCAGCAATGGAGAACATATACAACACTTTCGTGACCCAGCAGCGTAAAGAGGACCGCGGACCGTATCGCTTCCAGCGTAAGACCGAGCGCGCACTCGACACGCTCAACAACGACGGCTGGGGCGCACCGGTGAAGCCATGCGGTCTGATAGTGTCGAGCTTCCGCCCGTCCGATGACGCTACCACACTGCAGTATCTGGTGCCCTCCAACTTCTTCGCCGTGGCATCGCTCCGCAAAGCTGCCGAGATTCTCTCAACCGTAAACAAGAACGAAGAGTTCGCCTCCCGCTGCAATGCACTCGCCGACGAAGTCGACGGTGCCCTCAAGCAGTATGCCGTATACAACCATCCCGAATTCGGTCCGATGTATGCCTTTGAGGTCGACGGTTTCGGCAACCACCTGCTTATGGATGACGCCAACGTTCCCAGCCTCCTTGCAATGCCCTACCTCGACGGAATGGATCCCAACGACCCCATCTATCAGAACACCCGCAAATTCATCTGGAGTGAAAACAACCCTTACTTCTTCCGCGGCGAAAAGGGTGAAGGCATCGGTGGTCCACATATCGGCTACTACATGGCATGGCCAATGAGTATCATGATGAAAGCGTTCACCTCAACTGACGACAACGAGATCCGCGACTGTATCACCATGCTGCTCAATACAGACGCCGGCAAAGGATTCATCCACGAATCTTTCGACGTAAACGATCCAACCCACTATACCCGCGACTGGTTCGCATGGCAGAACACTCTGTTCGGCGAGCTCATCACCAAGCTGGTAAAAGAGGGGAAGATCGACCTTCTCAACTCCATCGAGGTATAGCCCACACTCCACACGGATAAGTTAATTGAAATATATTTAGGTACACACTAAGGTAAGTCTCCCCGCCGCATGATCAGATGATCATGCGGCGGGGAGAAACTTTTATATTTGCGATCGAGACGGCAAATGACTATTATTGTGAATGTTCAGCTGCCATTGAAACGGTATTATAGATTATAGGGAGCCTGAAGGTTGAGCTAACCAGTCAGAAGCGGTCTCCGTAATCCTTTTATACCAGTCAATTTCTGTTTCATCATTCAAAAAACATTCTTTAGCGTACTTTTTAGACGTTTCAAATAGTTTTTGAATGTTTGCAGGAGTAGGTCTTACCGGTGCTTCTACAGCGTCTTTCAACATCTTTCTAAAGGTAGCAAGTGTTAACGGAATAATGCAACATTTTCCACCATACATTTCAACATTAGAAACGTAAAGGGTATAGAAGTGAGCTACTGTTGCAGGATTTATAGTAGGTGCTATGAAGAAGCAGTAGGTAGGCTTATTCACTTGTTCTTTATGTTTGCCAATATGCCGAGGCACCGGTTCACCTTCCATTTTAAATTGAAGCTGCCCCTTAGCCATTGTCACTTCTACCGTTACATCAAAATCACCATAATTACAAACGATATCAGCTACATTACCTAAAGCGGTGCTCATTGGATTTCCCTCATCATCAAACTTCAGATTAGCCCTTATATCGCCTCCGTTTAGCATTGTCATTGCCCTCCAGGTGTTCCATTCAAAAAACAGTGAGGGCTCATAAGAACTATCCATAGAGTCAAAGGTAGAATCAATGTCTGAATATAAGGTATAATCCTTTAGTTTCCTAACATTAGCTGCTATTCTACCTTCTTTTCTTTCTTCAATCTTCTTTTTAAGCAAATCCTTTAACTGATTTAATGGTAAAGAAGGGGATGGGGTGAGGTCAAAATCTACCTTTAATTTCTCTATTATTCTATCCCTGTCATCAGTTAGAAGTTTTGGAATAGACGGATTAAATAAATAGTTTTGATAAGCAGATACATCATTTGAGAACACTGGGGTTCTATTAACCGAAGCTAATATATATTCAACATCTTTCCTTCTTTCAGGTGCAATAGTTAATGTTTTTCCTATTGCAGTGGCGTTAATTATTCCAGTAGTCCGCAAGTGTCTGACCACCGCGTCTGAATAATCCCTTAAATTCCTGATTTTCTTATCTAAGAAGGCTTTTACTGTTGTTGTCTTACTTTCTCTGGTTTTAATCTCTCCCGCTGCTATTTCATCTTCATAAATAGCTCCATATTCAGAATATAGTACCTTCTGCTTAAATTCCTTGTACTTTCCTTTATGCTTTTCTTTTTCAATCCTGAAGTTTCTTATTTTATCCACTATTTCTTCATAGCGTTCATAATTGACTAATTGCATGCCAAATATATGCAATTCATCAAAAGCTAATCCATCCAAGTCATAGATAAGGCGAAGAATCTCTAAATAGGGCTTAACATTATAATCTGTCGCAGCCTTACCGAGTGGGTGATAAGGTGAAGGTACCTGAAATTTCAGCAGCTGCCTTAACAGAATTTCTTCCTGATTATTTTCAGACTCGAGCAGCTCCTTCCCTGCTTCAGATAAACCTATTACAGGAAGAGTTATTAGACCTAATGCCTTAGGAATTCTATTTATTCTATCTCTTGCAGAAAAAGCAGGGTCAGAGGATTCTGCTCCTTCATAAAAATCATTTTCTACTAATAATCTGTAGAATTTGATTTGTGTTTCCTTATTCCACGCTTCACCGCCGAGATTCTCTACTAACAGTTTAATTTCCGGAAGAATCTTAAATGGTGTTCTTGGTGAAGTAGTAAAGAATAATGTTTTGCTCTGAATTTCATTACTTCTAACGGTTGCCATAGTTTGTGACAATTATGTGAACCGCTTCTGACTGGAACCTATTTCTTATATTCACAGAATAGTTTTTACCGTAGGCTGCAACTATCCTGTTTCTGTAAAGTTCCATAGTTAATGGGGTAGCACTAATAACCATCAAAGCTCTACAACCTAAATTATAAAAATCAGCAGCTAACCTTCTGTGGCTCGTTTCGTTAAACGTCTCTTTGTATTCTTCATTCCCATAATTGGAAAAAATACAATCATAAGGCGGATCTAAAAAAATAAAATCTTCAGGTGTTGCTAAATCAAAGATTTCAGAATAATCCCTATTATGAATCTCGGCAGTGCCAAGCAGCCTGCTATGCGCTTCAGTAAGTAGGCCAGCATTGAAGTTTTTATACCTTCCATAAGGCACATTAAATTCACCCTTTGAATTAAAGCGAATCATACCACTATAAGCTGTTTTATTTATGAAGTAGTATAGTGTCGCAAATAAGTAGCGTGAATCTACTCTGCCATTATACATATCCCTAAGAGAATAGTATAACGCTTCATTATCATCTTTTACTCTACTATCCGGATGCAACTTCTTTAATTTATCAAAAGCTGCTCTATTTTCTGCATATACCCTTTCAAGTTCTGCTAATTCTACATTTATTTCAGAGAAATTAATCTGAACCCCCCTATAAAAATCGATGAGCCGGGTGTTTATGTCATTGATAATGGCACGCGCTGGTTCCAGGTGAAAGTACAATGCACCTCCACCGAAAAATGGCTCTATATATCTCCCTTCAAATTGAGGTATATAGGTTATAAATTTGGAAATTTCCTTAGATTTACCGCCCCTATATTTAATAATTGGCTTCATTTGGAAGGGTATGTTATACTGCAAAGATACGAAAAATCTGTAAATTAGCAACTAAGAAGGTTTCACAGCCCCCTCACGATGAGGTACTATTTGATGGAGATGAACAGATTGCTTCATTTCTTTTGTCATTGTCTATTGGATATTAAGTTCCTTCTAAAATCCACTACATCTAATCGCTATAGAGCTATCACTGCTCATTTGCAACTACTTATAACCGTCATGTATGTAGGCATAAGGCATATCCCTACGGGAGTGGAGATCAGTCGGAGGCAATCACGATGACGGGCTGACCAAGTGGGGCGGTAAGCTGACGAAGCGTGCGCAGGGCATTTGCACGGGCGCGTTCGGCATATCCCTTGCGGTAGATTTCCGCACGGTAGCGGGCAATGAGGCTGCGCTTGAGAGTGTTTTCCTCGGCGGCAGTGAGTTTGCCGAGACCGAACAGGGTATCGTCCCAAGTGTCAATCACCTGGTATGAACCTGGGAGTGTGGATTCACGCACGGTCACGGTTTCGGGTGGGAGGATAACGACGAGCGTATCGCCACACATATCACATTCCAGTTTTTCCACATCAAAACTTATCTCTCCTGTAAGGCGGGCTTTAGCAAAAAGCCATTTACCGTTGATAGAATCGCGAAGAGCCACCTCATCTTCAATTTCGAGCGTACAGAGGCTCACCATCGCGCGTATCCCATCTATACGTGTATCTCCAATCTCCATCCCTGCCATGTCTGACGCAGGCATGGTATATCGGCGGTATAGATGGATACCTGACAGGACTGCCGCTACAAGCAGGATCAGCGCAATTGCAAGTTTGACAATGTATTTCATAACTTCGGGTGATTCAGTAAGTCATATGATTTACTACATATAAGTAAGTCAGGGGGATTATTTCACCTACTGCTTACTTACCGGAAGGTAACTTCGCTGTTGTAGCCCATAGAGGCAAGGAGAGCGGAGATATAGCCGGCAGCCTTATGGCGCGCATCGTCAAGGAGAATGTGGCCGTAGGTGTCGTTCTGGCGTAGCTCACTGCGGACTGCGCTGTTCATCAGTTCCTTGAGGCGGGCGCGTTCGGATGGGGAGATTGAACTGCGCAAGCCGGTGACACGATAGTGTTCCTCGGTGACGGTGGCATCGCGCCCGGAGATGCGCACCTCAACCTCGGGCAGGCGCACCTTTACGAATCTGCGTGCCGGGTCAACCTCCAGGTCACCCGGTTCAAGCGCCGAAAGGTCGATGTATGCCTCCAGATACGTATGATAGGAATAAACCCCGACACGATCCCCGAACTTGAGCATATTCAACAGCGAGGCGAACCCGGTGGCACCGCTGTCGCTGATAGTCCCCACCTTGTTGACCGACATCTCCACAAGCGACAGACGGCTGACATCACGCAGACTGGCGGCTATCTTCACTGTCGGATCTTCCGCTTCAACCACCGGACGCCGGCATGAGGTCAAAGCCGTCACACCGAGGATAGATGATATGAGAATAATACGTATATTCATAAGCAAAGTGCCGGGTCAACTATGCCCGACACTTTTATAACGTTTTAAAAGTAAAATTATTACAGTCACATACCGGCAGCTGAAACGCGCGCAGCGGCGTTACGCTTCACTATAGCATTAGCCATCTCCACTGCCACGGAGATATGGGGGCATATATGGTCGGCACCGATAAGGCGGTCAATGCCGGCATGGACGAGGGTTTCGCGTACATTGTCCTTCACACCGGAAAGTACGATATGTATCCCCTCTTTCTGCGAGGAGCGGATTAGAATCTCAAGATTGTGAAGCGCGGTAGAATCAATGAATGGAACCTTACGCATACGCACTATTCGCACCTGAGGCTTCTCGCCAAGGGTGGAGCGCATCATTTCATCGAATTTTGTAGCCACTCCGAAGAAGAACGGACCGTCGATCTCATATACCTCAACTCCGGGGAGCACATTGAGCACCTCATGGTGGGAAGCGTCAAGGTCAGTGCCTTCAGCCACATCGAGCTGCTCGGAGTAGACTTTGATCTCGGTGTTCTCCATGACACGACGAAGGAAAAGCACAACGGCAAGAAGCAGACCGATCTCTATTGCGATCGTGAGGTCGAAAACAACGGTGAGAAGGAAGGTCACCACCATCACCGACACGTCGCTCTTGGGATTGCTGAAGATACCCACGATGGTGCGCCAGCCGCTCATGTTGTAGGAAACCACCACGAGCACAGCGGCCAGACAGGCCATAGGCACGTAATTGATCAGCGGCATTAGGAAGATATAGATCAGGAGCAACACGATGGAATGGATCACGCCTGCCACCGGTGTGCGTCCGCCGTTGGTGATGTTGGTCATAGTGCGGGCAATAGCACCGGTAACCGGTATGCCGCCGAAGAACGGGACGGTTATGTTGGCAAGCCCCTGACCGATCAGCTCAGTGTTGGTGTTGGTATGCGAGCCGGTGTAACCATCAGCCACAGTTGCGCTGAGCAACGATTCAATCGCACCGAGCATCGCAATTGTGAAGGCAGACGGAAGTAGGAGGTTGATGTTGTCCATCGTCAGTGAAAAGCCGTGGACCGCAGGAATGTCCGTTGACATATTGCCGAAACGGTCACCGATGGTGGTGACATCGAGCCCACAGCTGTTTTTCATTATGGCTACCGCTGCTGTTATCAGTATTATGGCCATAAGGGCACCCGGCAGACGCTTGGAAATCATCGGTGTGACGATTATAATCAAAAGCGATGCCAGCGCCACGCCGAGAGTGGGCAGATCTATACGGTCGAAGTTGCGGAAATATACCCCCCATTTCGAGATAAAATCGCCAGGGAGATCTTTAAGCCCGAGCCCGAAGAAATCGTTTACCTGCGTGGAGAGGATGGTGAGAGCAATTCCGGCAGTAAAGCCCACCACAATAGGATAGGGGATGAACTTTATGACAGTTCCAAGCTTGAAAAGCCCCATAAGCACAAGGATCAGACCTGCCATAAAGGTGGCTACCGCCAGACCCTCAAGCCCGAAACGGGCGATGATACCGTAGACAATGACGATGAATGCACCGGTAGGTCCGCCGATCTGCACGGAGTTGCCGCCGAAAGCCGACACCATGAAACCACCGATGATAGCTGTGATAAGACCGATTGTCGGGCTCACACCCGAAGCGATACCGAACGCGATAGCAAGAGGAAGAGCCACGATGCCCACAACCACACCAGCCACTAGGTCGGCCTGCAGTTTCCTGCTGTTGTAATGGCGGAGAGCCGACCACAACTTTGGCCGGAAATCCACCTTTCCGCTAAAATTCATAAATTCAAACCTTTATATAATTACCTTAGAATCCATTACATGGTTGCTCCACGCAACCCGCTGAAACGAGACCGCAAAGTTACAAAATTCCACTCAATCCATAAAAATTATTTGAAAATGATATTATGGCATTTCCTGACGGAAATGGCTCTGCCATCTGGACCATTCTGACAGCACCATCGCCCCCTCCGGATACAAATGAGGGCGTGTCAGTTCAAAACGACACGCCCTCATGATGTGATTGTATCAGATTAAAAATTTATCGGCACTCCGAGAAGGTCGGCAAGTGCGGAAACATCAGCTTCGGTTGCGCCCATGGATTCGGCAGTCATAAGTTCTTCAGACCATGAGGGTGTCGTACACAACGCCTTCCGGTCGAAATAATCTTTCTTGATATAGGCAAGCATCAGTGAGTAAACGGGATTAGGTGCAATCATATTGGCGGCATTGAGATATTCCACCGCCTTGTTTATGTCGGCTCTGGATGCCACGAATGCCTTTTTCCCCTGCAGAAGCCCTACCGCGGCATAGAAATAGGAGTCGGCATCCTCGAAATTGTCTGTAACCGCCCGTTCGAAAGCCTCGTTAGCTTTGTCATACAGCTTCAGTTTAAGATAACAGATGCCGATTGAGCGTGACAGCTCTTTGTCGTCCGGGTTATCAGCGAGCTGTCTGCGATAGGAAAGTGCGTATTTATTTAACTGGAGAGGGTTGAATGTATTTATCGCTCCGATGGAGTGGATGATGACTGGATTTCCACAGTAGTCACATTTCTTCATGTCGGGGGCGACACTTGCTCCACATCCGGGGCATTCATAAAATTGAGTGGTAGCCATTATTTTCGAACCGATTTTTTGAGAAAATTTAATGTTATCAATGATTTGTCGGAAAATTCCTTCAGACGCATTGCCTGTTCTTCTGAAACAGGTTCTGTAAGCAATTCCTCAAGCTCCCGGTCAATATCCTGAATCTGCCGTGCGGCTCTGGGACTCGACAGTACGAGGGGTGAAAGAGACGCCAGACTGCGACACAAAGATGTAACCGCTGCGGAAGCCCCGTTTAACTCC
This sequence comes from uncultured Alistipes sp., assembly GCA_964509345.1. Taxonomy (GTDB): domain Bacteria; phylum Bacteroidota; class Bacteroidia; order Bacteroidales; family Muribaculaceae; genus UBA7173. Next base: position 28,101 of record CAZDWY010000028.1, read on the forward strand.
GGATGTAACTTAAGCAGGAGGTTGAACTGCTGAAGATACATCTCTCCACTGTTGTTGACTTCGTTTGCCCGTTGGCGGTTCTCGGAGAGAATTGCCGTAGAGGTGTCGTGTCCATGATCCACTTTTAAGGACAGCGCGCCTACAAAAATCCAGAGTACGGTGAGTACAGCAATGAATGCGAAGTAAACCTTAAGCGGAACCCAATGAAACAGCAGACAGCCGTAGAGCAGCATCCAGAGCAGGGCGATGGCTATGTATACGACGCTGTATATGCCACACATCCATTTCAGCGCCAGAGATGTGCCGTGGACAGGCAGCCATACTATGTACGCGAAAAGTATTATCTCAAGAAAAGCCGTATAAACCATATTGGTCCAGAATAGCGTGCCCGGTTCTTCAGGCTTGAAGAGAAAGAACAGCGCTATTGTAACCAGTACTATCGCCGCCGGTGCGACGACATCGGCAACCAGCCGTATAGTTTTTGTGTTATTATCGGTCATGACAATGGAGATGTTGGTGGAGCTGTGGGGGGAACAGGAGGAGCGGGTGGAGGAGGTGGTGGCGCTCCCGGAGGAGCGAACAGCGGGGTGAGTTCAGGGCATTGTGATGCGGCAATCCATTGCGCCATCCCCGGGCGCCATACATATGTGGAGGGGGTTACCTGACCGTTGGCAGCCATCTGCTGCATGGCAGCCATGTCGTATGGACCGTACTGCTGACCGTTTACGCTTATATGGAAGCTGACTGCGGGGGCAGCCCCCGGCGGCGGCGGTGTCACGGTTTGTGAGGTCTGTGCTCCGGCTCCCATTGCCCGGTTGGCGATATTCTGGATCTGGGAATTAAAGGCAGCTCCTATGCCGACACCAAGCCCAAGCCCCATGCCGGCTCCCATTGTGTCGCCGGAGGACCCCTCGTTGCCTGCCGCTGTCTCCAGTATGTCGAACTGACGTTCCTGCTGATATGTGAATCCCTGGACAGCGCGTTCCTTCGCTTTGGCATACCCTTCAAGGATACGGGCTACCTGCGGGTCATTCTTGTCGTAGTTGATGTTTTCTACCTTGAGGTTTGTTATTTCCAGACCGTAGCGTGCGAACTCCTCGTTGATCTGATCCTGGATATATCGGCTTACGACGGAGAGCTTGCCGTTTATTGTCACAACGCTCACCTGTTCGTCTGCCATAAAGTTGTTTATGCGTTCGCTCAGGGCCTGAACTATGTCGGAACGGAACTGCTCTATGATATCCTCGGTGTTGAACAGATGGAGTGTACCTACCATTTCCCGGAGGAAGACGGCGGAATCGGATATGCGGATACCGTATTGACCGAAAGCACGCACAGGCACAGAATTCTGAATAAGCGGATCCCAGATGTCGATAGGACGTTCTGTGCCGAACTTGAGGTTGCGGCGCACTGTCTTGCTTACAAACCAGACCTCGGCGACAAAGGGCGTATTCCCACCGAAGGGTAGGTTTATCAGTTTCTGAAGAATAGGTATATTGTTAGCAGACAGAGTTTTGGTGCCAGGACCGAAAATATCGGCGACCTCCCCTCCTTTCAGGAATATCGCCTCCTGACTCTGATTCACCACTAACTGTGCAGCCGTGGAAATGTTATTGTATGGGAATTTCCATACAATATCATCAGGCTGTCCGTTGAATTGGATTACATCGACAAATCCGCGGCGTTCGTCGCCTTGACCATCGAATGTGGCACCGTCGGTACGTCTTCGGTTAAAAAATCCCATATTCTGATTCCTACTATTAATTTGGATGTTGAAAAATATCCCAGTATAGACAGATGTTTCCCATAAGTAAGCCATGAAAATTATTACGCATAATGTGTTCAACATCCCTTTAAAATTTCCACGACTTGCTTATCAGGGATAGTCTATGACGGGAGTTCCGTCGCATCTGTGACTAAGACGGCGGTATGCCATCAGTGCGCCCCGGAGCAGCCCGTGCCGGCGGATCGCCAGCAGGGCGTACTCGGAACAGGTGGGAGTCATGGCACAGCGGAGGCGTACATGTTCAGGTGCGTAACGCTGATAAAGACGTATTGCCAGAACTACATTCCTGCGAGCTGTAATTATAGCGATTACTACAGTGAACACTTCACCGAACGCGAGCCAATTACCGGTTGCAGAGGGCCATAAACTCACGATAATAGTTGAGATGGCGAAACCTCCGGCAATCAGCAGCAGTAGTCGTGCAAGACCATGGATCCATGATATATCCGGTCTGCTGATGACCTGGCTATGCCGCCCGGTCTTATGCGGTTTTCTTCTCACGAAGCTTCGCTTTCAGACCCTTGATCGCTTTCTCATTTTCATCGGTCTGATCCATAGCGCAGTAAAGAGAGTCGCCGGGAACGGTGATACGGAAACGGGTAGAGTCCACATTCTTGAGGACAATCTCCTTTTGTTTTTTGTCCCAGTAAGGTGTCTCCACTGTGTCGGAGCTTGTAGAGAAGTTGGTGATATCCTTGTAGAAATATTCTTCAGTGGCGACTTTCTTGCCGTCTTCGTCAGTGTTGAAGGTGTATTGATAGAGATATACGTGGGTATCAGAACAGAATATCCATGAAACCTGATACTTTGAAGAGCGCCAGAGACCGTCTTTGCCCACTTTTGCGTAGCTGTTCTTGTCACCGAACAAATAACCTTCCAGGAAGATCGGCTTTACCTCGGTTACTTCCGACTCGTCTATGCCCAGCTTAGCTAAAGCTGTCTGGGGATCGGTAAGTCTGTTTTTGGCAATCATGGAGCGGACGAGTTCATCGTACTGCTCATCGGTCGGTTTTTTTTGCAGGCAACCCTCGTTAAGGAAGTAGCGGAGAGCCATTTTTTGTTCGGCCGAGCGGTTTTTCCCGCGTTGCTTTACTTCTTTAGAATCCTGTGATAACCAGAAGTACCCTACGATGCCCACAATAATAAGGAAAATTATTAATCCCATAATTTTATCAGTTGCCTCCGGGCTCACCTCATCGGCTGGTAATAGTTGATAATAAAAAGAATGCGTGAGAGCCGTACTGTGCTGCTCGTTCCACCATCAGAGGCCTTCGCATTGCCCGGTTAGTTGAACGAGCAAACATGCAGAAGCCTCACGCGGAATAATATGTAATTACTCCAACAATAAACACTCACGTGTTTGATGTTGAAGATGCATACATATCCACATAGACATCTACCGTTTGCTACATTCCTGACTAACCTTAGAAAGTTGCGAAGTTTCTGATGGTCAAGAAA
>CAZDWY010000029.1:0-30219 GCA_964509345.1 uncultured Alistipes sp.
TATTCGTGGGTGGCGTTCCAGACAGCTTACCTGAAAGCTAACTATCCTGCCGAATATATGGCGGCTGTAATGTCGCGCAACAGTTCGGATATCACCAAGCTCACAACGTTCATGGACGAATGTAAGGCTATGCGACTTACCGTCAAGGGACCGGATGTGAATGAATCTTATACGAAATTCAGTGTTAACGAACAGGGGGATATACGTTTCGGACTGGCAGCAATCAAAGGTGTAGGAGATAATGTGGTGGCGGCTATAATACGCACCCGTGAGGAAGGTGGACGTTTCGAAAGCCCCTACGACTTCGTGGAGCGAGTTCCCGCAGGTATCATCAACCGCCGCACGTTCGACAATCTCGTTTGCTCAGGCGCTTTCGACTGGTATAAAGAACTCAAACGTGAGGACTATTTTGAGAAGAACAACCGCGACGAGACTTTCTCAGAACAGCTTGTGCGCTACGGACAAAAGTTCCAGAACGCCTCGATGGATCAGAGCGCATCACTTTTCGGAGAGATGGAACCGGAGCTGCGCACCGCCGGTCGCCCTCTGCCAAAATACGCTGAACCTTGGCCCGATACCGAGCGTCTCGACAAAGAGAAAGAGCTGGTAGGAATGTACCTGTCGTCGCATCCGCTCGATCCATTCTATATGGAAGTGAACCATGGACTTCTGACAATCAAGAAATTTCAGGATCTCGACGCAGCCGACGGAATGGAAGCATGCTTCGGAGGCACTGTAAGCCTGTTCGAACAGCGCCCGGCAAAGCGTGGAGGCTTTTGGGGAGCACTCACCCTCGAGGACTACACCGGCAGCACACGTGTGATGCTTTTCGGTCAGAAATTTGTTGATTTCAGTAAATATGGTGTTCCCGGATATCAGGTTATGGTAAGGGGACGTTTCCGTTTCAGCACATACAAAAACGAGATGCAGTTCGAAGTTGAACATATCTGTATGCTCGAAGATGTGCGGGGAAGGCTCATCGAAGGTGTTACCCTTATGATGGATCCTACCGATATAACGGATGCTTTCCTGAAAGATCTCCTCGACCATCAAAGTTCTACCGGAACCGGGAAGGGCGCTCTGAATGTGCAGCTCTACGATCCTCAGATCGGCAGATCGGTACGTCTTGTGGCAGGTCTGACAATTCCGGTCAACCGCGATCTCGTAAATATGCTCGACGCATACAGCATCAAATATGAATTTGTGCGAAACCGTGCTCTTACTGGAGCCACACCGTTCAACGACATTGCTGATGATAGCCCTGATGTCACGGAAGATGAAACTATAGCTATTGAAAGTGACTGACAAGTAGCATACTGACACAAATAAATACAAACCAAATACTTAACAAACAATAATCAAAATCAAAAAATGGCACTAACCATTACTGACGCTAACGCGCAAGAAATCATTGCCTCAGGCAAGCCCGTAATCATCGACTTCTGGGCAACGTGGTGTGGACCCTGCGTAGCTATGGGACCTATTGTTGACGATCTGGCCGCTGAATATGATGGTAAAGTTGTGATCGGCAAATACAATGTAGATGAAGAGAACGATCTCTCAACCGAGTACCGTATTATGTCGATCCCGACATTCCTCTTCTTCAAGGATGGTAAAAAGGTGGATATCCGTCTTGCAGGCTCTCAATCGCGCGAGACAATGAAGGCCAAAATCGAGGAGTTGCTTGCTCTCTGAAGAGTGCCGGGCATACAGATCAAATAACAGACGGAATCAGCTGTATGGCGCTATGCCCGTTGCAGCTGATTCCGTTGTGTCACCTTTACTTAAAGAAAAATGAAAACCGATCGAATTGTATTTCTTGACTATCTGCGTGTATTCGCCTGCTTTCTGGTGATCCTCGTCCATGCGAGCGAAAACTACTACGGTGCTGGAGGAGAATCGGACCTGGCAGGTCCAGTATCATTCCTCTCCAACGAGACTGACCGCCTGTGGGTATCAATCTACGATGGCTTCTCACGTATGTCTGTTCCTCTGTTCTTCATAGTCTCAGCATTCCTGCTGGCTCCGATGCCTGCCGGCATGACAAGCGGACAGTTCTACAAACGCCGCTTCCTCCATATCCTGCCACCATTCTTCATTTTTGTGATACTATACAGTACCCTCCCCCTGCTATGGGGACAGATTGACAGCACGACCACCATGACAGACCTCTCCCGCATCCTTCTCAACTTCCCTACTACGGCCGGTCACTTCTGGTTTATGTATCCTCTGATCAGCATATATCTGTTCATACCGATCATATCACCTTGGCTTGACAAGGCTACAGCTAAGGAGGAACGTTTCTTTATACTGCTTTTCCTGCTCTCGACCTGCATGCCCTACATGTCGCGCAACTGGGGAGAAATATGGGGACAATGCTTCTGGAACGAATACCATCTGCTATGGTACTTCTCAGGGTACCTTGGCTACCTTGTGCTCGCCCACTACATACGCCGTCACCTGACATGGAACCGCGCTACCCGTTTCCGTGTCGGTCTGCCCTTGCTCATCATCGGAGCGGCTGCCACAATCTACTCTTTTTACGTTCAGGCAATCCCCGGACAGGAACTCGTCACCCCAGTTATTGAAATCGGGTGGGCATTCTGCACTATCAATGTTGTGGTGCTTACCACCGGAGCTTTCCTGCTCTTCACCTGCATTGAGCAGAAACAGGCACCCGCTATCGTCACCCGTACTTCGAAACTCAGCTTCGGTATCTACCTTATGCATATCTTCTGGCTCGGATTCTGGGTATCGGTTTTCAAAGACGGTTATCAGCTCCCCACAGTGGCGGCAATCCCGGTTATCGCCGTCACCACATTTATATGCTGCTACATCTGCTGCCGCCTGATCTCCTTCATTCCTGGCAGCAAATGGATAATCGGAGCATCAGCCGACCGCAAGCCCCGCCTTTCATAACATTTTCGGAAGAATCCTTATAAGTATAAAAATTGGCTGCACAGATAGATAATGTGCAGCCAATTTTTATACTTATAAGGATTAAAACAATGATCAGTCAACTTTATGGAGGTCGTGACCCATACGGTGTTTTTTGGTCGACATGTAGAAGCGGTCGAAATCGTTTGGATCAATTTCTATGGGAACATTTTCCACAACCTCAAGACCATAGCCTTCAAGGCCGATGCGCTTTACAGGATTATTAGTCATAAGGCGCATTTTTTTAATGCCGAGCTCATGGAGTATCTGCGCTCCGACGCCATAGTCGCGCTCATCTGCTTTGTGACCGAGGTGTATGTTTGCCTCAACGGTATCCATTCCCTCTTCCTGAAGCTTGTATGCACGAATCTTATCCATAAGTCCAATCCCACGACCTTCCTGACTGAGATAAATAACCGCTCCACGCCCTTCTTTCTCTATCATTCGGAGAGCCTGGTGAAGCTGCTCGCCACAGTCGCAGCGTAAAGAACCGAAAATGTCGCCTGTCGCACACGAGGAATGAACTCGCACAAGCACAGGATCATCAGTATTCACATCACCCTTGAAAATAGCTACATGTTCAAGACCGTTGCTTTTCTGGCGAAAGGGTATAAGGCGGAAATGACCGTAGCACGTGGGAAGGTCAACCTCGACTCCCTTTTCCACCAACGACTCCTTTTTGAGCCGGTAAGCTATGAGATCGGCGATGCTTACAAGCTTCATCCCCCATTTATCGGCAAGCTTGCGAAGCTCAGGAAGACGTGCCATTGTGCCATCTTCCGACATAATTTCCATCAAAGCGGCAGCAGGTTGAAGTCCTGCAAGACGCGCGAGATCCACCGCAGCCTCTGTATGACCACTCCTGCGGAGCACCCCTTGATCCTGGGCATAGAGCGGATTGATGTGCCCCGGTCGACCGAATGTCGACGGTTGCGAAGCAGGATCGGCAAGCGCGCGTATGGTAGCACAGCGGTCTTCCGCTGATACGCCGGTAGTACACCCTTCGAGTTTGTCGACTGTTATTGTAAATGGGGTTCCGAGAACGGAAGTATTGTCAGTGGTCTGAGGTGCGAGGTCAAGTTCTTTACACCGTGAGATTGACAGCGGAGCGCAAAGCACTCCACGCGCATTCTTGAGCATGAAATTAACCTGCTCCGGTGTAATTTTCTCGGCAGCGACGATGATATCCCCCTCGTTCTCACGATCCTCATCGTCAACAACTATCACCATTTTGCCATCACGGAAATCCTCGATAGCGCTTTCTATAGAATCAAGTATCATATTAATGAAATCACATTACTTAATGTCATAATTCTCATCTGCCGACTGCTCTGTCTGATCTTCATTCACCGCGGATATTCCGTTCTCACGGAGAAGATCAATAAGAGATCTGGCAGTCTGTATGGTAGCGTCGACCGTTCTTGTTGTAAGCTGGAACGGGAAACTGTTCACAAGATTTATTACACGCGGATCTTTCGAGTTCGAAAGATAGTCGACAGTATCGTTAAGGGCGAGCTGTGCCTCTTCGCGCCCAGGAAATGATACAAAAATATATTTCAACCTCTTAAACGGAGTAAGAGCCTTGTATTTTTTACTGATACCCTCACAAATATCCACGAGAACAGTAAGCAGGGATATTGCTTCCTCCGAGACTACCTCCTGCATCACAAATTCCTTGACCTCAAGTTCGCGACGAAGCGATCCTGTAAGCCTACGCACAAGATTCTTATATGCATCCATATCGAACACAGCCGAATCCTTTACAGCTTTGTATGTAAAGAAAACACCAAGAGGCAACAGAATTGCAGAACTTAGCCACATTCCCTCCCATACAGGAATCTTACCGTCACGCGCCATCTTATAGCCTGTATTATCAATAATATAATACACGATAAACAGCAGGACCGATATCACCAGCGGGGCTCCCAATCCACCTTTGCGGATAATCGCCCCGAGCGGAGCGCCGATAAAGAAAAAGATCAGACAGGCGAACGACAGAGTAAATTTCTTCTGCATCTCTATATCGTGGCGACGGATAGTCTTGCGATCATCCTGCATCACATAGCTCTTGAACTCATAGTCCTGTTTCATCCTCTGTGCTTTCATAAGTGCCTGAGACAGGTAGCCGGGAGTACGCTCCGGATGTATCAGATAAAACAGCGAATCAATATTTATCGGTCTGTCGAGTTGCACGGGAGGAACAAGTACATCCACTAATTCACCGTCGATATTCTTGCGGGTAGTACGGTTGATATGAAGATATGGAGTATTCATAAGGGCATCCGCATAAATGTCACCTATGGAATCCACCTTGTGGCCTACGGAATCGATTGTAGCGCGCAGTTCCTTTATATTCTTGCCCACATACTGATTTCGCATACCACTTTCATCCATTCGGTTGAACCCTGCATCAAAGGCCAACAGAATCTCCTTCAGCTTGAACGATTCGCGACGGTATGGCTGGTTACCACTTGATGGAGCACCGGCGGTATTCTCTTTCAGATTCTCGAATTGCTCACCATCGAAGAGTTGAAGAAACAGATGAGCCTTGTCATCAGCAAGCTTCAGATGACCTGAATCCGCAAGAATGATTCTCGCATTCTCAAAGCCACGGGATATATCGTAAATCATCATGTCGTAGAGCGTTCCGGTTTCACGGTCTTTTCTCTCGACATAAAAATTATAGCCTTGTATCTGATCGTAGAACACACCTTCAGGGATTTCAAGCTCGGGTGATTTCTGCCTTACGGAATAGAATAGAGTCCACATTTTCACCTGCGCCACAGGAAGGACATAATTCTGAAAAAAGAAAGCTCCTACCGATATAAGCGCGATAAATACTATCAGAGGTCTCATTGCCTTCATCAGTGAAATACCAGAAGCTTTTATTGCAGTGAGCTCGAAACGCTCTCCGAGGTTTCCGAACGTCATCAGCGAAGCCAGGAGTATTGCGAGCGGAAGCGCCATCGGCACCATAGTGAGCGCAGCGTAAAAGAAAAGCTCGGCAATAACATGAACCTCCAGTCCTTTACCGACGAGGTCGTCGATTGATTTCCATAGGAACTGCATGAGCACAATGAACAGGCAGATGAGGAATGTCATCAGAAACAGTGGGAGAAAACTCCTTAGCATGAATCTGTATAGCCTTTTCAATATCATATGCACCGACAGACCCGCAAGGCAGGAAGACATTTCGCTACCCCCGGGCATCCTTACAGCCTACAAAGATACATCTTTTTTTCGTGAACGACAAGAACAGCCATATAGCTAAATATTCCTAAAAATGGGACAACGTTATATTAATAACCAATGTAATTCATTAACTTTGCATTATATAAGTAAGTCGTAAAGTATAGCAGTCAATGTGCTCCGTGCCACTGACGTCTGCCCCAGGCTTGCTTTACATGAGCACGAAATTGGTAGATGTATCTCAAACCAATTACAGTAGAAACAAACCACGACAATACAATGCGATTCAATATATTAATCTCCCTCCTCACTGCTGCTGTCCTTCCCCTCCACGGACAAAGCGCATCGATCAGTCCCGGTGCAAGATTTCTTATGATGCCACACTTATCCAATGGATACAAGAGACATTCGCCGGCAATAAAAACACAAGAACATCCGGATAATGGAACAGAATATCTTCCACTCCTTGTGCGCGTTGAAAATGAGACATCGCCGCTACCAGATTTTGCCACGGAATTGCACCGCCGAGGATCCATCGTAATATGTACTGTTCCAGCAGACCGCGTTATGGAACTTGCTTCCACAATGGGTGTTCGCCGTCTTGAAGCCCACGCAGCATCATTACCGACAATGGCAGATGCGCGTACGTTTTGTGGAGTTCCGGCGGTTGCTGATTTCGCCGTGCATGAAAACATACTATACGACGGCACCGGAACTGTCGTTGGATTTGCCGATGTCGGATTTGATCCCAATCACAGCAACTTCCTTGAAGAAGACGGTACTCCCCGAGTAAAAAAACTCGTAAATTACACAACCTCCAGCCCGTTGCCGACTATACTCACCTCTGCGGAAGATATACGCCAATGGACTACAGACGACGATGGAGAAAGCCATGCGACCCATGTCGCAGGCATACTTGCAGGCAGCAGCCCAACCGGGAATATGAAAGGTATAGCACCCGGGTCTGAAATTGTAGCTACCACTTCCCCACTTTACGATGCCATGATGCTTGCCGGATGCGAGGAAATCATTTCCTACGCCAAGTCGGTCAGCAAACCTGCGGCCATCAATATTTCGGTATCTTCCGACATAGGACCACATGACGGCACCACCCTGTTTAACCAATACATGGAAAGCCTAACTGAAGATGCCACAGTATGCATATCAGCCGGGAACGAGGGTAAACGCCCGGGCTTCGCTTGTGGTACAACTTCCGTGGAAGTTCCCGGTGTGCGCACCTATTTCCGTGAATATCCCAACCGGATGCCGCTTTATCTGCATGGAACGGTTGACATATGGTCTGACAGATCAGAACAATTCGCAGTCAACATCCTGACACAGAACTTTTCGAAAGGTGATATAGAACGGATTGCCGTACCCATTGACATGGAAGCCGGTAAACATGAATGGTTACTCTGCTCCAGTGACATTGTACCAGGCGACATGCCAACAATTCCAATGCCAGAATATATCAACGGATATATTCACATAGTGGCCGAACTCAATCCGGAAAACAACCGCTTCAACGTAGCGCTTAATTGCGATTACATCGACACGTCAACTGCCGATCCCGACAAGGCGAATGTACTTTTCGGTGTAGAAGTGACTCCACCGGCACCCGGAACCGTGATCGAAATCTACTCCACCCCTAAAATATTTTTCACTAAACATCACGATACGGCTTCTGGCTCGCTGACTCCGACTCCCGGCCGCACCATCAACGATTTCTGTGCCGGTGAAGGACCTATATGCGTGGGAGCCATGAACAGTGCGAACAATTTTATCAATTTAGACGGAGAACCTATAGACCTTCAGACAAAGCTACCTATAGGAGATGTAAGCTATTTCAGCTCATATGGGACACTCGCCGACGGGAAAGTCCTCCCTGACATTTGTGCGCCCGGCGCTCAGCTTGTATCCTCATTATCATGGCCTTATTGTCAGAGCAATCCGAAATATCCTCACTCGCAAGCAACGATAGCAGTAGAACGCGACGGGCGCACCGATTATTGGGGGCCGATGCAGGGCACCTCGATGTCGAGCCCCTTCGCTGCGGGTGTCGCAGCCCTCTGGTTACAGGCAAACCCGGAACTCACAGGAAAAGAGATACGCCAAATCGTTTTGAATTCCGCATCTGTCCCTACAGTCGGCGAAGACAACGTTCAGTGGGGACACGGAGTTCTTGATGCAGCATCCGGACTGAAAACAGCCCGATCGCTGGCCGGGACGGGAGTAGTTTCTGTTTCATCTACGGATAATCCAATCATCAAGTTATCCGGAAGGATGCTTACCGCAGCCCTATCCGAATCGAAAATCACTCAAATACAGCTGGGTTCTGCTGATGGCAGATCTGTATACCGGAGTGTTGGCAACGGTGAATATCAGCTTACCGTAGACTGTTCCGATATCCCTGCCGGAATATATATCGTCGATATTTGCGGAGATTCAGGGACGCGCGCCTGCACAAAAATCGCGATTCATTGAGGTTAACAAAAAATAATTTCCACGACCTACTGAAATGAAGATAATTGATATTATAACCGAAAGCAGGAATCCGATATTCTCCTTCGAGATTCTTCCGCCATTGAAGGGGAACAGTATCTATAAAGTTTACGACATTATAGATAAACTGAAATGTTTCGATCCGAAATTCGTAAATATCACTTCTCACCACAGCGAATATATCTACAAACCGCTCCCCGACGGCACTCATAAAAGAGTGAGTATAGTGAAACGTCCCGGAACAGTCGCTATCGCTGCCGCCATCCAGAACAGGTACGGGCTAATTCCTGTACCTCATCTCATCTGCCGTGGATTCACACGCGAAGAGACAGAATATGCACTCCTTGATCTTAATTTTCTCGGTATAACAAATCTGCTTTTATTGAGAGGGGACGTTAAAGGAGGCGAATCGAATATACCTGAAGGAAATTACAACGAGTTTGCGAGCGACCTTCAGAGCCAGGTGAATATGTTCAATCAAGGAATAGGGCTTGAGGATATGCACATCGAAGGAATACGCACCCCGTTCTCCTACGGGATGGCATGCTATCCTGAGAAACATGAGGAAGCTCCAAACATGGAATCGGATCTCCATTATCTTAAAAAGAAGGTAGAAAACGGAGCCGGTTATTTTATAACCCAGATGTTTTTCGACAACGGGAAGTATTTCAAATTCGTAAGACGTTGCCGTCAGGAGGGTATAAATGTTCCTATACTTCCCGGAATCAAACCGATAACTCGTAAAGTACATTTAAATCTGTTGCCCAAGACCTTCCATGTTGATATCCCTGAAGAACTCGCAGCCAGAATCAGAGCCTGCTCCAGCGATGCCGAAGTAAAACAGGTAGGAATCGAATGGGGAATACGCCAGGGGCGCGAGTTGCTTGAAAAGGGAGCTCCAGGAATTCATTATTATACGATGAGTGCATCCGACAGTGTATACCACATCGCCAAGGGGATCTTCTGACACAACATTCTCACTTGAAAATATCAGCCATTGGAAATACAAGATTTTATAGAATCACTGAAAAAACGGGTAATGGTACTTGACGGCGCAATGGGTACCATGATTCAGGCGTTGCACCTTCAGGAAGCAGATTTTCGTGGGACAAGGTTTGCTGATTATGATTATAACCTCGCCGGATGCAATGACCTGCTCTGTCTGACCCGTGGGGAGGATATAAAAAATATTCACAAAAAATATCTGGAAGCAGGGGCAGATATCCTATCAACAAATTCCTTCAATGCTAACGCTATATCAATGGCCGATTACGGTCTTGACAACATTCCAGGGCTTATACGTGAGATTAACCGCGAGGCTGCCAGGATTGCACGCATGGCCATAGCAGAAACAGCATGTGGACATAAAATCGCACAGACGTTCGTTGCCGGATCAATCGGTCCCACTAATAAGACAGCCTCCATGAGCCCTGATGTCAACGATCCTGCAATGCGAAATATAACTTACGATGAGCTCTATGAAGCCTACACCGAACAGATATCGGGTCTCCTTGAAGGGGGCGTAGATATCCTTCTTTTTGAAACAGTGTTCGACACACTTAATCTCAAGGCAGGTCTCGATGCGGCTAATGCCGTTATGAGAAAATCCGGACACCGGTTGCCGATAATGATTTCAGCTACGGTTTCCGACCGTGCCGGACGCACTCTGTCGGGTCAGACCATTAAAGCATTCATCACCTCCGTAGAGCATTACGACAATGTAGTGAGTATAGGCCTGAACTGTAGTTTCGGTCCTGAAGATATCATTCCTTACTTGCGCGAGCTCAGTGGAAATACCCGTCATTTCGTAAGCTGTCATCCCAACGCCGGACTACCTGATGCCTTGGGAGAATACGGCGAGACCCCGGAAAAATTCGCCACGCATATGCGCCGCATATTTTCCGGGAAGATGGTAAATATTGCCGGTGGATGCTGCGGCACAACTCCTGCCCATATTGCAGCTATCGCAGCAGAAGCACACCGCGCTATCCCACGCCAGAAATCAGATATTACGCCGGCTCTGCGTGTTTCAGGACTTGAAAATGTTGATGTTCTTCCCTACAATAATTTCGTTAATATAGGAGAACGGTGCAATGTGGCAGGCTCGCGGAAATTCCTTAGGCTGATCAAAGAGAAGAACTATGAAGAAGCAGCGCGTATAGCTGCCACTCAGGTAGCGGACGGTGCAATGCTCATCGATATCAACATGGATGATCCCCTTCTCGATGGACCCCATGAAATGGTACATTTCCTTAGATATATAGCTTCTGATCCGGACATCGCCCAGGTTCCCGTGATGGTTGACTCATCGCAATGGGACGTGGTCGAAGCAGCTCTGAAGAATATTCAGGGGAAGAGTATCGTGAATTCCATTTCGCTGAAAGAGGGGGAAGAAAAATTCGTAAGCCGGGGACAACGCATCCGTCAACTTGGCGCTGCCGTAATTGTCATGGCTTTCGACGAAAAAGGGCAAGCCGATACATATGAGCGAAAAACAGCCATCTGTAAGCGAGCGTATACACTTCTTACTGATAAATGCGGCTTTCCACCGGAAGACATCATCTTCGATGTGAATATCATGGCGGTTGCGACCGGCATCGAAGAGCATGACCGATACGGGATAGACTTTCTCCGTGCAGTAAGATGGATAAAGGAGAACCTTCCGGGTGTACACACCAGCGGAGGAGTAAGCAATCTGTCGTTCGCCTTCAGAGGGAAGAATAATCTACGTGAAGCCATGCACGCCGTTTTTCTATATCACGCGGTCAGCAACGGTATGGATATGGGCATCGTTAATCCAGCCTCTACCGTGACATACGAGGATATTGAGCCTCGGCTACGGATGCTTATTGAAGATGTTGTGCTTGCACGTCGCGAAGGAGCATCTGACGAGCTTGCAGCATTTGCTGCAAATGAGACCGTGGAAGGGACCAAGGCTATCACAGATGTAGTTCAGAATGACACATCTATTCCAGTGAAGCAACGTATCGCAGAGGCGATCATTAAGGGGAACCAATGCTTTCTTAAAGAAAACCTTGATGAGGCCTTAGCAAACAACCTTACGGCAGTAGAAATCATCGAAGGTCCACTTATGGAGGGGATGAACCGGGTAGGAAAACTGTTCGGAGAGGGGAAAATGTTCCTGCCACAAGTTGTAAAAACCGCCCGCACTATGAAACGCGCAGTAGACCATCTGCGCCCCCATCTGGAAGCAGCCCACAGAAATAACACCTGTGGTAGATCTGCCGGTAAAATCGTTTTTGCAACCGTTAAAGGCGACGTTCACGATATTGGTAAAAATATATGCTCAATAGTGCTTGCATGTAACAATTTCGAAGTAATCGATCTTGGAGTTATGGTGCCTGCTGAAACCATAGTGAGTACGGTGAAGAAAGTAAATCCGGATCTGATATGCCTGTCGGGATTGATCACCCCTTCACTTGCTGAAATGGTGAATGTAGCAAAAATGCTTGATGAAGCGGACATTAAAACACCGGTCCTTGTCGGAGGAGCCACCACGTCAAAGATACACACCGCCCTGAAAATAGCTCCCGTGTATCAAGGACCTGTGGTACATGTAAGCGACGCCTCTCAAAACCCTATCGTTGCATCCAAACTCCTCGATCCTGCTACATCATCGGAGTTCATCGCCTCAAACAGGAGAGATATGGAAATGATACTTGCTGAATACAAGAATTCCGAAAGGGAAATATTCACTCTTGAGGAAGCAAGGACACGGGGAGAAAACAACCGTAACTATGATTACAATCCGGTAAAACCGATTGTTCAGCTTGAATTACCAGTAACCGTCAACCTCAAAATTGAGAATCTGTTACCATTCATAAACTGGAGAATGCTGTTCCATGCATGGAAAGTGACAGGAAAATTTATTGATGGATTCCCTTATGACCTGTGTGATGGATGCATCGCCTCATGGGAAAGCCGTCTGTATGAGAATGAACGGACGAAAGCCCACGAAGCACTTGCGATTTACAAGGATGCGGTTAACATATTGCAGAAAATTGCCGGTTCTGGCAGATTCGATGGTAAAGCGACTGTAACCTTCTACCCTGCCTATACCTTAAAAGACGATATCGTAATTGCAGATCAGGTTTTTCCCCTATTGCGACAGCAAGGGAAGGATACCGAATGCAGATCACTAAGCGACTGGATTGCCCGCAAAGATGAGAAGGAAGATTATGTAGGTGTATTCGCTGTAACCGCCGGACAATACCTGTCGGAAGAGGCGAACCGGCTACGCACTGAAGGTGACGATTACGGGGCGCTTCTATGGCAAAGTATTGCCGACAGGATAGCCGAGGCAGCCTCTGAATGGATGCATGCCAAGGTACGCCGTGAACTCTGGGGATATGCTCCGGATGAAGAATTGGTCCCGTCGGAAATGCTATGCGGCGCGTATTGCGGCATCCGCCCTGCCATAGGCTATCCGATGCTACCTGATCAGTTGCTTAACAAACAGTTGGCACAACTGATCGATGTTAAGGCCGCGGGAATAAAACTGACAGAAAACGGCGCCATGATCCCATCAGCAACAGTTAGCGGAATATATATAGCAAATCCTGAGGCACGATATTTTATGATCGGAGAGCCGGGCGAAGATCAGATTACCGACTATGCACACCGACGTGGTGAAACGGTAGAGAAGATCAAAGAAATATTGAGGGTTAAAACCGCTACAGCATAAAAATACCGCAATTTTTTGCTATCTTTGTTCCGTTAAAAGACAGCGAAGTCTCACGTATATGTCAACACGATAGCATATACAGTTTCAACTATATAATTTTCAATCGATTGCAACGATGAAAAACGTTTTAACACGCCTTGTGACCGGTGTGCTATACATAGCGGTGATCGTAGCAGCCGTGCTTATGGGCGGCTGGTGGTTCTGGGGGCTAACCATCCTGCTGGGTGTTGTCGGTCTGAACGAATTTATCCGTATTACCAATAAGAATTTCGTATCAAATACTACCCGTCTGCTTGATCTGATAGGCGCGATTCTTCTCCTGACTGCATTTTCACCCGGTTTGAAAATCATAGGAGGAACAGTGGTGACATGCGCATTTCTATATTTTGTATATCTGATATTGCGATTCATCTGCCAGCTCTACGTTCAGGATGGAAATCCTCTCACACATCTCGCCAACTCGCTTATGGGGCAGATCTATGTAGTATGGCCACTGGCTTTCCTCAGCTTCATTTACACTCAGTACGGCTATCTGACAGTATTGAGCATGTTCATTCTCATATGGCTCAGCGATACGGGAGCTTTCTGCGTAGGTTCGCTGATCGGACGCCACAAACTATTCGAACGTATCTCTCCTAAAAAATCGTGGGAAGGATTCTTCGGGGGTCTGGTATTCTGTGTAATCGCAGCAGCTCTGATGGGAAAATTCGCTCCTGATGCGATTGGTCTCAATTTCTGGGCGATGACAGGTATGGGTGCAGTAATATGCATCTTCGCTACCTGGGGTGATCTTATAGAATCGCTTATAAAACGCTCGCTTGGAGTGAAAGACTCCGGTAATATCCTGCCAGGTCATGGTGGAATGCTCGACCGTATCGATTCACTGCTCCTTGTAGCCCCCACCCTACTTCTATATCTCCTGCTTGTCCGCAACCTCCTTTGATCCCCCTCTCCACTCGATAAATATTGTAAATCCGTAAAAAAATCACCATAACCGATGGCATCATCACAACGTTACGACCTCCGCGGAGTATCCGCGGCAAAAGAAGATGTTCACGCAGCAATCAAAAATGTGGACAAGGGCATTTTCCCTAAAGCATTCTGCAAGATAATACCCGACATTCTCGGCGGCGACCCTGAATGGTGCAATATCATGCATGCCGACGGAGCTGGCACTAAATCTTCACTCGCCTACGCTTATTGGAAAGAGACCGGCGACTTGAGCGTATGGAAAGGAATCGCCCAGGATGCGCTGATAATGAATGTTGATGATCTTCTGTGTGTCGGCGCAACCGACCGCATGCTTGTTTCCTCGACTATCGGACGCAACAAGCGCCTGATTCCCGGGGAGGTAATCGCAGCAATCATCAACGGCACGGAGGAATTGCTCGAGACCATGCGCGGTTACGGAGTTGAAATATACGGTACAGGCGGCGAAACCGCCGATGTCGGCGACCTTGTTCGCACAATCATTGTAGATTCTACTGTGACAACACGTATGCGGCGCTCAGATGTGATAGACAATGCCAATATCGCCGATGGCGACGTGATAGTCGGTCTGGCATCATTCGGACAGGCAACCTACGAAACGGAATATAACGGCGGCATGGGGAGCAACGGTCTGACCTCGGCACGCCATGACGTGTTCAACCATACCGTAGCTGATAAATATCCTGAAACTTTCGACGCAGCCATACCTCACGAACTAACGTACAGCGGGTCCAAAGGACTGACCGACGAAGTTGAAGGTGCGCCGGTTAGCGCAGGAAAACTGGTGCTCTCCCCTACCCGGACTTACGCCCCGGTAATCAAAAAGATACTGGAGAATATGCGTGGAGAAATCCACGGCATGGTTCACTGTACGGGGGGTGCCCAGACCAAAGTGATGCATTTTGTGGAAAACAAACATGTAATCAAGGACAATATGTTCCCGATTCCACCTCTGTTCCGTCTTATCCGCGAGCAATCCGGAACAGACTGGGCTGAGATGTACAAAGTATTCAACATGGGACATCGCATGGAGATCTATCTCCCCGCCGACAAAGCGCAGAAGGTAATCGAAATATCAAAAAGTTTCGGAATTGACGCCCGCATAATAGGACGTGTGGAGAATGCCTCTACCAACCGTCTCACCATCATGTCGGAATACGGGGAATTCACATACTGATTCCGGCATTTCGCAACCGATAACTACCTAAATACGCCCACAATTTATTCCTTAGTGTTGATCCCTACAGAAAACACCCGGTCGAATCAAACAGGACAGCTCCACCGCTCGGCATGGATTCCCATGCTGCTGTGTCTTCTTGTAATAATATCGATCGGGGCATGCAAGGGCAAAAGTGTCGGCGCGCCACAGACCGATGAATCGTATCCGCTACCGGATACGATACGCGTCGCAACCCTATACAGTCCGACCTCCTATTTCCTGTATCGCGACGAACCGATGGGCTACGACTATTCGCTGCTCAAACAGATGGCGGCAGATAAAGGGATGGAGGTAGATTTAGTAGTAGCTCCCTCGCTGCAGAAAATGATCGAGATGCTTGATTCGGGCGAAGTGGATCTGGTTGCTTATGAAGTACCCGTAACATCGGAATTCCGTAAAAAAGTGCTTCACTGCGGTCCTGAAAATTATACCCACCAGGTGCTTGTTCAACCTAAAAAAGGGAACCGACGACTGATTGAAGATGTTACTGAACTTGTCGGTGAACACATCTATGTAGAAGCAGAATCCAAATATCAGTACCGTCTTGAGAACCTCAATGACGAGTTAGGAGGAGGCATCCACATTCATGTGATCGACCGCGACACTCTCATCACCGAAGACCTCATAAACATGGTTTCGGAAGGGCAAATTCCACTCACGGTGGTTGACGATGACATTGCACGCATCAACAAGACATATTATCCCGATCTTGACATCTCACTCCCCATGAGTTTTCCTCAGCAATCGCAATGGGCGGTGTCGCTCGGAAGGCGCTGGCTTGCCGACAGCATCAACGCATATTTCGGTCAGGAGGTTCCGCGACGCAAGCAGGCCGAGCTACTCAAACGCTATTTCGAGATGGCAAAAAACAACGACGGAATCTTCGCTCTCGATATATCTAAAGGATTTGTCTCACCCTACGATAATTATTTCCGCGAATCAGGGCGCGCATCAGGAATAGACTGGCGACTGATGGCAGCGCAGGGCTATCACGAGAGCCGCTACGACAGCACCCGGGTATCGTGGGCGGGTGCACGCGGAATAATGCAAATTATGCCCCGCACTGCCCGTGCGTATGATCTGCCGGCTTCGAAAATCACCAATCCTCGTGCAAATATCAATGCCGCCGGCCGTATTTTGGCAGATCTTGACAAATCCCTTGCCAAAAAAGTTGCAGATCCGCAGGAAAGACTGAAATTCGTAGTGGCAGCATATAATTCAGGGTTAACCCATATCACGGATGCCATAGCCCTGGCAAAAAAATATGGCAAGAATCCGGAAATATGGAGTGGTAATGTGGAACAAGCGCTTCTGATGAAAGCCAATCCTGAATATTATTCCGATCCGGTATGTAAGGCCGGTTACTTCCGAGGGAGAGAAACCGTTGCATATGTTCGTAAGGTAATGGATTTCTACGAAAAACTGAAAGCAAAAGTCCCGCTTGGGGTCTGACTGAAGAAAATTCCAATCAGTTATTTCCGATTCATTAAATAACAGTCAAACAGAATAATAACCGTTTCAACAGATACAGATATGAGAAAACATTTTCTTTCCGTAGGAGTAGTGCTCGCCGTAGCCTCTTCAATGATGTTCACATCGTGCATCGGCAGTTTCTCACTTACAAGTAAATTACTCACATGGAACAACCAGATCGGCAATAAATTTCTCAATGAAATAGTATTTTTCGCCTTCTGGATCATTCCGGTCTATGAGGTTACCTCGGCAGCAGACCTGCTGGTTCTCAACACTGTGGAATTCTGGAGCGGCAGCAACCCCATAGCAATGGGAACAAAGGTAATCAAAGGTCACGACGGCGATTATCTCGTAGAATGCGATGGCAAAGGATATACCATCACATCGAAAAACGACGGCTCCAAAATCCGTCTTTCGTTTGACGATGAAGACCGCAGCTGGAGCGTCACAGCCAATGAATATACCGTTAAATTCATGAGCTTTATTGATGAGAGCCACGTCAACGTAATAGGTGCCGACGGTAACTTCACTACAGTGGAAGTGAGCGAACAGGGGTTGATGGCATACCGCGAAAGCGTTATCGGCTCAATGTGGGCAAACAATTAAAACCGGATAAGCGCCGAGATGCCCACCAACATTTATCTGGAATAAAACTTCAACTGAACAAAAACACCCTAAAGGGTGTTGTACTGACGGAAGTATACTTCCGGACTGAATTGAGACTGTCTAAAACCAACAACAAAAATAAATTAACCCAAATATATGGACAATCAGGAACTGCTTAAAAGCGTAAAAGAGAAAGCCCTTCTGTGGCTTACCGACCAATATGACGAGGCTACCCGCGCCGAGGTAAAAAAGATGCTCGAAGCTGAAGACCCCACTCAGCTTATTGAATCGTTCTACAAAGACCTCGAATTCGGCACCGGCGGTCTGCGTGGTATCATGGGAGCCGGAACCAACCGCATGAACATCTATACCGTGGGAGCTGCCACCCAAGGTCTTGCCAACTACCTCAAGGAAGCCTTTCCCGATCTGCCACAGATCTCCGTTGTAGTAGGTCACGATGTCCGCAACAACTCGCGTAAATTCGCAGAAATTGTTGCCAACATCTTCTCAGCCAACGGAATCAAGGCATATCTCTTTGATAGTTTCCGCCCTACTCCCGAACTTTCGTTTGCAATCCGTCATCTCGGTTGCCAGAGCGGTGTAAATATCACAGCCTCGCACAACCCCAAAGAATACAACGGATACAAAGCATATTGGGCCGACGGCGCTCAGATCATCGCACCTCATGATGTCAACATCATCAACAATGTAGAGAAGATCAAGAACGTCAGCGAAATCAAATTCAAAGGGAATCCCGATCTAATTGAAATCATTGGCGATAAGATGGATCAGGATTACCTGGCAGCCATCAAAGGGCTTCAGCTCAGCCCCGAAATCGACAAGAAATATTCTGATCTTAAAATAGTTTACACCCCTATCCACGGTACTGGGGTGAAACTTATCCCGGAATCGCTCAAGAACTACGGCTTCACGAACATTATCCATGTCGAGGAGCAGGATGTTCCCTCCGGCGATTTCCCCACCGTTGATTCTCCCAACCCCGAAAACGCATCGGCTATGGCAATGGCCATTGCGAAAGCGAAAGAGGTTGAGGCCGATCTTGTGGTAGCATCCGATCCGGATGCAGACCGTATCGGTTGTGTAATCCGCGATACCGACGGCGAATATGTGCTTGTGAACGGTAACCAGATTGTCATGATCCTCCTTAACTATCTGATGAACCGCAATGCCGAGCTCGGTCGTCTTACCGGTAAGGAATATATCGTCAAGACCATTGTTACCACTGAAACAATCAAGAGCATTGCTGATGCCAACAATATCCGCATGTACGACTGCTATACCGGCTTCAAATGGATTGCATCGGTAATCCGTGAGAATGAAGGGGTTGCCCGTTATCTCGGCGGCGGCGAGGAAAGCTATGGCTTCCTGGCAGAAGAATTCGCCCGCGACAAAGACTCTGTTTCAGCTATCTCCCTCATGGCAGAATGCCTCGCATGGGCAAAAGAGAAAGGCATGAGCTTTATGGAGATGCTTCAGGATATATATGTCAAGTACGGTTATTCGCGTGAAGAGGGTATCTCGGTCGTACGTCCCGGCAAAACCGGTGCTGAAGAGATCGTCGCCATGATGAAAGCGTTCCGCGCCAATCCTCCCAAAGAACTCGGCGGTAGCCCTGTAATTACCGTAAAGGACTATGCCGATCTCAACTGCACGGATACCATTACCGGTAAGGTTGAGAAGATGGACTTCCCCATCACCTCCAACGTTCTACAGTTCTTCACTGCTGACGGAACCAAGGTTTCTATCCGTCCGTCAGGAACCGAACCGAAGATCAAGTTCTATATCGAAGTTCACGGCAAGATGGCTGACAAGAGCGAATATCACGCATCCGAAGCTGCCGCCAGAACCAAGATTGACGGAATAAAGAAGGAACTCGGTATCTGAGCATAACACAAGTTCCACACATCGAACATCATACAGTTCATAAATAAACAGCTATTTCAGATACCGGACGCAGATCCATATAGGGAGAGTGCGTCCGGTATCTGAACACTTTTAGCAGAAAGCAGATGCAACCATTAGCCGAACGAATTGTTTACGAGGATAATCATCTGATTGTAGTGAACAAACTTCCTGGAGAGATTGTGCAGGGTGATAAAACCGGGGACGAACCTCTGGTAGAGAGCCTTAAAGCATACCTAAAGGAAAAATATGCCAAGCCCGGGAATGTATTCTGCGGAGTTGTTCACAGACTTGACCGCCCGGTAGGTGGATTGGTCGTTTTCGCCAAAACCTCAAAAGCACTCGCCCGGATGAACGAGATGTTTCGCAACGGCGAAGTTCACAAGACATATTGGGCTATAACCCGTAACCGTCCGGAAGAGCCAGCGGGAGAGCTATGCCATTACATTACCTCAACCGAAGCCAATAACAAATCATATGCATCTCATAAACCTAAAAGCGGTGCTAAGGAGGCACGTCTGCGCTATCAGTTGCTTGCTTCGTCGGAACGCTATCATCTGGTGGAGGTAGAGTTGCTGACCGGACGAAAACATCAGATCCGGGTTCAGCTATCGGCAATCGGTTGCCCTATAAAAGGGGATCTGAAATACGGCGACAAACGTTCGAATCCCGACGGATCGATCTCGCTTATGGCACGCCACGTGGAGTTTATTCATCCGGTCAGCAAACAACCTTTGAGCCTCACAGCTCCTGTGCCGGACGATAAATTATGGCGAGCCTTAGAACAATTAGTAAGTAGTAATTGCTTCGTGAGGGAATGGAGGCGGATATATAATTAATTGACGGAATGAATAAGGAAGATCTTAAAATAGTATTTTTCGGTACGCCCGAATTTGCGGTTGCAAGTCTCGACAAACTTGTAAGCAACGGATACAATGTTGTCGGCGTAGTAACTATGCCCGACAAGCCGGCTGGACGCGGACATAAAATGTATCAGTCTCCAGTGAAAGAGTATGCCTTGGCTCACGGACTTCAGCTCATGCAGCCTGTAAGACTTAAAGATGAAGAATTTGTAGAGGAACTCCGCAGTCTGAATGCAGATCTTTTCATAGTAATTGCATTCCGTATGCTCCCCGAAGTAGTATGGCAGATGCCACCCATGGGTACTTTCAATCTGCATGCGTCGCTACTCCCCCGCTACCGTGGAGCTGCCCCTATAAACTGGGCTGTAATTAACGGCGATACAGAAACGGGTGTAACCACATTCTTTCTGAAACATGAAATCGATACAGGCGACATCATAGATCAGGAAAAAATTGCGATACTACCCACAGATAATGTAGGTGACGTTCACGACAAACTGATGGGGTTAGGAGCCGAACTCACTCTTAAAACCGTCAACAGCATTGTTGACGGCACTTTCACCACCATACCACAGGAAAAACTCCTCAAAGGTGAAACTGCCACTCCCGCTCCAAAAATATTCAAGGAAACCTGTCGCATAGACTGGCGCAAGAGCTCGGTGGATATCCATAATCTCGTGCGTGGTCTTTCACCCTATCCGGCAGCATGGACTGAACTTGAAATACACGATCCCAAAGCACCGGTCGCACTAAAAGTTTTCTCCACAGCACCAGCCGGAATATGCCCTGAAACCACCATCCCCGGAGAACTGTTCATAAATGGGAATGAGATGAAGATAGCCTGCGGCGACGGACATCTGCTCGAAATTCTCGAACTGCAGCCGGCGGGTAAAAAACGTATGACAGCCGAAGCATTTCTCCGTGGAGCCCATCTTCCCGACACTGCTCATATGAAATAACCTCTCTTAAAACTTGAAATTAATGCTCGCACCCTTAGCAGAACGGCTACGCCCGCAAAACCTCGACGATTACATCGGTCAGACACATCTGGTCGGTGAAGGGAGTGTATTGCGCCGGATGATAGATAGTGGCAATGTCAGTTCATTCATCCTCTGGGGTCCTCCCGGGGTTGGAAAAACCACACTTGCGCGCATAATAGCCAATACTACAAAGTCACCCTTCTATACTTTAAGCGCTGTAAGCGCAGGTGTAAAGGATGTCCGCGATGTCATAGATCGATGTAAATCCGACGTCAAGAGCATGTTTTCAACCGGGCGACCGATACTGTTCATTGATGAAATCCATCGCTTCAGCAAGTCGCAGCAGGACAGCCTGCTCGGTGCCGTGGAAAACGGAACGGTAACCCTTATCGGTGCCACGACAGAAAATCCCTCGTTCGAGGTTATCCGCCCATTGCTTTCGCGTGCCCAGGTTTACACCCTTAAGCCCCTTGAAGCACCGCAGTTACAGGAGCTGCTTGACCGCGCTATCTCCACAGATTCCATCCTGAAAGACTCCGATGTCAGAATTGAGGAGACCGATGCGCTGTTCAGATTTTCGGGAGGAGATGCCCGCAAGCTACTAAATATCCTTGACCTTCTGCAGCAATCAACCCCACTGGGTCAGCCAATGATTATAAACGACAGGATAGTGACGGAGCGACTTCAGGAAAATCCCATGGCATATGACAAGCAGGGGGAAATGCACTACGACATCATATCCGCATTCATAAAGAGTGTTCGCGGAAGCGATCCTGATGCCGCCATATATTGGCTCGCCCGTATGATAGAGGGGGGAGAAGATCCGGAATTCATTGCCCGCAGGCTTGTGATTCTTGCAGGGGAAGATATTGGACTGGCGAATCCTAACGCCCTTCTCCTTGCCAACGCGACATTCGATATCATCAAGAAAATCGGTATGCCAGAGGGCAGGATACCTTTGGCTGAATGCACCATATATCTCGCTACCTCAGCTAAAAGCAACTCGGCTTACCTCGCTATCGACGCGGCTCTGGCTGCAGTGAAACGTACCGGTAACCAACCGGTTCCCCTTCATATAAGGAATGCACCTACCTCGCTCATGAAAGAGATGGGCTACGGAGCCGATTATAAATATGCCCATGATTATCCCGGGCACTTTGTGAAACAGCAGTTTCTCCCCGACGGTATGACAGGAAGCCGGTTCTGGAATCCTGCCGACAATCCGGCGGAAGCACGCCTTGCCGAACTACAGCGTCAGCGATGGTCTTAACTCTCGTTAACAATTAATTCTCTCACCGACACAATCGTTCCTGAAAAAACGGTTTCGGGATGAAAATTGGAGCATTAGAGCGATTTTGTTTGTTAAAGCGATAAAGCTGTAGTAATTTTGTTTTCGTAAAATACTGTTTAATCACAATCGAATGATGTACAGCCGCAAAATAATCGCTCTGACAGTTCTGGCATTGACAGGCCTCCATACCTATGCCGAATCTCAGGACAACATCAACTATTCGGATATAACCACAGAAGATGTAACAGGCATGCCTGACATGGCTATGCCTGCAAAATGGACTTTCGACGACTGCATTAAATGGGCCGTAGAGAACAGCACAAGTGTGCGCCGTTCTCTGCTATCCATCCTGCAAGCCGATCAGGAGATAGGTTCTGCAAAGGACGCATACCTCCCCACTGTCAGCTTCTCAACAAGTCAGAACCTGACTAATTATCCTAAAAAAGAGATCGGACGCACAAGCACAACCTACGGCAGCTCATACGGAATCAACGCATCGTGGACCATATGGGAAGGGAACGTTAGAAAATACCGCCTCGAATCGGCTAAAATAATGCGCGAGCAACAGGAACTGGCTGGCGACGATGCTATCAAGGAGCTGAAACTTGGCATTCTGCAGGCATATCTCAACATAATGTATGCCGGCGAAGCTGTTGAAATTGCCAGGCAGACGCTTGAGGTGAGCACTCACCAGACCGACCGCACCCGCAGGCTCATGGAATCGGGACGTATTTCAAAGGTGGACTTTTCACAGATTGAAAGCCAGATGGCGCAGGATCAATATAGTGTCGTTCAGGCTGAAGGTAATCTGAACAGTGCAAAAATCGCGTTGAAAAAGCTGCTGATGCTCGGTATTGATTACAATCTCGACATAGCCGACGTCACTTTTTCCGATGAAGATGTAACCGCAATGCTCCCCCCGAGCCGCCAGGTCTACGACTTCGCAGCGAGCTGGCTTCCCAGGCTTAAAAGCAACGAACTTAACCAGCAGATTTTTGCCAACGATGTGAAGTCAGCAAAAGCCGGATATCTCCCGAAGCTGTCACTTCAGGGCGGTGTAGGAACCGGTTACAACTCCGGTGGCGACGGATGGACTACTCAGATGGGGCGCGCCTTCAACGAGAATGTAGGCGTATCTGTGTCAATACCCATTTTCGATGGAAACGCCACAAAGCGAGCGGTAAACAAGGCAAAACTCGCAAGCCTCGAATATGACCTGAACCGCACTCAGCTGCTCGACGACCTCTCGCACACTCTCGAGAACCTGTATATTGACGCGAACAGTGCCCAGGCACGCTATATCGCAGGAATCAAGCAACTCGAGGCTACCCAGCTTTCCGCCGACTTTGTCAACCGCCAGTTTGAACTCGGACTTGTAAACCCTGTGGAATTCCTGACTTCCCACAACAATCTGACTAAAGCCCGGCTTGAACAGCTCCAGAACAAGTTCATGGCAATTCTGGCTAATAAAACCATTATGTACTATGCTACAACTCAAGTAGAATTGCCATAACACCGGCGATTCAGCATAGCATAACAATCAACCGCATAACAGACAATACAACAACAGCATATGAAAGCGTATCACATAATATTACCCACCGCCATTGCGGCGCTGTCGATGGTTTCATGTTCCGAGAAACCGCGGACAGAACTCGAGACCTACACTGTGGAGCCCACCGACATATCGGAAGTGGTAACCGCTACCGGAACAATGGAATCCGTAACCCAGGTAGATGTAGGTACTCAGGTAACAGGCATCATCGACAAGCTTTATGCCGACTTCAACGATCAGGTAGAAAAAGGTCAGCTTCTTGCCGAAATAGAAAAAACACTTCTTCAGAGCGAGCTGAAAAGTGCCGACGCCAACATGGCGTCAGCCAAAGCCACTTACGAATACACCAAGCGCAACTTCGAACGCGACAAAGCACTCCACGACGAGCAACTCATATCGGACTACGAGTTCCAGACCTCGCAACGCGATTACGATGTGGCTCGTCTAAGCTACGAAAAAAGCCAGGCAGACCGCGTGAGAGCGGCAAAGAACCTGAACTACGCCGAGATCTACTCCCCTATCGACGGCATCATCATCTCACGCGAGGTAGAGGTTGGTCAGACAGTGGTATCGAGCATGAACGTAGCCAATCTCTACGTTATAGCCGATCTTGACAACATGCAGGTTGTAGGCGATGTCGACGAAGCCGATATAGGTAAGGTGAAAGTCGGTCAACACGTCACATTCACAGTCGACGCATATTCCGATGATGTGTTCGACGGAACCGTCACTCAGGTTCGTCTCAATCCCACCACAACCTCCAATGTCGTCACATACGAGGTTATAGTAGCGGCCCCCAACCCGGATCATAAACTGATTCCAGGTCTCACAGCCAACCTCACTATCTATACACTCGAACTCAAGGATGTTCTGGCAGCACCTCTAAAGGCATTCCGTTTCCAGCCCCGCGACAACAGTGGGAGCGATAACCTCCCTGAACCGGTAGCTCTCAAAGAACCGGCTCACAGCACACTATGGGTGGAACGTGATGGCAAACTTATTGAGACAGCTGTTGAAACAGGCGTTTCCAACAGCGTATATCAGCAGGTTGTGAAAGGCATCGAAAAGGGTGACAAGATAGCGCTTCAATACAATACCGTGATGGCTAAGCCCGGTGGAAAACAAGCTGAGGAGAATCCATTTATGCCGAAGCCCCCGGGAGCAAAGAAAAAAAAATAATCATCCCCGCAAAGTAAGCTGCCATGGCAAAAGAGATAATCAAAATAGAAAAGCTGAAACGCTACTTCAAAGTCGGGGAAGAGACTGTAAAAGCTCTGCGTGGAGTATCGTTCACGATATATGAGGGTGAGTTCGTCACCATCATGGGTACCTCCGGTTCAGGCAAATCCACGCTTCTGAACACTCTGGGGTGTCTCGACACACCAACATCAGGTGAATATTACCTTGACGGAATTCCTGTCAGAGGAATGGGCAAAAACGAACGTGCCCGTATCCGTAACCGCAAGATCGGATTCATATTCCAGAACTACAACCTGCTTCCCAAGACGACAGCACTGGAGAATGTGGAACTGCCGTTGCTCTACAACTCGGCAATAAGCGCGCGCGAACGATCCGAGCGGGCCGAGCGATGTCTGCGTCAGGTTGGTCTGGGAGAACGTCTCCTTCACAAGAGCAATCAGATGTCAGGTGGTCAGCAACAACGTGTAGCGATAGCACGTGCACTCGTCAACGACCCTGTGATTATCCTTGCTGACGAGGCTACCGGTAACCTTGATACCCGAACATCATTCTCTATCCTGACACTTTTCCAGAAACTTCATAGCGAAGGGAAAACGATCATTTTTGTGACACATAATCCGGAAATCGCCCTGTATTCGTCGCGCAACATCACTCTACGCGACGGTCACATTGTAAGCGACGAATATAACACAGACATAAAGTCTGCCGAAGAGGTATACCGCAGTCTTCCTGAAGAGAACGACTGATAAACATACAGCCCCATGAATATCCAGAATCTACTGAAGATAGCTCTGAAAGCGCTTAACAACAATAAGATGCGCTGCTTTCTCACCATGCTTGGCGTGATTATCGGTGTAGGAGCCGTAATCGCGATGCTTGCGATCGGACAGGGATCAAAGAACTCCATAAAGGCTCAGATCTCGGAGATGGGAAGCAACATGATAATGATTTTCCCTGGTGCTGAACGACGTGGAGGCGTGCGCCAGAGCAGCGATGACATGCAGACACTCAAACCCGCCGACTACGAGGCTCTGATCAGAGAGTCGTCCACAATCCAGAACATCACCCCAACTGTAAACAGCTCCGGACAGTGGATCTACGGCAACAACAATTACCCCTCGCAGGCTCAGGGAGTGAACACTCAGTTTCTTGATATACGACAGCGCAAGGTTGCGCAGGGCGAGATGTTTACAGAAGAGGACGTAAAGAATGCCGCAAAGGTATGTGTACTCGGTAAAACGCTGGTGGATAATCTCTTCCCTGACGGCACGGATCCTATCGGAAAAATCGTGCGTTGCGGCAAGATACCCCTCACCGTAATAGGCGTGCTCGATGAAAAAGGATACAACACCATGGGACAAGACCAGGACGATCTGGCTCTGGTTCCCTACACCACTGTGATGAAGCGTATGCTTGCCATCGACTACCTTCAGGGAATCCAGGCATCGGCGGCCGACGAAAACCATACTGACGAGACTATCGAGGAGATCACCGGTATTCTGCGCGACCAGCACAAACTGCGTGCTGCCGACGAAAACAACTTCACCATCCGCTCCATGCAGGAGCTTGCCGAAATGATATCGTCAACATCATCGATGATGACAGTGCTTCTGGCAGCGGTAGCCGGTATATCGTTGCTTGTCGGCGGTATCGGTATCATGAATATCATGATAGTGAGCGTAACCGAACGAACCCGCGAAATCGGTCTGCGCATGAGTATTGGCGCTACCGGACGAGATATCATGATGCAGTTCCTTATCGAAGCGATAATAATCTCAGTAACCGGTGGCATACTCGGAATCCTGATCGGAGGCGTTGCCACATGGATGATAAAACTGTTTGCCCACTGGCCGGTACAGATCGACGGCGGTTCGGTAATTCTCTCATTTGTAGTCTGCACGGTCATCGGCATTATCTTCGGATTCTACCCGGCAGCCAAAGCCTCGAATCTCGACCCGATTGAAGCGATCAGATATGAATGATAGCCTGCGGACACCACGCAACAGCGGCACGGCGACAGTGGTTCTGCTCGCATGTACGCTGTTCTACCTCCCATCAGCACTCACTATCGTCACCCACGACGGCGAGCCGATGGTATGGTCGGTATTCAACGTAGCTATGGCTACATGCTACACAGTAGTGTTCTGCGTCAATTATTTCCTGCTTGTGCCTGCGACCTTGCGGCGCCAGGGTTCACGCCCATTTTATGCCTACCTGGGATTAAACCTCTGTCTTATAGTAGCGATATGCAGTCTTATTCCAGTATGGTTCGAAATGAATGGTGGTCTCCCCCGCCCGCGCCATGCCGCAGGCTCCCAAGTCACATCAGGTGCCATCGCCATAGCCTATCTCAGGTTCCTGATACGCGACGGAGTGATGATGGTGCTTGCCGCAGCGCTCGCTTACGCCATGAGGCTCTCGCGCGAGCATGAGCAGATGCGCCGCCGCGAACTTGAGCTCAATGCCGAACGGCGCAAAATTGAACTCAGAAGCCTCAAAGCGCAGTTAAATCCCCATTTCCTGTTCAACTCACTCAACAATATCTACGCTCTGATCGGAATGGCGCCGGAGCGCGCTCAGCAGGCTCTCCACGATCTGAGCAGCATGCTCCGCTTCATGATATACGATGCCGGTGAGGCAACGGTTCCTCTCGATAAGGAACTGAAATTCATCACCGACTATGTGGAGATGATGCGGCTAAGACTTAGTCCATCCGTAAAACTTACATTCAATATAGAGGAGGCTCCCTCTGCAAACCTATACATAGCTCCCCTGCTGTTCCTTACGTTGGTTGAAAATGCTTTCAAGCATTCCGGACCGAACGGAAAGGAGAATTTCATATTCATAGATATTCGCGAATGTGACAATCAGCTGATCTGTCGTGTGGAAAACTCTTATGCAGAAGGACGCGGTCAGTTGCAACAGGCAAAAAGCGAATCGGGAATAGGACTGGAGAATGTCACCCGTCAGCTGGGACTGCTCTATCCGGGAGAATTTACATACAGTTCGGACCGCAAGGAGGGTGCTTACTGCTGCGTGATCACCATCTCACTGAATGCCCTTCACAACCGTAAACAGGCAGCCCAGCCCTCTCATACCCTCCAACAGGCATAACTACCCGGAAACAAATGGAAAATACTTTGAACTGCATAGTCATAGACGACGAACCGCTCGCCCGAGAGCTCATAAAAAGTTACGTTGAGAAAACTCCGGCATTAAAGCTGTGTGGATGTTTCGAATCGGCAGCTGATGCGGTTAAAAGCGTAGTGGGAGGCGAAATAGATCTTGTATTTCTCGACATAGACATGCCGATGCTAAACGGCATAGACTTCGCACGTATTATTCCCGAGCGCACACGCATCATTTATATAACGGCTTACGGACAATATGCGCTGCAGGGATTTAAGGTAAATGCCCTTGATTATCTCCTGAAACCGGTAAGCTACGCTGAGTTTATGTCGGCAGTAGGTAAGGCCGTAAAATGGTGTTCGATGCGCGACAGCTACGAGAGCCAGAACCGTGCCGTTCACGACACTATCACCGTAAAATCGGAGTACCGTCTGGTGCAGATGAAAATCGATGCCATAACATATATCGAAGTGCAGAAGGATAGGGTTATTTTCAATCGCACCGACGGCGAACCTGTAAGTTCTTTGATGAGCATGCGCGATCTCGAAGAGCATCTCCCGTCAGATCGCTTCATGCGTGTTCACAGATCATTCATCGTGAACATGGGAAACATCGAGGTAGTGGAACGCGGACGAATTATCTTCGGCAAGACCTATGTTCCAGTAGCAGACTCCAGACGCGAGGAGTTCCTTGCGCGACTGGGGAAATAACGTAACAATATCAGATAATCAATATCAGCCAAAATGAATTGCCCGGCAACCCCCATAGTGGAGATTGCCGGGCAATTTATTTGGGAATGGTTCTGAGGTGACCGGGATTATTCGGCAGCCTCTTCGCCGTTAAGAATCTCGAGCATGCGGATTGCCGATACGGGAATGCGGGTACCGGGACCGAAGATCGCAGCTACGCCAGCCTTGTAAAGGAAGTCATAGTCCTGAGCAGGAATTACACCTCCGGCGGTTACAATGATGTCCTCGCGCCCGAGCTTCTTGAGCTCTTCGATAACCTGAGGAATGAGAGTCTTATGACCGGCTGCAAGTGAGCTTACACCGAGAATGTGAACATCGTTCTCCACAGCCTGACGGGCAGCTTCGGCCGGAGTCTGGAACAGCGGTCCCATATCGACATCGAATCCGCAGTCGGCATAACCGGTTGCAACAACTTTTGCACCGCGGTCGTGACCATCCTGACCCATTTTGGCAATCATGATACGGGGTTGACGTCCCTCCCGTTTTGCGAATTCCTCAGTCATCTTCTGAGCGCGGAGGAAGTCGGGATCGTTCTTGGTTTCGCTTGAATACACGCCTGAAATAGTTCTGATTACTGCTTTATAACGTCCGACAACCTCTTCGCAGGCATCGGAAATCTCGCCCAGTGAAGCGCGAACACCTGCTGCCTTTACAGCGAGGTCGAGGAGGTTGCCTTCCCCTGTACGCACACATTCGGTAATTGCGGCCAGAGCCTTCTTCACAGCCTCTTCATCGCGATCCTTGCGGAGCTCCTCAAGACGGGCGCACTGCTCGTTGCGAACCTCTGTGTTGTCGATCTCGAGGATATCGATGGGATCTTCGTGGTCAAGACGATATTTATTGATACCTACGATGGTCTGACGGCCGGAGTCGATGCGAGCCTGAGTGCGGGCTGCAGCTTCCTCGAT
>CAZDWY010000030.1:0-29458 GCA_964509345.1 uncultured Alistipes sp.
AGACTCTCCCAGCGATATATTGTCAGACGCCCCCACACGGGTGAAAATCTTGTCGACCACACCGATATGGGCGGAATCGGCAGCCACGAACGAGCCTATCTGCGCCAGCAGCACATTCAGGGCGGTGGAGCGCAGCAGAGCCGACTTACCCGACATGTTCGGTCCGGTGATCATCATCACCTGGGTCCCGTCGTTGTCGAGGTCGACACTGTTGGCGATATAGGGGGTTCCCGGGGGGAGCTCTTTCTCAATCACGGGATGGCGTCCCTGGCGGATCTCTATTTTCAGCGAATCGTCCACCACAGGGCGGTTGTAGTGGTTCTCCAGAGCCACGCGGGTGAACGACAGCAACGTGTCAAGCCGGGCCACGAGCTGCGCGTCGGTCTGGATAGCACCTACATATTCCGCCAGACTGCTCACAAGCGAATTGTATAGACGTGTCTCAATAATCTCGATTTTCTCCTGCGCCGTCAGAATTTTCTCTTCATACTCCTTGAGCTCCTGGGTTATGTAGCGCTCGGCGTTGACGAGCGTCTGCTTGCGGATCCACTCTGCCGGCACCTTATCGCGATGAGTGTTCGTCACCTCTATATAGTAGCCGAACACACTGTTGTAGCCGATCTTCAGGCTCGGAATCGATGTCGCCTCACTCTCGCGGCGCTGTATGGCAAGCAGATAATCCTTCCCCTGATATGCGATATGGCGCAGATCGTCGAGCTCGGGGTCAACCCCGGGCTTTATCACATTGCCGCGGTTGAGCTGGTTGGGGGCATCCTCGGCAATCTCTCTCGCGATACGCTCGCTGATGGTGCGGCAGGGATTAAGCTGCTCCCCGATGGCGCGCAGAGGCTCGCAGTCAACCCTGCACAGAGCCTCTTTGATAGGCTCGAGAGCCGCAAGGGCATTATGCACCTGCACCATCTCACGCGGCGTAATGCGGTTCACCGCAACTTTCGATATCAGGCGCTCCAGGTCGCCGATCCGCTCGAGCTGCTCGCGCAGGAAATCGCGCAGTTCCGGATCCTTGAAGAAAAACTCCACCGCATCGAGCCTACGGTTGATAGCCTTGGGATCTTTGAGCGGGAAGGTGAGCCAACGGCGCATCATACGCGCCCCCATAGGGCTCACCGTGCGGTCTATGACATCGAGAAGGCTCTTCCCCTCGTCGCCTATGCTCGAAAGAAGCTCGAGGTTGCGCACCGTGAATTTGTCGAGGCGCACGAAAGTCTCCTCCTCTACACGGCTCAACCGCGAGATGTGCCCCGTGCGCGTATGTCGGGTAATGTCGAGATACTGCAGTATAGCACCCGAGGCTATTATTGCCGCCTGCATGCGGTGAATGCCGAACCCCTTGAGCGACGCCGTCTCGAACTGCTTCAGAAGGCGGTCCATCGCCGCCTGCTCCGTGAATATCCAGTCTTCAAGCTCGAAAGCGAGGTAACGCCCCGTGAAACTCTGCTCGAGAAGCTGCTTTTTCCCACGCTCCACAAGCACCTCCTTCGGAGCAAAATTACCCAGCAGTTTGTCGATATATTCCGGTGCACCCTCGGCGGTGAGAAATTCACCGGTAGATATATCAAGAAACGCTACCCCCACCAATCCTTTGGCAAAGTGTACAGCCGCGAGAAAGTTGTTTTCGCGATGGTCGAGCACATTGTCATTGAGCGCCACACCGGGGGTCACCACCTCCGTAATGCCGCGCTTTACAATCTTCCCGCCCTTCACTGTCTTGGGATCCTCAAGCTGCTCGCAGATAGCCACACGCTTCCCTGCACGCACGAGTTTCGGCAGGTAAGTATCGAGAGCATGATGGGGGAAACCCGCCAGCTCCACATGACTGGCATAGCCGTTGGCACGCTTGGTGAGCGTAATGCCGAGAATCTCCGACGCTGTGATGGCATCCTGGCTGAAAGTTTCATAAAAATCGCCGACACGGAAAAGAAGCACCGCATCGGGGTGTTTCTTCTTCATCTCGTCGTATTGGATCATCAGTTTGCTGTTCGCGCTTTTTTCAGCCATGTTGTAGAAGTAAGGATGTTAGAATTGTAGAGTAGGAGAACAAAAGAGCAGGAGAGCAGGAGACCAAACCATATTCGCCAATTAGTAATTACTAATTACTAATTGCTTTCAGCTCTCCGACAATGATTTCGGCTGCCCTCAGAGGAGCATCGGATGTGCCGAGCCGACCGCGCATCCGGGCATAGCCACGCAGCATCTCGTCGCGCCCTGAAGAACCCGGAACTATTGCGGCGAGCTGCTGAGCCACCCCGTCGACTGTGCATAGATGAACCAGCATTTCAGGCACAATCTCCTTGTCGGCGATAAGATTCGGAAGCGACACCCAAGGGCATTTTATCAGCCGCTTCATTATGTTGTAGCTCAGCCGCGAGCCGTTGGCACGGTAACAGACCACCTGCGGAGTTCCCAGAAGCGCTGTCTCGAGAGTAGCTGTGCCTGAAGTAACCAAAGCGCACGACGCGTTCCGGATAAGTTCGAACGTACATCCCTCCACTACCGGAAAATCGGTGTAACCGCGATAAAATTCCGGTTCGATTGCCGGGGCTCCGGCTACTACCGGCTGCATCGACGGGAAACGGCGGGCGACGGCATCCATGATCGGAAGATTATTACGTATCTCACCACGACGGCTGCCCGGCACCAGCGCCAGAATCGGTCGCTCCGGATCAAGCGAATGGGCGCGGACAAACTCCTCGCGCGATGGCAAAGCCGCCTCGCGCAGCTCAACCTCCTCGACCGACGGATTACCTACATATTCCACATCCATCCCGTGCTTACGGAAAAACTCCACTTCAAATGGCAGGATACTCAGCACTTTGCGACAGAGACGCTTTATTTTCTTCACCCTCCACTCCTTCCAGGCCCATACCTTAGGTGAAATATAATAGAAGACCGGGATACCGAGCGAGGCAGCGTGTTGAGCGAGCTTCAGATTGAAACTCGGATAGTCTATCAATATGAGCGCATCCGGATGCCATGCTCCGAGGGAATCTTTCGCCACACGCAGATTGCCGAATATCTTTCCAAGATGACGGAGCACCTCGCTGAAAGCCATATAGGCCATGTCGCGATAATGGATCACAGGTGCAGACGTCCGGTCCGTCTCGCGGGCGGCGGCAGTCATCTCGTCTCCTCCGAGAAACATGAATTCAGCCTGCGGGTCGAGCCTTCGGAGAGCCCTCATCAGCGGAGCGCCATGTATGTCGCCGGACGCCTCGCCGGCCGAAAGAAAATATTTCACTTTATAGATGTTGCTTTTTCCGGTAAACGTGATATCAAATCGTGGTATAGAGCGGTTTTGCTCTCGATATGGTCAAGAACCATCTGTACGAACGGATCGCGCTCGAATTCACCGCGCACCTGCTCGAAGTCGCGGCGACGCCCATGGTCGTTACCCGCATCCAGACCGAAGCCGATACGTGCCACTGCCGAGAACTCCTTGCGGGCATCGTCGTAGAGCATCTTGTCGAGTGTTATCACACTGTTGCGCCACCGCTCGGCAATTGCCCTGACATCCTCGAGGGTGAGTTCGCTCACCTCCTTGCCCCACCATCGCGAGAAGTTCTCCACAACCCATGTCCATTCCATCTCGTAATATAGGTCGCTGAGAGCCTTCATGCGCCCATTTACCTCCTGTATCGAACCGATACGTTCTTCTGCTATATCATTGCATAAGGCTTCGATCTCGGTGCGGGGAGCGATAAGTCCGGAGAGATCCAACCATTCCCCGCCCCCGGCTGGGGTTGTGGTCTGCAAACGCCGGTGCATATCGGCTTCGTCGGCGATAGGAGCACCTTCGAGTCGCTTCAACACTGAGTTTCCCATGAACTTATCAATCGCCATTCCGTAATACATCCGCCCCTTGCGAAGCGCAGAAGCCTTGATCTCCATCCCCTGATAGGAGTAGCGTTCGGAAGTTTCGCCGGCGGTAGCCTCGATGTGCGAAAGCAGTTCGGTTCCGTCCATCATCTTCTGGACTGTATATGGGCTGAGCAGATTGAAATTTATGAAGTCGAGACGGTTCTGCGTACGACGTTTGTCTCGCTTAGGCCACTTCATGGCGTCGCGGATGGTACCGACACTCTTGAGATTCACACCGGGTACGAGATGGGGCACACCGGCGTTCTCGATAAGATAACTGAACGGCAGGCGTGAGGTGTCAGGATGACACACATGGCGCCCCATCACAAGCGAGAATGCACCGATATGGGCGGGCCATAGCACGTAACTGTCGCTGGTGGTCTTGGATCCGCGGTCTACCACACCCTGGTGGATCGGACCGAGCTTATACATATGGTTGCTCTGGTTCGAACCGGAACCTGCGTTGAGAAACGAGAACATTCCGGCGATAAGAAGGCTCGACTTGTGCATAGTCACCGTGTAAGGTCCGGCGAAGATTGCCGCGGACTCGCCGTTCTCGCAAGCGCAGTTGGCGAAGAAAAGCGAATCGTGTGCCGAGAAAAGGCGGGTGAGCTCGGTTGCCTGCCCTACGAAAGTGTGAAGCAGTACGGCTCCCTCGTCGACCTTCGCTCCGGCAATGATAATGAAATCCTTAGCCATGACGTTCGGCCCGACGAACACCGGATCGGCGGCTTCGGAAACTATGGTTCCGTTCTGAAGACTTTTGGCGCCACTTATCGTGGTGGCTTCGCCGATATATACGTTTGTGATTGTGCCGGCATTGATAACCGACACATCATTGCCGATAAAGCCGCGGGCGGAGCGCCGGCTGTCAACATACTTGTCGATGAGCGCGCGCAGATTGCTTACCAGCTTCTTGTCGTGGCGATACATGGCGATTATGTATGCCACGTGAGCCGACAGACAGTCGTAGATCGGCACTTCGCGCCCTCCGGTCTCGTTGAGCACCGACACCTCTACTCCGTTGCCGAAAGAGGATTCACCCTTCATGGTGATACATGCCGTGTTCTCAATCACAGTGCGGTCACCTATGGTATAACCTGATATAAAATTACCTATACGATTGATGAGCACATCGTTACCAACCTCGCAATTATGGAGCAACGCATCATAGACACCCGGACGCATCGGTATGTTGCCGTTGCGCACCACGGTGCCCTCGGTAGTTCCGAGGCGTATGTCACCAACGAAGGTCGCGTTGCGGTAATGCGCCGGACGGAAGGGCTCCGCCACCTCCACCGCATCCCAGTTGTCGCACCGGCAGCCGTTGTTTTCCAACGCGTGCCGCTCCTCCGCTGTCAGCTTTCTATAGTTCATCTTCATCTTCCAATTAAAATATTCTCGAGTGTAGTTTCCGGAATGGGAGCAGATACCGGTTAGCCCCCATGTTTCATTTGTTATTTAACTGCAAATTTACTATTTTTGCTCCACAAAATCAAAAACCGAACGAGGGATTATAAAGTCTGCTGACCTATGAAACAGAACAATGTGATACTTTTCGATGTGCCATCGGTACGCGAGAATCTTCTTCCGCTGAGCTACACACGCCCAGTTGCCAATTTTCTACTCGGAATCAATACCTTACGACAAAAATGGGAACGCCTGCTTCCCGGCAGTTACTCGTATATCACAGCCGATTATCTGTCGGGGAAATTTCCCGTATCCGATACCGGCGACAACATCTACATCGCATCGCATATCATAGCCACCCCAGCCCTCGCCGCTGCCGTGGAAACCCTCGCACCGGGCGAGATACTCACCGGTGTAAACCGCGAGGGAGCACCACTTCTGATTGCCATGCGCGGAACCCCAGAAAGTTTTGCTGCGCTACCTGCCGACAGTGTGCCTGCCGGAAAAGAATTCCCCGACAAAGTCGATACCATATGCCACCTCTATGACATTTTCCTCCTGAACGGACGTCAGATAGAGGACGACTTCCAGATCATCACACATCGCCGCGACGGTCAGTCGATCCACCGCAGCAACACAGTAATCGGCGACTACGACCAGATTTTCATTGAAAGCGGAGCCATAGTGGAAGGAGTGGTGCTCAACGCATCCCACGGTCCGATTTACATCGGCCGTCATGTGGAGGTGATGGAAGGGAGCTGCCTGCGCGGACCCATCGCCCTCTGCGACCATTCAACAGTGAACATGGGCACCAAGATATACCCCGGAACCTCCCTCGGGCCCTGGTGTAAAGTAGGCGGCGAACTCAACAACGTGGTTATGTTCGGCTATTCCAACAAGGCTCACGACGGATTCCTCGGCAATGCCGTGATCGGCGAATGGTGTAACCTGGGGGCAGGCTGCGTTGCGTCCAACCTCAAAAACGACTACACCGAGATCAAACTCTGGAACTACCCCTCACACCGCTTCCTCCGCACAGGGCTCCAGTTCTGCGGCCTGATGATGGGCGACCACTCAAAAGCGGGCATCAACACCATGTTCAACACCGCAACAGTAGTAGGTGTGGGAGTTAATATCCATGGCTCCGGATTTCCCCGCAACTTCATAGCTTCCTTCAGCGAAGGAGGGGCATCGGGATTCAATGACCTCCCGATCGAAAAATTCTTCGATACCGCAACGCGCATGATGGCACGCCGCGGTAAAGCCCTCACCGACACCGACCGCGAGATCTTCGCCGCCATCCGCAACATCGCCGACAACTACAAGTAATCCCCCTACTCATAATTCCGGATATAATTCATATGGAATCAACTGGGGCGTATCAGAAAGAACTGATACGCCCCAGTTTGTGTACGGATGGGAGGGTGCTGTCTGAATATCACTCACCGACAAGGGCTTTGACAGTAAGCGAGCCGGCGCGAACTACATAGATACCGGCAGGCAGACTGACTGTAGCAGAACCGGTGCCTGTGTAGAGTGTACGGCCTGCGATATCGGTAATGACTACGGAGGCGGTGTCGGGGGCGTTCACTTCTATTCCGCCGGGGACAGCTTTCACCGATGCACCTGCGACATCCACAGAGCCTACGGCACCGTTTTCATTTTCGGTAATGCGCAGATTGTCGACAAAGATGTAGGCATAGGTATTGATCTTACCCTCCAGAGCGACCTGAATACGCTTGCCTGCATAGGGGGCGAGATCGACGGTGGCTTTTACCCAGGTATGCACTTCACCAGAGCCGAGAACAAACGGACTGCCGACTACAGCCCAGCCGCCTCCGTCGTTGACCGACACTGTGACAGTATTCTCATCGATAGAGCCAAGAACATAATAATAGAACGTCAACTCCGGAGCACGGGCGGCGCTGAGGTCGATGCGTCCGGTAAACAGACGTGCCGAAGTCAGCAGATCGTTGGAACCGAGCACAGCAAAACCATCGTCGCCATCCTGAGCCGGAACGTTGTTGTCCATATCCGCTTCTGTCGAGAGCCACCATTCAGCACCGTCGTACGACATACCGAAGGTGTGCGACAGGTAACCGTTGGCGAACGACTCCTCAAACGGAATCGCATCAGGAGCGCCTACCGGGAACATGTCTGAAGTCAGTCCGACACCTGCCACCCCATCGGCATTAACCGGGAACACGGCAAACTGAATCAGCTCCTGCTCATACTGCGGATCCATCACCTGACAGGAGTATTCACACTCTGCGACACCCTCGGCAATTATTACCTGATCGCGGTATTCGTAGCGCACAACCGTGTAGGTGACATCACCGGGACCGAACTGAAGCCCGTTTACATCAGTCGTTACCGGCGACCAGTGCAATACTACCGCTCCGTCGTTCTCACCGGGCTCAACGGTGAATGTCTCGGGATGAACGGGAGCGGCGAAACCGACAAATGCCGAAGCATACGCATACTCACCTTCCCCCGCACTGTTGACCGGGACTAAGGTATAGCTGTTCTCTCCGCGCACAACCTCGTTGTCGACACACGACATCCGACTACCCGGTTCGCCGGTGACAGAAGCCACCACACGGCTGCCGGAACGAACCTCCACTGCCGTCAGGTCAGCCAAAGGATTTCCATCAAGATCGACAGAAGGTGCGGTAAAGCTGATTGTGGCAGATAGAGCGCCATGGATATCAGGAGTTACGGTAATATCGGTAGCCATCGCCGGTGCGGCGGTAGAAAGAGGAGCCGATACGCTCACATTGTCAACATAAAGCACAAACTGATCTGTATCAGAGCAAGCATGGATTGCGAAATAGTACATGCCATCGGCCGGTGCCTTGAAATTTGCTGTAATCAGTTTCGATTCTCCACCTACAATTTCGGTAGGTGTGACAAGAGTAGTGGTAAACGCCTCCACATCGCACGAGGTACCTACATAGAGAGCTACCTTTTCGGTATACCGCGATGTCTCGTAGCCGTAAGCATCGAAAGATACGGTATAAATCTTGCCCTTCTCAAGCTTCATTGCGGGTAGTACCAGATAATCATCCGCACCAACCTTCTTGCTGTTGTTGTAATAGTAACCGAAGAATCCGCGCTTATCCCATTCCCAGGTCTGCTTGTCGTTGTTGGCATTGATGATGGTAAAATGCGAGGCTTTGTCCTCTGTCGTCATATAATTAGTATAGGGAGGCGTCACTGATCCTATCGTAATACGGTTGGAACTTACCGGTGAGGTAGTTGTCCCGGAAGCTGTCGCGGTCACCGAGTAGCCGATTACCGTAAGCCCGTCGGCAGGAGCATCATAAGCCTCGGTGAATACAGTGGCTTCAGTAGCATCGATTGCAACAGATCCATCGGCGCGTGTCACCTTATAAGTGAGCCCCTCAAGATAGCCCCCGTTGAGTGATGTAGCCGGTTGCCAGGTCACGGTAGCGATACCATCGGCACAAGCAAGCACCACATCTGTAACGCTCAGCGGCATATCGTTTCCGATGAAAACATTGTCGGTTGTCCGGGGACTGTCGCCTGCCTCGTTGCTGACTATTACATTGAAAGTATGCATACCCGCACTCTCCACCTCGACCGGAACAGTTACCGCCGCTCCATATGAAGCTGTTCCGGCAGCAGCCGTGCGGAAATCAACCATGACACTGTATGATGCCGACCCTGAGGCCTGCTCGCCGTTGATATAAGTTGATGGCATAGTGAAGCTCACCTCTCCTGAAAGCGATCCCTTATCGAAGGATATATTCACATCCCGGGGATAATCAGGCGAAAGGTCAGAGGTAAACGATGGGAAATGCATCCCGATTATCTCCTCATTGAATGGCATATCATAGACCTTCGCAACCACACCTGTAACCGGATCTATTTCATAAAGGGCGCTCCCTTCATCGCAGCATGGGGCATAATAGAACATACCGTTGCGGGGATTGATGGCACCTGACGACTGCCAGTCAGTAACGATACCGGTCGATGCCACCAAGGTCATGTCGCCCGACGTCTTGTCAATGGAATACAGGTCGCCTGAGAAAGTGATGCCATAAAGAGCTCCCTCGGCAGTGGCACCCATGGCGTTGAAATGCAGATCGTCGTCATGGCTTTTGATAACTTTGGTGGAGAAGTTCGTCTTGCTGATAGAGCCGAAATATGACTTCTTGGTATTGGTATTGTAGAAACTTCCGTAGCAATTGCCGCTCTCGGGATCCTGAACCATCGAGTAGGCCTGGAAGCTGGAGGCAAGCACACCCATCCCGGTAAGCTCATATGTATCTGCATCGAGCACATAATAGCTCACCGAACGCTGATTATATTCCGTCTCGGCATCTGCTATCATGTACGAGCCGTCGAAAAACAACGCTCCGGCATTCCCGGCCACATACGACGACTCCGACAGCAGCTTGAAGTCTGCCTTAGTTCCGGAAGTCGGGATTTCATAAAATCCAACCGGAGTGTTACCCGAGCTCCACGCTTCTGAATATACTATAGCGCCCTTGGCGGGAATTGCCTCGAGAGAGCTCCCCGCTTTGGCGAAAGGTACGGATGGAGAAGCCGGCAGATGCCTTACGGTACCCTTGCGCTCGATCGCGAAGGGGGAATGAGCCGGTCGTTCACCGGGAATACGCATGCCCGGTCCGGGAACGGATGCTGTAGCCAGGGTCGGCAGAGATATCGCCCCTGCGATAATCGTAGTAAGAAATATTTTCATGTCAATATGGATTTTTTCAGTTACCGAAAAGTGAGGGATGATCCGCGTTGCTTAATCCACTTATCATTATGATTTGCAAAGATACGCAATCTCCGACAGAAGTATCGTTCTCTCCCCTATAATTATTCTTAATGACATATCTCATATTTAACTTTTCAGAGCGAACCGTTGACGGATAGACTATGTTCTTATAGCATGGACCACCACCGCTGCAGCGGTAGACCGAGTTGCTCTTTAAAACATATCACAGAAATGCCAAACCGCGACGGTGCTTGTCAAGCCCGTCAAAACGAGGGATATATGAATACCTACATAAAATATGCGATGATACTTGCTTTTGCAATGTGTTGCTTTGCGACCAATGCAACCGAGCCCGTTGACTCCGCTGAAATCCATTTCAGGCAATCGGTTTCAAAGCTTGAACCCGGTTACATGGATAACCGCGCGAGCCTCGACTCCCTGTCGGAGCATCTGCGCGATTTCCTCGCCACCTCCCCCTCAAACAGCATTTCGCGGATCAGGGTTGTCGGCGCCGCTTCACCCGAAGGGTCTGTAAGCATAAACCGCCGTCTGTCGCATCAGCGTGCCGCCCGGATATTCGATTATTTCAACGACATCATTGAACTGCCGGACTCAGCCACTACATTCGACTTTGTTGGTCGCGACTGGCACGGATTATATGAAATGGTACTTGCCGACAGTAATGTTC
Organism: uncultured Alistipes sp.; assembly: GCA_964509345.1. Classification (GTDB taxonomy): domain Bacteria; phylum Bacteroidota; class Bacteroidia; order Bacteroidales; family Muribaculaceae; genus UBA7173. Next base: position 10,728 of record CAZDWY010000030.1, read on the forward strand.
CCTCGCGCAACGAGGTTATTTCCCTTCTCGAGGAGATCACCTCATCACTCCGCGCCGGCAATCCCGACAATGCCTCCAATCTCAACAGGCTAAAGACTCTGGCAGGGGGAACACCATACAGCTATCTATACCGAGCCATATTTCCGCAACTGCGGCAATCACGACTTTATGTTGAATATCATGCGCCGCGGTTCATAACGGACTATGTTAATATTGGCAGCGGATACAACATCCCTGTGGAAGATATCAAACCCGGCGAGGCTGCCGTTATGGATCTGATTCCGGTAAGACGCCGCCGGCCGTTCTATATGAACCTCCGCACCAATATGCTTTTCGACGCCATCGCATTGCCTAACATCGGTGCTGAATTCTATGTGGGCAAAAATCTGTCGGTAGTAGCCAACTGGATGTACGGATGGTGGGACAATGACCACCTCCACCGCTACTGGAGAGCCTACGGAGGCGATCTCGGACTAAGATGGTGGTTCGGCGAAAAAGCTCATGAAAAGCCCCTGACCGGTCACCATATCGGAGTGTATGCCGGAGTCGTGACTTACGATTTCGAACTGGGAGGTAAAGGATATATGGGAGGTATTCCACGAGGAACTCTATGGGACCGTTGCCAGCAATATGCCGGAGTGGAATACGGTTATTCTCTCCCCGTAGGCCGACGCATAAATATCGACTTCACACTCGGTATAGGCTACCTCGGAGGCGAATATCAGAAATACGTTCCGCGCGATAACCATTATGTCTGGCAATCAACCCACCGTCTGAAATGGTTCGGTCCTACAAAAGCTGAAATCTCGCTTGTATGGCTTATCGGATGTGGAAACTTCAACGGGAAGAAAGGAGGTGCGCTATGAAAACAGTTTTTAAATTGATGTGCATAGCCACGATGGCGCTGCTCTCGTCATGTGAACATAAGGATCTGTGCTACGACCATAACCACGGCGTAAAAGTGAACGTTGTGTTCGACTGGCGCAACGCCGCCGATGCCGATCCGGCATCGATGGTTTTATACATGTTCGACGGAACGACAGGCACCGATCCATTGCGATATATCTTCAGCGGCAGGGATGGAGGGGAGATAACCATTCCGTTCGGCTCATACTCAGGGATATGCATAAACAGCGATGATACAGACTGGGCATGCCTGTGCGATCAGGACGATGTCGACGGATTCGAGATCATGACGGCCGACGCTGAAGAACTTACAGCCTACGGACTGGGAACCAGATCCATCCCCCGTGCTGCCGGCACAGAAAGCGAGCGCATGGCTGCCACTCCAGGTATGCTCTGGAGCAACAGGCAGGATAACATTGACCTGCCAATAACCGCTACCGAGAAAACCATCACGATGTATCCCGAAGAGGTCGTATGCCACTACACGGTAGATATCCTCGACGTAGACAATCTGGAATATCTGCATGGAACAGAGATAGACGGAACGATATCAGGAATGGCAGAGGGTTATCTCCACGGGCAGAACCGGCCGGCAGATGAACATGTCACGATGCCCTTCACTCTTCGGGCTGACGACAAGGCGCGCAAACTCCACTCTGAGTTTCTGACCTTTGGAGAAAGCACCCACACTGAGCCTACACATAAGCTTACCGTATATCTCTATCTGACCGACGGCAGCAAGTGGTATTATACCTTCGATGTCACGGATCAGGTACACAACGCGGCCGACCCGCATCACGTGCATATAACTGTCAGCGGCCTCACACTCCCGAAGCCACTCTCGACCGGAGGCGGATTCAAACCTGACGTAGATGACTGGCAGACAGAACAGATCAACCTCGACATGTAACACACAATCATAATAAAATAATTAACAACTCAATACATTCAGGATAATGAAAAAGATGCTTTTACTTTCAGCTCTGGGCGCACTGACCCTCGCTTCATGTTCACAGGATGAACCTGTGATGACTGGAAACGGAATTTCCAGTGATTACACCATCGGCTTCAGACCGGCCATGGGTTCGGCTGTGTCACCTCTGGCACGAAGTACCGAGATTACCAACGCCAATCTCTCGGAAATCAACGTAACCGCCTTCATGGGGGATCAACTCTTTTTCCCGGGACTTGATTTCACAAAAGGTACCGACGGCCTATTTGTCTCGACACCGGAATACCACTGGCCCGGCGACGACACCGAACTTACATTCTACTCCTATGCTCCCTCCAATCCTGGTGCCACAGTCACCATCGACAAAAACACCAAGAATATGACAGGATTTTCACCTGCGGCTAATGTCGCCGATCAGGTGGATTTCATCACCGCAACTGCCTCCGGCAACCGCTCGCAGAATGAAGTCAGCGGAGTGGAACTTACTTTCGGACACCGCCTGTCGCAGATCGAGGTCCGCGCAAAGGCCGACAACGAAGTGTATACATTCAAGATCAGCGGTGTAAGAATCGGAGAGCCTGTATCGGAAGGTTCATTCGATTTCACAACTACCGACTGGACTCTCGGTAGCGACAAAGCCATCTATGAAGAGACATATGACACTCCGGTAACACTTACCGCCAACGAAGTCTCTATAATGGGTAGCGAGGGAAACGCCATGCTTCTGCCTCAGCAGCTTACCGCATGGGATCCGACTACCGACGCATCCAACAGCGCCCAGGGTGCTTATCTGTCGGTACGTCTGCAGATCCAGACAACCCAGACCGGAGTGACCGTATACCCCTTCCCATCTGAACCCGGATGCCAGTGGGCTGCCATACCTATCTCAACCAATTGGGAGCAGGGCAAGAAATATATCTACACCCTTGACCTCTCGCATGGTGCCGGAAATGTAGACCCTCATGACCCGGATCCAGGTGTACCTGTACTTGGCGGACCTATCAAGTTTACTGTTAACGTTCAGGACTGGGTTGACAATCCCATCGACCTTCCGATGGATGTAACCCAACAATCAGACGATACATCCAAATAATCACCAACGGAATAAAAAAAACGGGGCTTATCAGTTTTTTAACACCCCATTACTAACACTCTAAAACACAAAGCCATGCGGGATATATGCCATAAGTTTCTACTGCCGGCGATTCTGACCGGTATATCGGTCGGGATTACCGCCTGTTCCGACGACGATATGTACGTCGACTCCACAGGTGGTGCGCGGATTCGGTTTGAGGTGTCTGCTGCCGGCAATTGGAACCGTGGCATATCCTCGCGCGGCCAGATGGCAGAAAATTCCGGTAAGCGGAGACTTCCGACCGTGCAGCTCAGATCACAGGATCAGAAGCTTTATCTCATCCCCGAGGTTACTGACATGGCAACCCCGGAGCGTCTGGAATCGCGCGGAACGCCTGTTTACGATGGCGACCTGAAATCGTGCGGAGTATTCGCCACATACACTGCCGGAGCCTCTGCCAGCGGTCTGTATATGCGCAATGTGCAGATTACCGAAGAAGGGGCATGGACACCCGTCGATGAGTACCTGTGGCCGGGAAAAGGATCGCTTCACTTCAATGCCTACGCGCCATACAGCGATGATAACGCACCTGAAGCCGGAAACGATGGAGCGATTACACTCCCATACGAGACACCGACCGAAGTCGCCAACCAGACCGACCTGATGTGGGCCACACCGATGGATGCTTCACAATCGCCCTGTACGCTGGTATTCAACCACGCTCTGACTGCAGTCAGATTCGTAACCGGCGACGAGCTCACACCTTGTACGGTTACGTCGGTTAAAATCTCAGGTGTAAAGAGTAGCGCTACCCTTTCGGTAAGCGACGGAACATGGAGCGGTCTGTCTGGTTCCGCATCGTATGAAGTCTCACCCGGAAAGGCATTTGAAGCTGCCCAGGGTTCCGATTATACCACTCCCGATGAAGCTATCACCAGCGACGAAGAAACCTTCATGCTCCTCCCCCAGACCCTGACTGAAGAATCTTCGGTAACCTTGACCGTAGAAATCAACGGCAACAAAAGTGAATTCGAAGCGTCACTTGCCGGACAGACGTGGAGCGCCGGCAAGATGGTTACCTATCGTCTGTCAGCCAATCCTTCCGCATCCGGTCTGATACTGGATGTGACCGATGCAGAGGGGAACCCAATCAGTAGCCTAAGTTCGAAATACACCGGAAGCACACTCAGTTACACTGTAAAAAGCAGCTACGACGACGGCACCGGCGCCACTACCCCAGTCGAATGGGAAGCCACGCTTGTAGATGACGATGGAAACGAACTGACTGACCTCCCCGTATGGCTGACAGACTACAGACATGCAGGTTCCGGTGATACTGACTGCGAACTCACTACCGATCTTACCGATCCGCTGTTTCTGCAAATGAGCGATCAGACACGCGCCTTACGTGAGGCGCAGGATATCAACACCTCAAGCGGCAACACACCGTATAATCTCTCGAACTCTACGGGTGCAGCCTCGGTTGAGAACACCGCAAACAGCTACATTATAAATGCTCCGGGTCACTATTCGCTCCCTCTTGTCTACGGCAATGCAATAAAAAACAGCGCGACCAACGATGTCGCTTATGTGTCTACACTGGCACAGACCACAGCAAACAAATCGAAGGCACTGTTCCATTTCGTAAACCATCTCGGCAACGAGATTACCGATCCGTACATCTACAACAACAGCGGCTGCGTGCCGGCCGACGCTACGATGGTGTGGGAGGAGCGTATTGGTCTTATAAGAAATGTGACACTTTCCTCCGACCGACGCAGCATCGAGTTTGAAGTCCCCCCCGCTGCCATACGCCAGGGAAACGCCATGCTTGCCGTGCGCGATGCCGAAGGGAAAGTAATGTGGAGCTGGCAGATATGGGTGACCGATTTCAAGCCCGGAGAAAACTGGATCGAGATCAATAATGGCACCAACGATTACCGACTCTATCCCCGCGATCTCGGACGGATCTACGGAGGTGACGAAACTGAATTTCCCGAATCGACTGCGAAGATGAAAATCACGCAGAAGAACACCCCTGAAGGAACCACCCCTCTCTCAATCTGCATAGATATCACTCAGGAGGGGAAAACCATCACCACCAACGACTGCAGCAGCTTCTATCAGTGGGGGCGCAAAGACCCCTTCATCTCCGGTCTGCAGCAATTCTACGATGCAGCCCATAACGAGATAAACGCCAACGCCCTGCCCACACAAGCTGTCGGCACCAGTCACAAGAATATGATTGTCAGCTCCATCTGCAACCCGTTGCTTTTCTTCACCGGGCGCGAGGCTGACGCAAGAGGGCTGAAGCCTTGCTATCTGAACCTGTGGAATATCGACCAGCTCGTATCGAAACCCTCCGCCACCGACCCCACGTCGGTAAAGACCGTTTACGATCCGTCGCCGGTGGGAGCCAAAGTGCCCGACGAAGGGGTCTATGACCAGCTGATCAACTACCCCTGCGAGTATAATGCCGCAGAAAACGAGATGAACTTCACCCTTCCCGACGCATCAGTTGCCACCTTCCCGGTTTTCGGCTACCGTTCTTCTACAGGATCAGAAGTCCACAACGATGGCGAGGGAACCGCATGGGTAAATATTGCCGGATCCGCTACCCTCGCCCGCTACCTTGTAGTGGAGAAAAGCGGTGTGTCACATGTAAGGTCAAATGTGATCCTTTACGGCTACGGGCTGCGTCCTGCCGCCGACAACTGATCACTCTATGTTACCCTTATTAGAAAGTAACATCTTATAAGTAAGTCGTTAAAATTATCCTCATCTGCAGGGTGTGTCTACTAATCTGACACACCCTGCTCCGTTTCCATATATCAGCTACCTATTGACAGCCCCAGTGATTTACCTATCAGAAATATTTTTTCATCTACCGACTAAAAGAGTTGTAATTCAATAAAAAAGATGTAACTTTGCAGCGCCTTTGGGCTCATTGTGCGCCGACGGAAACGGACAGATGCATCAAAAATCTCCGTAAGCGTTTGCCTGACAATGATTTTGAGATTTATATTAACAATTTTTTATTAACCAATTTTTTAATGACTGAAGAAGTTAAGACCTCTCCCATCGCAGATTTTGACTGGGATGCCTATGAAAGAGGGGAAAGCAACAGCGAAAAGTCGCGCGAGGAACTTACCCGCACATACGACGAATCGCTTAACACCGTAAAAGACAAAGAAGTAATCGAAGGTACCATCATCGCCCTCAACAAGCGCGAAGCTGTGGTTAACATCGGATACAAGAGCGACGGTATCATCCCCATGAACGAATTCCGCTACAACCCCGACATCAAGGTCGGCGACGTTGTTGAGGTATTCATCGAAAACCAGGAAGACAAGAAGGGTCAGCTCATCCTGTCTCACCGCAAAGCCCGCGCTTCCCGCTCATGGGAGCGTGTCAACCAGGCTCTGGAAAACGACGAAATCATCAAGGGTTACATCAAATGCCGCACCAAAGGTGGCATGATCGTAGACGTGTTCGGCATCGAGGCATTCCTCCCCGGCTCGCAGATCGACGTGAAACCCATCCGCGACTACGATATCTTCGTAGGCAAGACAATGGAATTCAAAGTTGTGAAAATCAATCCTGAATTCCGCAACGTGGTTGTCAGCCACAAGGCTCTTATCGAAGCTGAGCTCGAGCAGCAGAAGCGCGAGATCATCGCCAAACTCGAAAAGGGTCAGGTGCTCGAAGGCACCGTCAAGAACATCACCTCTTACGGTGTGTTCATCGACCTCGGCGGCGTCGACGGCCTTATCCATATCACCGACCTTTCATGGGGTCGCGTAAGCCATCCCGAAGAGGTTGTTGCCCTCGACCAGAAGCTCAATGTCGTTATTCTCGACTTCGACAACGAGAAGAAGCGCATCGCCCTCGGTCTCAAGCAGCTCCAGCCCCATCCCTGGGATGCTCTTGCTGCCGACATCAAGGTTGGCGACAAAGTTACCGGCCGCGTAGTGGTAATGGCCGACTACGGCGCATTCGTGGAAGTTGCTCCCGGCGTTGAAGGTCTTATCCACGTAAGCGAGATGAGCTGGAGCCAGCACCTCCGTTCAGCTCAGGACTTCCTCAAGGTTGGCGACGAAGTAGAAGCTGTTGTCCTCACCCTCGACCGCGAAGAGCGCAAGATGAGCCTCGGTCTCAAGCAGCTCAAGCAGGATCCCTGGGAAGACATCGAGGTTAAATACCCCGTTGGATCTCAGCACACCGCCCGCGTACGCAACTTCACAAACTTCGGTGTATTCGTAGAAATTGAAGAAGGCGTTGACGGTCTGATCCACATCTCCGACCTTTCATGGACCAAGAAAGTTAAACACCCCTCTGAATTCACACAGATCGGTGCAGACATTCAGGTTGTAGTTCTTGAAATCGACAAGGAAAACCGTCGCCTCAGCCTCGGTCACAAGCAGCTCGAGGAGAACCCCTGGGATGTATTCGAAACCATCTTCACCGTTGGTTCAGTTCATCAGGGCACTATCGTAGAAATGCTCGACAAGGGCGCTGTAATCGCACTCCCCTACGGTGTTGAAGGCTTCGCAACTCCCAAACACCTCGTTAAGGAAGACGGTTCTCAGGCTAAGGTCGACGAGAAGCTCGACTTCAAGGTTATCGAATTCAACAAGGACAGCAAGCGCATCATCCTCAGCCACAGCCGCATTTTCGAAGATGAGGCTAAGGCAGAGAAGGCAGAGGCACGCAAAGCAAAACGCGCTCCCCGCAAGCCCGCTGCTGAAGAAGCTCCCGCACTCGCTGCTGCCGTTGAAAAGACTACCCTCGGCGACATCGAGGCTCTCGCAGCTCTCAAGGAGAAACTCTCCAAGAACTGATAAACATCGCGCCTGAAACATATTCAGCATAAACCTCTCGCCCGGCAACCGCGAAATGCATGTTGCCGGGCGAGCTGTTTTCTACAGTTTCAGACAAAATAATATCAGGCGATCGAAGAATCCTCCGACGCTAAAAAGCACATAGCTGGAATGCTTTTAATGGTCAACGTAAAGGTCCATTTGACATGTTACAAAACTGTCCTATTGCAAAAATCAGGTGCGTATATTAAAGGGCAATGCCTTAATGCTGTTAACTAGAGGGTGAGGAAGTCAACCGCATTATAACATTCCAACGGCATGGTTCCCAATCTATAAATTTTAGAATTTCAACAATAACTTTTCGCATGACTCCATATCATGCCACGGTGGGAAGCAAGAGCGAGGTGCCGTAGATGTCACGATACAGCTATGGGTATTTCTTTAGACCATCAGCTAATAATTCAGCAAAGCTTCCTCTAATATATTTCTACACAATTGTGTTGCAACACAAAACATCACCTTATGATACTAAACGATAGACACATTAAAAATTCGAGCTTCACTCATTAAACTAGCTCTTATCACATTAAAAAAGATTTTAAAGGTGGTTCGAATAGTTCGCGCGATGAAAGAGTAGTGTAGCGTTCGGAAATACTATGGTAAATATTTTGGAAATAAATTATAATTAACTAATTTTGTGGTGCATGCTCCATTCAAGGGCAGGCAGACATATTGAGAAAGCGTACTTCGCTTCGTTCTTTTGATGAAACCTAGGAAATTTCAACAAAGAAATACAGAACGACTGTGAATAGACGCTCTCTTTGGCGTGTATTATCATCAATTTTGATATACGGTCAAAGTGGAGTTCTTCTGTCACTTTATTCGTATTTCTTGGATTCCTAGGTCCACATCAGAGAATAAGTGATAGTTTGGCTTCACTTTCTTTTTATGCCTAAATATCCAAATATTTGAAATAAGTAAAAGTAAGCCAATTTTACTACATGATTATTAACACGCAAAATGAATCTACTAAAATCAACAATTGTATCCTTGGTGTGTTTTCTAACTCCATCGGTATTTGCTCAGTCTGGCAATCTGTCTGAAATTTCTTCAGGGGATCTTTCTATATCGTATGATCGTATTGGGGTGCTATACTCTAATACAAGACTCTGGTCGGATAAAGAGAATGATATAGTTGTAGTAGATGGGAAGAAAAACATATCTTTAAATGGATTTGGAATTGAATATATACACGGTTTTAATCTAAAAAAAAATTTGCCTCTTTTCTTAGAAATCGGTGCAAAATTGGATTTCGCTATTGGGGCGCAAGCGGTTGATGAAATCACTTCACGCTCTAAAACATTAAGGATGGAAATGCATAAGATGTATATAGCTGTACCATTGAATTTGGCTTATACTGCATATGTCGGGAAAAATGTATCCTTAATGCCCTATATGGGTTTACAATGTAAGATAAATATTCTGGCACAATCACGGACTTTTTCTGTGCCGGAAATTGTAATGGGCGCGGATGGCGTCCCCATTCTTCCAAGTATTTATGGAGATATTGTAAGTAAGTGGGAGTCTCTTTATCCTGGAGATGGAAAGAGTATGTTTGGGGAGAAATATCATTATCAAGTAGGTTGGCATGTAGGAGTCGGAGTTGAATATAGGCGAATATACATTGGGATAAATTATGGTACTGATTTCACAAAGGCTTTTAAAGATGTAAACGAGGGAGAGTTTACAACGACGTTGGGGTATACTTTCTAAGATTTAACCAGCTTGAAATAGGACACAATAAGTTATTGGGGACATTAGGATTTTATCCATATGTTCTCCAATAACTTATGTAGCTAACCTAAAAATGAGGCATATAGGTCAGGCACTCAAAAGAGCCCAGCGACGTTAAAAAAGGAAAAACGTTTAATTCCGATCCATCAGTTTTAACAAAACCGGATGATCACTTAGCTCCAAAGGAAGCTCCAGCAATTTGCCACGACGCTCGAAGCGAGCAAGTGCATCAATACCCTCGACTGGATCATAGACCGTGACGGATTTTATATCGCGGGGAAGCCTCACCATGATATTCTCCACCGAATCCACACACTCGCCCCATATCACCAGCCACAATTCTCCGTTGCTTTTCTGAAGCAGGAGATCGTGGGTCGTCTCCGGGAGTGGTTCCGTGTAATAATAAGCAACACTTTTAAGTCTATCGCAACGGCTACTATCGCTAAGAAGCGTCGTGAAGTTATGCAGATAATCCGCCGCTTTTCTTTTTGTAACGTAGTCCGATTCATAAAAGCCGAAACTTCCGTCAGGGTCATCAATAAACTCATAAATGAAAGTCCTGTCCCAGCCACGCTTGAATTGCGCCAGAAAAAGATTCATATAATTGCATCCCTGAACATGCTCTGTCACAGCCCCATCGCAATATCCTACACGCACGCCGGTTTCAGTAGTCACTTTAGGGAGCGATTCGAGTTCAGCCTCACAATACCCACCGAATCCCTTCAACCAGGTTCGTCCATAGTTGCAATACAACCCGTCAGCACGGCACCCCGCTGTCGGATCTGAAGCATTCCATACCTGATTGGGATGCGGAGCTCCCGACCAACTTGGATGGTACATATAATTGTGACAATTAGCATAGTCGGCAAATCGGGTGCCTTCCTTAAGAATAGTACCTGCATCCTTAGGTATCTCAAGAAACTGAAGCCCACAGTTATCTGTCATGGCTCCGGTTTCACTGATGCCGTATACGGGGTAAATCTTCAGATCCTCGTCCTGCTTTACTCTCTCATATAAATCGCGCTGAAACTCAGCGACCGGCAACCACGACGACTCACCGCCCCCCTTTTCATTCTTATATTCGAGACCGCCGAAATTGTTCGGTTCATTGGGTCCTTCAATCGCAAGCAATGCGCCGTTGTGGTGAAGCTTGCGCGCCATTTCCACCGTCGCCTCAAGATCATCATTCACAACCCCGCTCCCCGGTCCTATCACTACTTTCACCCCGGCTTCCTTATTCAACTGTATAAGACCAGATACATCGTAATTTCTGTCTGCCGCATCCCTGACATTCCTTATCCCGACATATTTCAGCAAAGGAGCGATTCGGGCGGCATCCTGTCCATGCTGTATATGCACACATGCCCCTATGGTGTTTAAAAAATCATAAGCAGGACAAGCCTGCTGCTCCTTACAGTCATGAGCAGACTTAGGTAAAGCTGTGGAATAGACCGAGAGCAAAGCAACGATTGCAACAGTTCTTACAAGCATAGGGAGTCAAATGGAAAATCAATCCGTTGTTTTACACCAAATGTATAGTTCTGTGCAAGACAACGGATTGTATATTTGTGTAAATTTTATAAACTACGTACTTTTATTACTCCTTACCAGTCGAACTCCACGCTGTGACCGTCAGGATGATTCTCGAAGCGGAGAAGGTAGGTGCGGGAAGCGGCATCCCAGAGAGCAGGATCGAAAGTTTCCACACCATCAACTTTCACACTTGCAGGAACAGCGGGGAGAAGAATACGGGCAACCCCATCGGTATCTATAGGGCTCTTGGCTGTAAAAGCATATGAACGCTTCGATGCAGCCTCGTCCGATTCGCGGAAAGAAGCGGCAAGCACCTGAGGCTGTTTCGGCTTTTCTACTTTGGCAAGATCAAGCAACAGCGCCTGTCGGCCAGGCTCCACTACAAAGCCATCGACCACCGGCAGCGCAGGATCAAACATATCTATGTAACTCCCATCCAGACGCAAAGGCTCGGAGCTGACACCCTCATCGACTACAGCCGCTATTGTATATGGACCGCGCTGCAACAGGAAATCATTCTTAAAAGCGAGATCTGAGCCTTTCGAGGAATTGTAGAGGCGCGTCACCGCATCGATAAACCGGCCGTCGCCACCCTCATTGAGCACATGTTCCTTAGGATCGTTGCGAAGCACACACACAGTACCCTTCCCAACGCCATATTCACCCTGAGCTGCATCAGGGTCTATGCCGAGCAATGAGAACAGATGCTGCGACGGAGCTGTGTAATTATTGTCGCCGGTCGACCACCATTCCTCTATCTGCTGGAAAGGATCCTTATCCGAACCGCAGAACACGAGTTTTCCACCCTTCTTCACCCAATCTGCGAGATAGGTATGTGCGGCCGGATCAAGAGGTTTCATATTGGAGTAGGTCATAATCAGCACTTTGGTGTCGGTCAGAGTTGCCGGGAACTCAAGATTTTCGATATGCACAGTCTTCACCGGTACGCCACGCTTGACCAGCGGCAGAGCGAGCCCGTAGAAATTGGCAAGCTGCGGATCATCGTAGCCGTCATGAAGCGGGAAGCGCTGGAACATCAGTGAGTTCGACATCAGCACCCCAATGCCGTCGCTACCCGATATGGCATTCTCACTTACCGGCATCTTGTTGAGAGCGTTGATCATAACCTGCATCTGGGTGGAATAGAAACGGGGGATGCGTGTTTTCTCATCGCTGCCGGCACCCACACGGTAAAGCCCCTCATAGATGCGTTCCGGCCATGGCATAACTTCATAATCAGCCACACCGGGATAAAGCAGCTGTGCCACAAAGGTTGCCTGATAGTTGCGCTTGTAATCGTCCCAGTCTTTGGCGCGATCCTCGATCGGGTCTGTAAGGAAAAACATTTTCCTACCCGTAGGTGCTGTCATCGATTCCATCGAGCCGTATTCGAGATAGGCTGTCTCAAACACACGCTCCTTTTTCAAACCATTGAAAAAGTTGGGCTCACGCGAAGTTCCTGTCCACACCTGCGCGATGTAGCCATCCACACAAGGGAGCGACGCCAGGCTTGCCTCGGGGCTCACAATCTGCCACTGCGAATAGTTCACCAGCGAATGGGTTGGAACGTAGCACTTTATATCCCGCCCGAGGCTCTTGCCATACTCCTTTGCATAGGTAAACACCTCGTTAAGGGCCCGGTAGTAAAGATGATATTTAAGTTTGTTGGAGAGGTAAGTCGCTTCAGGCGATTCATGCTGCGGACGCCAGTCTGTTCCGTAATATTCCTTCCATTCGCGCTTGAAAGCATCGCTATAGCCGCCGCGAGCCCAGAATTCCGGTTCCTCCATGAATATGGCATCAATACCGGCATCGATAACCCTCTTCACATGGTTTTCCTTCATGTATTTGAGGAAATTTTCGGAAGGCACGATGTAAGGCACCATATGCCCGTGCCAGATTGTATCACCCTGCTGGGTAACCTGCCCCTCGTCGAGATGCCACTGTCCGTCCCATTTCCCGGTAAAGTAATCCTGATACTCCCCCCACGCTATTCCTGTCATGAAGTGGACGGTGTAACCCTTATCCTTCCAGCTCTTCACACGTTCCTCAAAATTGGCGTTTCCCTTGCGGTCACTCGGGTTGCCACCAACCCCGTAAACCATCACCGCATCCGCACGGTTATCAATTGTCGGACGCCACGCGCGCGAAGTCTGGAAAGTTGTTTTCACACCATCGTCAACCTTTTTACTCTTCGCCTCGGAAGAAGGTGCGCATCCGCCTGCGACGATACCTGCCGCGCAAGCGGCTATAAAGAACAAATTCTTGAATTTCATTAGTTATCTATTGTTTCTGTTATAAATTTCACAGTAGCCTCAACCTCACCCTCGGCTCCACCGGCAGTGAATACCTGAGCCGTCCGGACTCCCGATATATATTCTCCCGTTAGAGGATTCCGGATATGCCGGCGCGACATATCGCTGTTGCCCGACGTTGTCAGACATCCATCCTTTACCGGACCGGGAACCTCCCCCATCGCCATTATCGAGCTATTTCCTAAATTCACAAGCGCATCGGCAACACCCTGTTTCTCCAGATAGGCACGGATGCAGTCAAGTGCATACCCCTTTATGAATCCCGACAGATCAAGAACCACATCCTCGCGGTCGCGGCTGAAACGCCTGCCCTCTTTAAGATGGATATTCCCGAGCATTCCCGGCTCATATCCGGGAGAGGACACTGATATATCAAACAAGCCCTTTGTCCGGACGTTATAGTCCAGACAAAGGGATAACATATCATAAAGCGCTTCACTGATCTCGACCTCCTCACCTACAGGAAGACTGTTCAGCCTGGAGATTTCGGCCGACGGGTCGAAGCGATTGCCAACCCTTTCAAGATCTGCGATGAGCCTCCTAATTCCCTCCACTATTTCAAGCAGACCACTCTCTGTGTGACAATCACTCTTCAGCAGAATATCCACCCTGGTATGCATGGCCTCAAACCATACATAGACAGCGACTGCGCCATCCGGTAGGGTGCGGGAGATATGGGGCATCGGAACTGTTTTTTAAAGCTCCTTGATCTTAACGTTTTTGAACCAGACTTCGTCACCATGATCCTGCAGGAGGATGTTCCCCTCCTTGTGGTTGCCGAAGTTAGGCCAGTCGCGATACTTGCTGTAGGCTACCAGAGCGTTGAACATCGGGTTGTTGCGGTCATATTCGAGCAGCTTCTCTCCATTGAGCCAATGTTCCACATGATTACCCTTCACTATCACCACAGCGGTATTGAAGTTGTTGATATCGAAAGGTTTCTGTTCAGGAGCCGGAATCAGATCGTAGAGTGAGCCGAGCTTGCGGTTGCCCTTCACACCCAGTTTGGCATCGGGGTGACGGAGATCGTCGAGAATCTGGAACTCGCATCCGATAGCCGAGCCTTCACCCTTGTTGAGCGTGGGATCCACGAAATACTTGATGCCGCTGTTGGCTCCTTCGGTAATCTTGAAGTCTACGGACAGGATGAAATCCTTGTAAGTGCGGTCGGTCACTATGTCGCCGCCATTGGTGGATTCCCCCCCATCGGCAGGCATCACCTTGAGAATACCATCCTCGATAACCCAACCTTTTTCGGGGAAAGCATCAAGTTTGGCTCCGTGCCAACCCGCGCTATCCTTGCCATTGAAAAGGAGAGCCCATCCCTCGGCAACCTCTTCAGGAGCAAGAGTGTTGTCGATGCAGTTCACAACAGGGGCAGCAGTTGCTTTGGTGGCAAACTTCTCAACATCGTCGGTACAGATGCGAATATCACGCCATGCCACAGTCTTACCCTCCTGCGATGGATCGCCGATAGCGTGAACCTGCAGGGCTATGAAACCTTCGGGGGTCATGTTGTCCCACACATTTGCACAGGGAACACCGTTGATCCATGTGCGGATGCTGTTACCGACAGCCTCGATGCGCGCCTTGTTCCACTGACCGTTGCGGAAAGCAGTCTGGGCAGCCGGATTCTTGGTAAGCGGGTAAAGCCATCCGCGGCGTGCCTCGTCGTAGATGCCTCCCGACCACGCGCGCTTCGAGGGATCGATCTCGAACTGATAGCCATGCACACGCCCCTTGTCATACTCCTTCTTGCTTTCGCTACGCAGCTGAACACCGGAGTTCAAACCGTCGTCAACCTTGAATTCGAACTCAAGGATGAAGTCGCCATAATTGTTTTTGGTTGCAAGAAAAGTGTTGGGAGTGTTCATTTTCGATATTCCCACGATTGCGCCGTCCTCCACTTTGTACTCGGCGTTGCCGTTGAGACGCTTCCAACCGTTGAGATTCTTGCCGTTGAAAAGCGGCTGCCAGTTCTGTGCCGACCCGACGGCTGCGCAGAGCAGACACAGCAGCATTATTACGTTTTTCTTCATTACAGTTTTCAGTTGTGATATGTTGGTTTTTGAATTGTCGTTGTTTTACACCAGTTTATAGAAATCCTCCCAGCCCTTACGCGGGGGCATGCCTGAAAGCAGGGCGTTTGCAAAGGCGTTGTTGGTAAACTGCTTGGTGCGGGCGTCGAAATAGAGCTTGTCGTTGAGGCGCTGTGCGATCACACCGAGGCAGAACACCTGGCTGAGCACACCGTTGATTTCGAACGGCGAGCGGGTTTTCTCGGTTCCCTGACATGCCCGGAGGAAGTTAACATAATGGTTCGAGGGGCTCTGAGGCACTTCGGGCAGCTTATCCTTGATATCGTTGGCGTTTGCCGACGGGATAATCGACAGTGTGCTGCCGTGGCTGCTACCCTTGAATGTAAGGTCGCGCCCGTAAATGATCTTGCCCGGATTAAGCTGACTTACCGGTGTGTTGCCCTGATTGGTCGAGGGCACATTCGGATTGTACTCCGACGCGCCATAGTTGGCCGGCAGCGGAGGAAGATTGTCGAGACCGTCGTACCAGGTCACATCGCATGGAGGCATGCTGCCTCGCGCCGGGAAACGGAACTTGATTGTCGACGAATAGGGGAAGAAGTAACTGTTATGCCCGTTGGCATATTCCATGCTCACTTCGTAGGGAAGCCCCAGTTCGAGGAATTCATGAGCGGTATCGAGCAGGTGAGCGCCCCAGTCGCCGAGAGCACCCATACCGTAGTCGTACCAGCAGCGCCAGTTGCCCTGATGATATTTGTCGGAGAATCCGTGGTAGGCGCATGGACCGGTCCATGTATCCCAGTCTATATCGGCAGGCATGGGCTCGCCGCCGGGCATATGGAGGATCTTGTCGTCATAGTTGTGCCAGCGGCGCGAGTTGTTCATATGGGCGGTTATCGCGGTGACATCGCTGATGATGCCTGCATCTTTCCACGCCTTGAACTGGAAATAATTGCCCTCGGAGTGTCCCTGGTTACCTACCTGAGTGGCAAGCTCCGGATGGCGGCGTGCCATCTCCATCATGAGTTCACCTTCGAGGAAGGTACGGCACATCGGTTTCTCCAGGTAGATATGCTTGCCGTTTGCCATGGCGAGCATGGCGATGGGGAAATGCATATGGTCGGGCACGGAAGCACACACGGCGTCGAAATCGCCCGAAGCTTTCTCGAACATCTCGCGGAAGTCGCGGAAACGCTTCGCCTTAGGATACATGTTCATCACCTTCTGGGTGTGGGCTGCTCCCATATCGATATCGCACAGCACCGTCACATCCACCATTCCGGTGCGGGCGAACTCGTCGATGTTCTGCTCGCCACGGTTACCGATACCTATATAGGCTATCTTCACTTTATCTTTCTTTGCCGAATCCCATTCGCGGGAAGTAAGAGGCGTTGCCATAGCGCCGCCGATGCCACTGAGCGCCATCGTCACTGCCGATGCACCCATGGTCTTCAGAAAATCTCTTCTGCTGGTCATGGTTATAGGGAGTTATTTGTTTATACGATTGCGGAAAAGGCTCCGTATGCCATATATCACGATCCTTACTATCACACTGAGCGCGTAGAGGAACAATGTGAAGGTGAGAACATAGAAAAACGATGTGAACACCTCTTTCATCGGGGCGCCGTAGCTGTTTATCGCCCAGAGATTCACAAGATTGGCTACGATGAACGCGCCAAGCAGATACCACAGTTCGGTTTTCTGGCGCCGGGCGCTTAGAGTTATATCTTTCACTTGAAATAAATGTTTCTGAGAGGTTTAGGAAACTATTGTCTGACGCTTAGTGCCGTAGGGGGCATAGTCGATACTGTATTGTTCGGGGAACCGCAATATCTCGCCGCGCTCTATAGCCTCATGACCCCACAGACAGAGAAGGCTTGCATAATAACCCTCCTCGGCTATACGCTCGGGCTGGCGACCGGTGATCACCGCCTCCACGAATGCCTCGGTGAGCAGCGATGTGCCGTCACCTTTGGGACGTTCCCCAAGAATGAACTCGCCTTTATTCACATTTGCAGTTTCAGGAGCCCAGCTTGTACCGGCAAAAGGTATTTCATCGAACAGTGCGTGTTCCCACGAGTTTATCATCTGGAGGAACGCCGGAGCCGGAGCCACCTCCTCAAAGAAATATTTGCCATTCTCCGGCTCTACAGTGCCGAGATTTCCCATAATCTTCTCTTCAAGTCCGTAGAACTTGTTGGAGATCACCGAACCATAGGTTATGGTCTCGCCGGTGTCGTAACCGTAGATACAGTGTACGTTGTCGTGAACCTCGCGTCCGTCTTTCCAGAAGGTGATGCCTCCGTGACCCATCACCCTGTCGGGGAGCTTGCCGAGCGCCCAGGTTCCTACCTGCAACTGATGGCAACCGAGTTCCGACATCAGACCGCGCGACGACTCACCGTAGAGACGCCAGTTGATGAAGCGCTCAAGCTCGGGCGAGGGCACCTCGCGGCGCCAGTCGCCGTTGCGGTTCCAGAAAGCCTCGACAGCCGAGACCTTTCCGAATGTCCCTTTATGCACGAGATCCATCGCTTTGATATAGCGGGGATCGAACAGACGCTGCTGACCCGAGAAGAACAGCAGCCCCGTCTCCAGATGCTTGTTGTACATGTTGAAACACTGCTCCATCGTATAACCGATAGTCTTCTCGCAGTATACATGTTTACCGGCATCGAAAGCGTCCATCACAATATCGTAGTGGGTATGGAGCGGAGTTGCCACTATCACGGCATCCACATCCTTGTCGGCGAGCAACGCGCGGTGATCGCGGTAAATCTTAGCATTGGGTGCTATCTTTCTGGCGCTTTCAAGCGACGGCTCGTATATGTCGGCAAGAGCAACTATTTCAGCCTTAGGATTCTGAGCTATGAAGCTCATCAGGAACTGTCCGCGAGAACCCGGACCTATGATACCGAGACGGCAACGCTCTTTCTGAGTATGGTTTACCTCAGAAAAAGCAGAAAGCCACGGACTGGTAGCTGCCAGAATTCCGGCGCCTGCCATGCCGAGATTACGCAGAAACTCGCGTCTGCTCATTTCGTTGTTTTTTGTATTTTCTTTCATGGTTATGAGATTCATCCGAATGAAGAAATGTGATTGCGCCTCTGAAGAGGCACAGATTTGTAATTACACCAACAAAGATAAAAAAAATCTTTCATATCCCCATAACCACAAGTATAATTTATTCTTCACTGGCCACACATAATTTCACAGCTGGAGATACGAAAAATATGATCCTAATTTAGTAGTGGTGCGATAAAAATCCAACCACTATGGTTAAAGTATTAGTATTTA